>DATGIN010000062.1:0-11972 GCA_035295705.1 Caulobacteraceae bacterium
CGACGATCCGGAGGGCCGTCCGCTCGCCATCATGGCGCAGGTGCGTCAGCCAAAGACCGCGGCGGCGAGCTGAACGCACCAGCGTGTCGGCTGGCTGACCTCCGGACCCGCGCGACCCGTTCGAAGGTCCTCCCCCTGGGCGGCGGAGGATCGCCAAGCAGGAGCGCTAGCGCCGCGCGGGCCTCAGCATCGGCGTGAGCGGCGGGAAGTCGCCGGGCTGGATCACCTCCATCGCCTCGAAGCCGTACCGCTCGTAAAGGGGCACGTTCTTGAGGTTCGAGCTCTCGAGGTAGGCCATGGTCCCCTCGGCGTCGCACCGGCCCAGGCCTGCTTCGAGGAGCGCCGAGCCCAGTCCCCTCCCCTGCCGCATCGGGTCCACGCCGATCATGGAGAGATACCAGTGCGGCGCGTCGCCATGGGCCTGGCGCAAGGTCTCGCCGACCCGGCTCATCGCCTCGCCGACCTTCGCCAACACCGGCAGGCGCTCCGGCGGCGCGAACTCCTGCACCAGCGGCCCGACCGCGGCGCGATCGCCCTCGACGCCCGGCGGGAGCCAGATCGCGGCCGCGGCGCCGTCCTCCGCCAACCAGGCCGCACCGGCCTTCAGCGAGGCGACGCCGGTCGCCTCGGCGAACCGGCGGAAGCCGGCGGCGTACGCCTGCGGCTGCTTGAAGATGTAGCGCATCGGCGGGTCGGTCGCGAAAGCGAGCTGCAGAACCGCCATGACCGCGTCGGCGTCGGCGGCGCCCGCGATGCGCACGGTGTAGTCGCCGGCGCTCATGCAGCCGTCGCGGCCGCCGCCATGTCGGCGCGGATCGTGCGCGCGGCCAGCACGTAGTGCAGCGCGCCCCACACATACGCGATCATGGTCACGATGATGCCGAGCTGGGTCGCCTCGGCGAGCGTGCTCGAACATGCGTGCGCCAGCGCGTGATCCACCGCGACCCCGCCCGGGCAGGCGCGTAGGAAGTCGCCGAAGCCGTGGGCGGCGAAGAGGCGCTTGCCGATGATGTCGATGGCGAGGCCGGTGAAGATCGGCCCGCCGCCGAGCGCGATGAGGTTGAGCACGAAGAAGAGCAGCGCCGTCGCCGACGCCCGTGCGCGCGGCTCGACCAGGTTGTGCAGCACGCCCCAGGTCGGGCCGAGGTACATATAGGCGAAGGCGCCGGGGAAGAGCGCCAGCACCGCGGCCGCCGCCCAGTTGGGGACCAGATAGATCGACAGGAAGAAGGGGGCGGCGATCCCGACCCCGATCGCCGGCGTCCAGGCGTACCAGCGCCAGTCGCTTTTGCCGATGCGGTCGGCGACCCAGCCGCCGAGCAGCGTGCCGGCGCCGGCCGAGAATCCGCCGATCAGGCCGAAGATGACGCCGACCTCGGCGTAGGAGAGCCCGAAGCGGCGGATGAAGTAGGGGCTGCCGAAGGCGCCGATGCCGTAGCCGGCGAAGGAAACCAGCGTGACCCCGGCGGTCATGTGGCGGAACGACGGGTTGGACCACATGCGCTTGGCCACGGCGACCAGCGAGGGCGGCGGGGTCGCCGCCAACGACGTGGCCGGCTCGGAGTAGCCGCGCGGCGGCTCCTTGACGGTCAGGAAGGCGATCAGCGCCAGCAGGATGCCGGGCAGCCCCACGATGACGAACGCCAGCCGCCAGCCGAGGGTCTGCGCCAGGAGGCCGCCGGAGATCGCGCCCAGCATGCCGCCGAGCGGGATGCCAAACGAGTAGGCGGAGAGCGCCGTCGCCCGCTTGTCCGGCGCGTAGTAGTCGCTGATCAGCGACTGCGCCGAGGGAGAGCAGCCCGCCTCGCCGATGCCGACGCCGACCCGGCAGAGCAAGAGGAGCGCGAAATTGGCCGCCGCGCCGCAGAGCGCCGTCATGAGAGACCAGATGGTGAGGCAGACCGAGATGATGATCACCCGGTTGTAGCGCTCGGCCAGCCGGGCGATGGGTATGCCGAGGATGGTGTAGAGCAGCGCGAACGCCGGCCCGTTCAGGAGGCCGATCTCAGCGTCGCTGATCTTCAGGTCGACCTTGATCGGCTGGTTGAGGATGCCGACGATGGTCCGGTCGATGAAGTTCGACGTGTAGACCAACATCAGAAGGATCACGACCCAGCGCGAATAGGCCTGGCTGAACAGCGGCTTCGCATCCGCGCTGGCGGCCTCGGGCGCAACGGTCGCGGTCATGATCCCTCCCGGGTCGCTCGGCCCACCCTAGCCGGGCGCCGCGCAAATGCCAGCGGTGCTAGCTCACCACGTCGGCCTGCAGCCGGCCGCGGGCGGCGAAGAAGAAGCCGCCGCAGACGAGACTGAAGCAGCCGGTGACGATCATCGCCCAGCGCAGGCCCTCGGCCGCGCCCAGGTGTTCCGTCTTGGCGAGGAAATCGCTGGCGGCGCCCAGGAACGGCGGTCCGAGGCCAAGGCCGATGAGGTTGAGGATGAGCAGGAGCAGCGCCGCCGCCGTCGCCCGGCGGTGCGGGGCGACCACGCTCTGCCCCGTCGAATAGACCGCGCCGTACCAGATGGTCGAGACGACGCTCGGGATGAAGACGAGGGCGAGGGCCAGCAGCGTGTTCGGGATGGTGAAGATCACGAAGTAGAGCGGGACCACCAGGATCGCCGTGGCGCCGGGGATGGTCGCAAACGCGCGCCGGTCGCGCGCGGCGGCGCGATCGGCGATCCAGCCGCCGATCAGCGTGCCGGTGAAGCCGCCGACGCCGATCATCAGCCCGAGCGCCGGGCCGAGGAACCCCTTCGACTTCAGCCCCAGCGTCGCGGCGACCGCGGCGATATCGGCCGGATGGCAGCGCAGGAAGAACGAAGCGGTGAAGAAGAGGTGGGCATAGCCGACGAAGGCCGAGAAGCCGCTGGCCAGGGCCATGAACCAGAAGGTCGGCTTGCCCCGAAGCGCGCCAAGCGTGTCGGCGAAATCGCTGAACGGCTGCGCGATGGCGGCCGAAAGCGGCGCCCCGCCCAGCCCCCGCGCGGGCCTGGCTTCCCTGACGGTCAGCGCGAAGACGAGCGCGAGGATGATCCCGGGCGTCGCCGCGGCCAGGAAGGCCACCCGCCATCCGTGCGGCCCGATGTCGGCGATCAGGCCGCCGACTGCCAGACCAAGCAGCGTCCCGATGGGCACCCCCAGCGAGTAGAACGACAGCCCCGACCCGCGCTGTTGCGGCGTCGAGATGTCGGCGATGAGCGAATGGGCCGACGGGTTGCAGCCAGCCTCGCCGAAGCCCACGCCCAGACGCGCGAAGGCCAGCACCACGAACCCGCTCGCCGCTCCGCAGAGCGCGGTGAAGACGCTCCAGACCGTCAGAGCCACCGCCACGATTGCCGGGCGGCTCCAGCGGTCGGCGATCCAGGCGATCGGGATGCCGAGGAAGGTGTAGAAAATCACGAACACCGGGCCGGTCAGGAGGCCCATCGCCGCGTCGGAGATGCGCAAGTCCGTCTCGATCGGCTCGACGAGGATCGAGAGCATCTGCCGGTCGAGGAAGCTCAACGTATAGGCGATGGTGAGCAGCGCCAGCACGTAGCGGCGCACCCCGGCCCTGAGCGGCGTGATACCGGCGGCGTCGGCCGACAGCGCGGCGTCGGTCATCTAAGGCGTTCCCCCCAAACACGAGCCCGCGCGCGGCTTTGCGCGCTCATCCGGACCTCGCCGGCGACTAGAGCCCGGTTTGGGCTTGCCGCCAAGGGGCGCTCGCGCCAAGGAGACGCGGCATGGAAATCCTGATCGGCGATAAGCTCTGGTCCACCTGGTCGATGCGCGCCTGGCTTGCGTTGAAGCGCAGCGGCGAGCCGTTCACCGAAACGCAAATCCGACTGCGACGCCCGCAGACCCAGGCCGAGGCCGTCGCGGCCGGCTCGCCCACCGGGCATGTCCCGGTGCTGAAGGACGGCGACGTGACCGTGTGGGACTCGATCGCCATCTGCGAGTACCTCGCCGACCGGTTCCCGGATCGGCGCCTCTGGCCGGCCGACCTGGTCGCACGCGCGGTGGCGCGTTCGGCCGCGGCCGAGATGCATTCCGGCTTCCCCTCGCTGCGCGGCGAATGCCCGATGGACCTCAGCCTCTCGACCAAGGCCGACCTCTCGGAGATGACCCAGATCGAGCTTCGGCGCATCGCCGCGCTCTGGAACGACCTGCGCACCCGTTTCGGCGCCGGCGGCCCGTTCCTGTTCGGCGCCTGGTCGATCGCCGACGCCTTCTTCACGCCGGTCGCCACGCGCCTGCGCAGCTACGGCATTCACCTCAGCGACTACGGCGACCCGGGCGCCGGCGGCGCCTACGCCGAGACGCTGCTCGAGACGCCGGAGTTCCGCGAGTGGGAGGCGGCGGCCCTGGCCGACAAGCGTTAGGGCCCTAGCGCCGGGGGGCGAACGGCATGCGAGTGCTGGTCATCGGCGGCTACGGCCTGATCGGCGGCTACGTCATGGCCAGGCTGCATCGCCAGGGGTGCGCGCTGGTCGGCGCCGGGCGCGAGGTCGGCCCGGCGGCGCGCCGCATGCCCTACGCCTCGTGGACGCGGCTCGACCTGCGCGACATGGACGAGCCGGCGGCTTGGGCCCCCCTGTTGGGAGGCGTGGACGCGGTGGTGAACTGCGCCGGCGCGCTGCAGGAGAGCCCGCGCGACGACCTTGCGGCCGCGCACCTGACGGCGATCCGGGCGCTCTACCAAGCCTGCGCCGGCGCCGGCGTTCGCCGGGTCGTGCACGTCTCGGCGCTCGGCATCGGGGGCGAGGCGACGCCGTTCGCGAAGACCAAGCGGGCGGCCGAAGCGGCGCTTGCTGGGCTCGACCTCGACTGGCTGATCCTTCGCCCAGGGCTGGTGCTGGCGCCGGCGGCCTATGGCGGAAGCGCGCTTCTGCGCGCCCTTGCCGGCTTCCCGGCCCTGATCCCCGCGATCCATGCCGACCAGGTCGTGCAGGTCGTTTCGGCCGACGACGTCGCGGAAGCCGTCGCACGGGCGCTGGCGGCCTCGGCCGCGTCACGGCAGACGATCGAGCTCGCAGCGAGCGAAAGAACGACCCTCGGCGAGATCTTGGTCGCGCTGCGCGTCTGGCTCGGCCTGCCGCCCGCTCGCATCGTCGCCCTGCCCCTCCCGCTCGTCCGGCTGGGCGCATTCCTGGCCGACGCCATTGCGCCGCTCGGCTGGCGCAGCCCGATGCGCTCGACCACGCTGGCGCAGCTGGCCGCGGGGATCGAAGCGGGCGCATGCCGGGGCGACCTGCTCGGGCGGACGCCGGAGCCGCTGCAGGCGATGCTGGCGCGGTGGCCGAGCGGCGTGCAGGAGCGCTGGTTCGCGCGGGCCTACTTCCTGAAACCGCTCGGCCTGGTCACGCTGATCGGCTTCTGGCTGGCATCCGGGGTCTTGGGGATGACGATCGGATCGGCCGGCGCCGTCGCGCGGCTCAGCCCGCCCCTTGCCCCGGCGCTCGCCCACGCCGCCGTCGTGGCCGGCGCCGCGGTCGATATCGCCCTCGCCTTCGCCTGCGCCTTTCGCCGGACCGCGCCGTGGGCCCTGAAGGGAATGGTCGCGGTGAGCGCCGCCTATCTGGTCGCCGCGACGCTCGTGCGGCCCGGGCTCTGGGCCGATCCGCTCGGACCGCTGGTCAAGGCGATCCCCGCCGCCGTGCTCGCGCTGGTGATGCTGGCGGTGATGGACGAGCGATGACGAGCCTCATCGTCCTCCTCACCGTCCTGCACGTGATCGGCGCGAGCGTGCTGCTCGGGACCGGCGCCGGCATCGCCTTCTTCATGGTCATGGCCGACCGCACGGGGGATGCGAAGCTGGTCGCCCATACCGCCGGCGTCGTCGTGATCGCCGACTTCGTGTTCACCGCCACCGCGATCGTCCTGCAGCCCTTGACCGGCCTTGCGCTCGCGCTCGTCGAGGGCCAGCCACTCGGTCAGCGCTGGATCCTTGCAAGCCTCGGGCTCTACCTCATCGCCGGGGCCTTCTGGCTGCCGGTGGTCTGGATGCAGCTGAGGATGCGCGACCTTGCGCGAGACGCCGCCAAGGCGGGCGGGCCGCTGCCGGCCGCCTACCGCCGGCTCTATCGAATCTGGTTCGCCTTCGGCTTCCCGGCGTTCGCCGCCGTGATCGCGATCTTGTGGCTGATGGTCGCCAAGCCCTGACCTGCGCCTTACGAGGCGTAGTACTCGACGATCAGGTTCGGCTCCATCTTCACCGGATACGGGACCTCGGCCAGCTCCGGGGCGCGGACGAACTTGGCCGACATGCCCTTGCCATCAACCTCAAGATAGTCCGGCACGTCGCGCTCGGGCGACTGGATGGCCTCGAGCACCAGCGCCATGTTGCGCGAGCGCTCGCTGACCGAAACCACGTCGCCGGCCCGCACGCGGAACGAGGCGATGTTCACCCGCTTGCCGTTCACCAGCACGTGGCCATGGTTCACGAACTGGCGGGCCGAGAAGACCGTTGGCGTGAACTTGGCGCGGTAGACGACCGCGTCGAGCCGGCTTTCCAGGAGCGCGATCAGCGTCTCGGCGGTATTGCCGCGACGTCGAGCCGCCTCCTCGTAGGTGCGGGCGAACTGCTTCTCGGTGAGATTGCCGTAGTAGCCCTTCAGCTTCTGCTTGGCGCGAAGCTGCAGGCCGAAGTCGGAGATCTTCTGCCGCCGCCGCTGGCCATGCTGGCCGGGCCCGTAGGAGCGTTGGTTGACCGGGGATTTCGGGCGACCCCAGATGTTCTCGCCCATCCTGCGGTCGATCTTGTACTTCGCCGGTTGGCGCTTCGACATGCGTCGTCGTCTTTCAACTCGATGCGGTCCGGCCCGACCCCAGATGGTCGGGCGATCTCAACGGCGGCGAACGCATCACCCGTCATGCCCAGCGGGAGCGAAGGGCTCCGCCGGAAGCCGGCGTGTATGGCGGCCGGCCCGGCGAAAGTCAATCAGCACCGCATGTTAGCTCGGGTATGCCAGCGACGGATACCAGTCCGGGCGGCGGCCTTCCGGGGTCATGTCCAGCACGGCCCAGAGCGGCGCCGGATCGGGCGCGCCGCGCGGGTCCTGCCCCGGGTCGCTGGCGATCATCTCCTGCGACCAGAAGTGCCGGATCGCGCCGTCTCTTCGCGTGAACACTGCCGGGCCGCCACTGTCGAGGCCGCCATCGGGGGCCGCGGCATAGTCGCGGGTGAAGGCGTCGCCCTTCGCGCTGGCCAGCCTGAGGTTCTTCCAGCCACGCTCGCGTTTCACCGCCTCCAGCCGCTCGATCGGCGAGCGCGCCACCACAACGAGCGAGACGTTCTGGGCGATGTCGTCGGCGTTGCCATCCCAGGCGTCGAGCAGGTTGGTGCACATGGGGCACGGCTTCTGGCGCTCGGGGCCGAACATGTAGTTGTAGACGACCAGCGTGTCCTTGTCGCCGAACAGGCCGGCGAGATCGGTCGGCCCGGCCTCCGTATCGAACCGATAGTCGCCGGTCACCGGACCGCCCGGCGGCAGCGCCCGGCGCATTGCCGCAACCCGCTCGATGTGACGGCGGAGCTCGAACTCCTCGGCCAGCAGCGCTTGCCGCGCGGCTCTGTACTCGGCGCTCTCGTTGGGGATCCGGATGGGGCTCTCTCGGGCCAGCTGGTCGGCGGGGACAAGGGTCTCGGTCTTGGCGTCCATGACGGCCTCCTCGGGGACGATCTTAAATGACGATCCGTGCGCCGTGGAACCGACACCGGCGCGGGAAGCACTTCTTAAGGCGGCGCCGTCGGGACTATGTCAGCAGCATCGTCCTTGGGCGAAGCGATATCCGACCGGAGCGAGACCTATGTCCAAGATCACCCCGTTTCTGTGGTTCGACGGCCAGGCCGAGGAGGCCGTGAGCTTTTATCTTTCGGTGTTCAAGGGCGCGAAGGCCGGGGCGGTCTCGCGCTACGGCGACGCCGGGCCCGGGCCGAAGGGCCAGGTCATGGTCGCGTCGTTCGAGCTCGATGGGATCACCTTCAGCTGCCTGAACGGCGGCCCGCAGTACAGGTTCACCGAGGCCGTGTCCTTCATGGTCAACTGCAAGGACCAGGACGAGGTCGACGACCTGTGGGCGAAGCTGACGGCCGACGGCGGTCAGCCGGGACCCTGCGGGTGGCTGAAAGACAAGTTCGGCCTCTCGTGGCAGATCGTGCCCGAGGCGCTGCCGCGTTTGATCGGCGACCCCGACCCAGCCCGGGCCAAGCGCGCCACCGAGGCGATGCTCAAGATGGGCAAGCTCGATATCGCGGCGCTGGAGGCGGCCGCCGCCGGCTGACCGCCTCGGCGTTACGCCGCGCTAGTGATGATCGCGATCGTGGTCCCACCCGCGGTCGCCATGCTCGCCTCGGTCATGGTCGAAGCCGCGCTCGTGCTCATGCTCGTACCAGAAGCGATGGTACGGATAGGGGCGGTAGATCCAGTGGCCGCCGTACCATTCCCAGGGGTCGTACCAGCCCGGCGCCTCGTACACGACCTCGCCGTAGACCGGCCCGGGATAGAACGCCGGCGCGCCCTCGCGGAGCACGTAACCCGGCGGGCAGTTCGGGTTGTTCTCGCTCGCCTGTGCGTTGCCGATCGCGCCGCCCGCGAGCGCGCCCAGCGCGCCGCCGGCGACGATGCCGGCCCCGCGGTCGTAGCGTCCGGCGGCGGCGCCGCCGATCACCGCCCCGAGGATGCCGCCGATGACGGCGCCGGCCGCGGTGCTGTTCTCCCGCGCAGCGATGCAGTTGGCGGCCGCCCAGCGTTCGGCCTCGTAGCTGTAGCGCTCGTCCTCTTCCCGCGCCTGCTGCGACTCGTCATAGCGCTGGTCCTCGGCCGAATAACCCTCGGGCGGCGGCATGTTGTAAGGGCCGCCCTGGTAGCCCGGGCCCGGCGGCGGTGGCGGCGGGCCATAGCCGTCCTGCGCCCAGGCGGGCGCGACAGCGCCCAAGGCCGTGGTGACGGCCAACGCCGCCGCCGTGGTTCGGAACACGTTGCGCAACATATCGATCACTCTCCGGCGGGCCCCCGACGACCCTTCAAATGCGCCCCACGCGAGGCGCTAGAAGGCAAAGCCTGAACGGCGGCTGAATTGCGGCCGATGAAGGCTTCCGCAGCCGCTCAGACCGCCACGCGCGCGGCAGGGAGTGGCAATCCGGCCACATCGGCCCGCATCCGGAAGATCGTACCGCAGTTCTCCTTCGGCCCGCCCTCCGAGCCGGTGACGATGAAGAGGTCGCGCAGATCCGCGCCGCCAAAGCAGAGGCTGGTGACCATCGGCAACGGGACCGCGACGTCTGCGCGCGGCGCCCCGTCCGGCTCGAACACCGCCACGCGGCCGCCGCGGGCGTCGGCGACCCAGACCGAGCCGTCAGCCGCGACCTTCAGCCCGTCGGGCACGCGGCCCTCGCCGAGGCTCGCGAACATCCGCCAGGGGCCGACGGCCCCATCGGCGCCAACGTCATAGACGCGCACCCCCGGCGCGCGGGAGTCCGAGTGGTAGAGGCGCCGCCCGTCCGGCGAAAAGCCCAGCCCGTTGGTCAGCATCACGCCGTCGGAGAGCGCCTCGACGGAGCCGTCGAGGTTGATGCGATGCAAACCTCCGGGCTTTGGCGCATCGCCGCCGAACACGCGAAACGCCAGCGAGCCGACCAGGATGCGGCCCTCGGCGTCGGTCGTCAGGTCGTTAAACCCGATGGCGTCAGGCGAGGCCGCGGGCGGCGTCAGCAGAACCTTGCCCTCGCCGCCGTCGAGCGGCGCGTAGCTGACGTCCCGGCCGGAGACGACGAGGCCGCCGCTCGCGTGCAACGCCACGCCGCCGACGCCCCGACGGCGTGGGATCGCTTCCGAGACGGCGCCGTCCGACCCGAGCCGCCAGACGCCGCCGTTCAATACGTCGCTGAAGTAGAGACCTTGCGCCGGGTCCCACACCGGGCCTTCGATCAGCCCATAGCCGGTTGCGACCTCTTGCATGGCGGCTCCCTCTTTTTCGGAAAAGCATCTAGCGCCGCCGGAACAGGCCGGCGCAAGCCGCGATCAGGACGGCATCGGTTTTGCGCCGGGGGCGAGCGTCCGGACGGCTTCGTCGACGCTGTCGAACACCCTGTCGTCGCCGATCAGGGCAGCAAGGCCCAGGCGCTGGAACGCGTGGCGCGCATCGACCGCCTCGAGCCGAGCGACCGCGAGCGTGACCCCTTGCTCCTGGCAACGGGCCGCGATCGCACGGACCGCTTCAGCGGCCGTGAAGTCGATGTCGATCACGCCGGCGGCTTCGAGAACCAGCAGCTTGACGGGTCGCGCCGCGCTCAGCTGCTCCAGCAGCACGCGCCGAAACGACTCCGCGTTGAAGAACGTCAGCGGAGCCTGGAAGCCCACCACCGCGACGCCTTCGAGGCGCTCGCCCTTATGGTGCGCAGTCGTCGGCCACCAGATCGTGGTGCCGGGGATCCGGTGCATCTCGAACGCACGCGGCTGCACGCTCGACCACATGCCATGAATGAGCGAGAGCGCGATGCCGACCGCAGCGCCCTGCTCGATCGGCAGCACGACGATCGCGGCCGCCGTCGCGAGCAGCAGCGCAAATTCGAGCGGGCTCGCGAACAGGACGCGCCGCATCTCCCGCACGCGGACGATGCGGGCGGCCACGAACAACAGAACCCCGCTCAGAGCCGCGTGCGGGACATCGCCGAGGAGGTTGGTTCCGAACGTCAGCAGAAGGACGAGGACTGCGGCGGCGAAGACGCCGGCGAACTGCGAGCGCCCGCCGCTCTCTGAGACGACGCCGGTGCGTGGGGGGCTGGCGTTGACCGGAAAGCCGCCGAACAGCCCGGCCGCCAGATTGGCGGCGCCGAGCCCGACGAAGTCGCCGTCGATGTCCGGCGCTTCTCCGGCCACGGATGGGAAGGAACGGTCGGTCGCGCCGGTCTGCACCATGCAGACGAGCGAGATGATCAGCGCCAGCGGCGTCAGCGCCACGAGCCTGCCGATGCTGACCGGCGGCAGCGCGAGCGCGGGCAAGCCGGCCGGCACGGCGCCGAGCACGTCGACGCCGCGCGGGGCAAGTCCGAACGCCGCCACCGCCCAGGCGGCCAGCGCCATGGCGATCAAGGCGCCTGGGATGCGTGGACTGACGATGTGCGCGACCGCGGTCAGAGCCAGGACGCCTGCGGCGATGGCCACGGCATACGGGTTGGCGTGCGGGAGCGCCTGAGCGAGCGCCGCCAGCTGCAGCGGCAGTGGGCCTTTGGCGGCGGCCACGCCTAGGGCGCTCGGCGCCTGCGACGCTACGATGTGCACGGCGATGCCGGTGAGGAAGCCGTTGGTGACCGGGGTCGACAGCAGGCTGGCGATCCAGCCCATGCGGGCGAGCCCCGCCGCAGCGACGAAGACGCCGACCATCCCCGCAAGCAGCGCCGCGTCCGCGGCATAGCCGCCGCCCGCCCCCCCGACGGCCAGGATGGCGAGCGCGCCGGCGAAGATCGGCGCGATGGTGGAGTCGGCCCCGACCGACATCTTGCGGCTGGCCCCGAACACGAAGAAGGCCACGGCCGCGGCGATGAATGCGAAAAAGCCGGCCTGCGGCGGAAGGCCGCCCAGCCGTGCGGTCGCCATCTGCTCCGGAATGGCGATGGCGGCCAGCGTGACGCCGGCGATCAGATCAGGCGCAACGGCGCTGGCGCCGTAGCCCGCCAGCGAGCGCATCAGCGGCAGCGCGAAGGGCTTCGGCTGGTCGGCCTTCGTCGCTGCGGCGTTCAAACGGCCGCTCCCCTCGAGCGTGCCGGTCTAGGGCGCCGTCGAGCGGTCGGCGGCGCGGCGCGCGGACATGGCGAGGTCGACGGGAACCTGGCCGACGAGCCGCCAGTCGAGACGCGCATCGACCCGCGCGATGTCGATCCGGCCCGCATCCGGCGGCGGCGACGCGGACGGCTCCGACGCGGGAGCCATGGGCGAGAGCGGCGCCGCGTTCGCCGTCGGCTCCGGACGCGGCTGGACGCGGAGGTTAG
>DATGIN010000063.1:0-35803 GCA_035295705.1 Caulobacteraceae bacterium
CGGCGGCGCCATCGACCCGATCGCCACGTACCGCGCGAGCGAGTGGCGGGCGCGCAAGGCCCAGGAGCGCAAGCCCGTCGCGACAGGCCAGGCGGGCATCGTCTGACGATTCCCACGTCGCCGCTGCTCGCGCCCCCAAACGCCCTTCCCGACGAAATTAGCCGGATCGTCGGCGGCGGTTCCGCGTTCCCTCGCGGTCGGCGACCTGCAGGAGGAGCGCATGAGCGAGCCAGTCGCGCAAGTTTCGAAGACTATCAACGCGCCCGCCGAGGCGGTCTGGCGCGCCCTGACGACGCCGGCGAAGCTCAAGACCTTCTTCATGGGCTCGGACGTCGAGAGCGACTGGAGGGTCGGCCACGCGATCCGCTTCCGCGGCGAATACGAGGGAAAGGCCTACGAAGACCACGGGGAAATCCGCTCGTTCGAGCCGGAGAAGCGCTTGGCCTTCTCGCACTTCAGCCCGCTGACCGGCGCCGAGGACGCGCCGGAGAACTACAACCTCATCACCATCGACCTGCGGCCGGAAGGCGCTAGCACCGAAGTCACGCTCACACAGTCGAAGCTCGTAGGCGATCCGAGCGATGCCGACCTGAAGCAACGCGAACGCTTCGCCAGCACTTGGTCTCACGTGCTCGATGGCCTCGAAAATGCGGCGCGGGCCTAGCGCGAACGGAACAGGAATATTCGAGCGAAAGCTCCGCCGTCGGCGGCGTGAAGACGCCATGAATACAACCGGTTACCGCTGCTGTTCAGGTGCATGAACGACGCTTGAACAGACAGGTTCAGCACAGGTTCAGGCCCACGTT
This sequence comes from Caulobacteraceae bacterium, assembly GCA_035295705.1. Classification (GTDB taxonomy): domain Bacteria; phylum Pseudomonadota; class Alphaproteobacteria; order Caulobacterales; family Caulobacteraceae; genus Poindextera. Next base: position 807 of record DATGIN010000063.1, read on the forward strand.
GGTCCAATGCGCTCCAAGGCTGGGTGAAGGAGGAGGAAAATGAAGAAACTCATGCTCGCCGCGGCGGGGGCCGTTGGACTGGCTTCGGCGGCTATCGCCGCGACGCCGGCGGCCGCGCAGCCGCTGCCGCTGATCAAGGCCGACTACTACTGCGGCCCTGGCTGGCACTTGAACTATTGGGACCACTGCGTGCCGAACCGCTACGGCTACTACTATGGCGGCCCGACCTTCGTGTTTGGCTTCGGCCCGCGCGTCGGCTTCGGCTTCCATGAACGCGGCTTCGGTTTCCGCGGCCACTTCCGCCATCGCTAGCGGGGCCAGCCCTCTCCGCCCGGACCGGGCGGGGAGGGCGCCGCTGCGCCGGCGCGAGGTCTACCGGGTGAACGCCTGGGCGTTGCCCGCATCGACGTTGATGATGTTGCCGGTCGACTTAGACGACCGGTCGGAGGCGAACCAGGCGACGGCTTCGGCGACGTCTTCCGGATAGACGCTGCGCTTCAGCAAACTCCGCTCGCGGTAGACCGCCTCCAGTTCGTCGGGGTCGGCCTTGTGCTGCTGCGCCCGCTCAGCCCGCCAAGGCCCCTGCCAGATGCGAGAGCCCTGCAGCACCGCGTCCGGGTTCACGACGTTGACGCGAACGCCGAGGGGCGCGCACTCGACCGCCAGAAGGCGGGCCAGATGCAGCTCGGAGGCCTTCGCCGCGCCATACGCCGCCGCGCCGGGAGAGGCGGCGAGCGCGTTCTTCGAGCCGACGAACACCAGCGAGCCGCCCAGATCCTGCGCCTTGAGGAGCCTGACCGCATCGCGGCTGACCAGGAAGTAGCCGGTCGCCAGGATGTCGATGTTCCGCCGCCAGACCTCCAGGCTTGTGTCCTCGATCGGCGCGGCCGAGGCGATTCCAGCGTTGGAAACGCAGATGTCGAGGCCGCCGAACGCAAGCGCGATCTCGTCGTACAGCTCGGCCACGGCGTCTTCGGCGGTGACGTCGACCCACTGCGCCCTGACCACGTCCGGGCCGAAGGCCTCGCGCAACATCTCGGCGGCTGTGGCGAGCGCGTCGCGGTCGATATCGCAGATCATGACGCAGGCGCCGTCCGCCAGCAGCCGGCGCGCGGTCGCCGCGCCTATACCGCCCGCGCCGCCGGTGATCACCGCGATCCGTCCGGCCAGCGGTTTCGCGGCGGGCAGGCGGCGGAGCTTGGCCTCTTCCAGCGCCCAATACTCGATGTCGAACGCTTCCTGCTCGGGCAGCCCCTGGTAGGTGGACACGCGGCTCGCCTCGCGCATCACGTTGATCGCGTTCGTGTAGAACTCTGCGGCCACTCGCGCCGCGGCTTTGTCGGCCGCGAAGGCGATCATGCCCACGCCGGGGACCAGGCAGATGACCGGGTTCGCGTCGCGCATGTCCGGCGACTGCGGCCGCCGCCGCCGGTCGTAATAGGCCGCATAACGCGCGCGGTAGGCCTCGACGGCGGGGCCGGCCCGGTCGAGCAGCACTTGGGCGGCCTCGCGCGCCGGATCGAACGGCAGCACGAGCGGCCAGATCTTGGTGCGCAGGAAATGGTCGGGGCACGAGGTCCCGATCGCGGCGAGCGCCTCGAGCTTTTCCGACCCGACGAATTCGAGCACTGCGGGCCCGTCGTCGAAGTGAGCCACCTTCCGAAGCTCGCCGGAAACCAGGCCGCGCAGGCGCGGCATGAGGCGCGCTGCGATAGCGCGCCTCTCGGCGGCTGGCGGCGCCGAGACGAGGACGCGTCCGAACGGCGCCGCGCCGCGATCGCGCCCAGCGAACCAGGCGATGGCGCGATTGATGACGTCCAGGGTCGTTTCGTAAACCTCGCGGTCGCTGTCGCCCCAGGTGAACAGGCCATGCGCCTCCAGGATCGCTCCTCTGGCGTGTGGATGTGCGCGCGCGAACGCGGCCAGGCGCACGCCGAGCTCGAAGCCGGGGCGGATCCACGGCAACCAGCCGATGTCGCCGCCATAGATCTCGCGCGCGATGGCCTCGCCGTCGGCAGCCGCGGCGATGGCGACCACCGCGTCCGGGTGCACGTGATCGGCGCAGCGCCGGTCGATCAGAGCATGCAAGGGCGTGTCGATCGAGGGCGCGCGGCCATTCAGGCCGAAAATGCAGTGCGGATATAGGCCGACCATGTCGTCCTCGTGCTCCGGGCCGCAGTAGAGCGCTTCGAGGGATTTCAGCCGCGCGAGCGACAGGGTGGCGAACCCATCCAGATCCATCGAGGCCAAGTCGCCGCCGGATCCCTTGACCCACAGCACATCAACCGGTTTGCCCGTCAGCGGGTCGGGCATGGCGATCTTGGACGAGGTGTTGCCCCCGCCGAAATTGGTGATGCGCTTGTCCGAGCCCAGAAGGTGCGAGCGGTAGAGCAGCCGCGCCTCGTCTGTCAGCGTGCGGGCGTGGTCGTCGTCCCACTGGTTGGGTAGGAGTGCTGAGCCGACGACGTCGGTCTGGCCATCCATGTGGGCGACAACTCCTGGGTGCGTTCCGCCGACGGTGGCCGCGAAACGGTCGCTTTCAATCATGATCGTGCAGAATCATGCAAGAACCATCGCGACGCACCGTCGGCCCCGATGCTAGATGACACGGGATGGGGCGCCTGGGCCCCACGGCAGCGGATTCAGGCGGCATATGGGCGGCGTCGTCGAGCGGTTTCCGGTTCAAGGTCAGTGCGATGCGCGGTTCGAGGGCGTGCGTGCGGCGTTCGCCGCCAACTTCGCCCGCGGCGCCGACGTAGGCGCATCCGTCGCGCTGACCCTCGACGGCGAAACAGTGGTCGATCTGTGGGGCGGCGCGCGCGATGCGGCCAAGACTCGCGCCTGGACGCCCGACACGATCGTCGCAGTCGCCTCGACCACCAAGACGGCGACGGCGCTCTCGGCGCTGCTGCTGGCCGATCGCGGGGAGCTGGACGTCGATGCGCCGGTCGCGCGCTATTGGCCGGAGTTCGCCGGCGCCGGCAAGGCAGGCGTGCTCGTCCGCCACTGTCTCGGCCACACCGCTGGGTTGCCGGGCTGGGAGCCGCGGCTGACGGCGCTCGAGGACCTGTACGACTGGGAGAAGTGCACGGCGATCCTGGCGGCGCAGGCGCCCTGGTGGGAGCCGGGAACAGCCTCGGGCTACCATGGGCTGACGCAGGGCTACCTGGTTGGCGAGGTGATCCGACGCATCACCGGCCAGACGGTCGGAACGTTCTTCCGCGAGCAGATCGCCGAACCGCTGGGCGCGGAGTTCCATATCGGCGTCAGGCCGGAGTTCTTCGACCGAATCGGGGAGTCCATCCCGCCCGACGTTCCCGAGCAGCCGGCCACGACCGCGCCTGGCAGCATCACGATGCGCATCCATGACAACCCGCCGATCCCACGGGAACGCTGGGGCGAGGAGGCTTGGCTGCGGGCGGAGATCCCTGCCGGCAACGGGTTCGCCAACGCGCGCGGCGTGGCGCGCATCTCGACGCTCCTGGCGTGCGAGGGCGCCGCGAACGGCAAGCAGCTCATGTCGCCGCAGGGCGCCGAGCGGGTCTTCTATCGCCAGTCGGATGGTCCCGACCTCGGCTTCCTGGCGCCGGTCAGCTGGGGCCTGGGATACGCGCTTTCGTTGCTTGGGATGGACTTCCACGGACGCAAGGTGTGCTTCTGGGGCGGCTCCGGCGGCTCGCTGATCGTGGTCGATACCGAAGCGCGAATGACCCTCGCCTATGTCATGAACAAGCTTGAAGGCAGCCCGTTCGGCGATCCACGCAACGCCGCCATCCTGCGCGCAGCCTACGCCGGCCTGGGCATCCGATGAGCCCGCGGCGCGTCGCCGATGCGACCGAGACGCTCGCCTTCCGTATGCGGCTGAACCCGGGCGAGGCCGCCGAGTACAAGCGCCGCCACGACGCGATCTGGCCCGAGCTCGTCCGCGCGCTCACCGAGGCCGGCGTCGTCGACTACCGGATCTTCCTCGACGAGGAGACGAACGCGCTCTTCGCGGTGCTCACGCGCCGCGCCGACCACCGGATGGACGCCCTCCCCGACCAGCCGGTCATGCGGCGCTGGTGGGCGATGATGGCCGACATCATGCAGACCGAGCCCGACGACTCGCCGACGTCGGCGCCGCTGAGCGAGGTGTTTCGCTTCGCCGCAAGCTGAGCCGCGTGTTACCTGCGAGCATCGCTTGCGCTCAAACGTGATCAGAATCGACCACCGTTGCTTTGACGGGTGAGTGATATTGTGTACTCACTGACAGCATAAGCGCGTCGGCTGGCGCAACAGCGTTTGCTCGCATCCGGCGCCGCAACAGGGGGACGAAACCACATGACACTGCGTTCGGCGCGCCTGCACGGCTCGGCTTCTGGCTTGGCTCTGGCGTTGGGGCTGGCGGCGTTCGCGCCCGCTGCGCTCGCGCAAACCAATGGCAATCCGCCGCCCGCGAATGCCCAGCCGCAGAGCGGCGGCGCGCCGGCGGTCGTCGTCACCGCCGAGCGCCGGGTCGTGAATCTGCAGGCTGCGCCGATCGCCGCCACCGTCGTCTCCGGCCGCCAGCTGCAACAGCGCGGCGTCTACAACGTCGACCAGCTGCAGTTCATCAGCCCGTCGCTGACGGTGACCGACTACGGCCTCGGCGAAGATTTCAACATCCGCGGCATCGGCAAGGAGGAGACGAACGTCCAGACGCCGTCTGGCGTGGTGACCTACCGCGACGGCGTGGCGACCTTCCCCGGCTTCTTCACCCAGGAGCCCTACGTCGATCTGGCTAACGTCGAGGTGCTGCGCGGGCCTCAGGGCACGTTCGCCGGTCAGAACGCCTCCGGCGGCGCGATCTTCATCACCGAGAACGATCCGAGCTTCTCTGGCCCCGGAGGCAATCTCGAGGCGCAGTACGGCAACTACAACGACGTGCGCCTGCGCGCCGTCGTGAACGTTCCGGTGAGTGATACCTTCGCCGTCCGCATCGCCGCCCACGCCGAGCACGAGGACAGCTATTTCAAGGTGAGCGGGCCACACAGCGGTGATCCGGGACGGCTGCAGGATTTCGACGGCCGCATCAGCTTCCTTTGGACGCCGACGCCCGCGTGGCGGATCAGCTTCAAGAACGACTTCGTCTACTACGACGACGGCGGTCTGACCGCCTCGGTCCTGCCGATCCCGCCGTCGGGTCCGCCCTACCCGACCTATGCCATCTCGTCCGGGCTCTACAACACCGTGGACGACGTCCACTCGCTGGGGATTTCCGACTGGAACCGGTCGGTGCTGAACATCGCCTACACCTTCAGCGACGGCATCGTCGCGAAGCTGATCAGCGGCTATCAGACCGGATACATCGCCTCGATCGCGTCCATAGACGGCACGCTCGCCGGCAACCTGTTTGCGGTGAAGGCGACGGAGAACATCTGGTCCGAGGAGTTCAACCTCGTTTCGCCGGACAAAGGGCCGCTGCGCTGGGTGGCCGGCGCCTACTACCAGAGCGACACGGTGCACATCCCGTTCGGATTGACCGGCTTCGACATCCACTCGCCGCCGCTCGACATCCTCTTGGACTACACGACGCCGAAGACGACGGAGGCGGTGTTCGGCCAGGTCAGCTATGACATCACGCCACAGCTGCAGCTGGTCGGAGGCGCCCGCTACACCCACTCCCAGTTCACGTTGAACGACGTGACGTCGATCCTCTTATTCGGGTTCCCCGGCGCGGTGTTCGGCTTGCCGCCCGAGCCGGCGCACGCGGTCCAGAACGACGACAAGGTGACCGGCAAGATCGACCTGGACTGGAAGCTGAACGACAACAACTTCCTCTATGCCTTCGTCGCCACGGGCCACAAACCCGGCGGCATCAACACCACTCCGGTGCCGTTCGGCCCGGGCGCTTTCCCCGTGGTTCCGTTCGCACCGGAGGATCTGACCGACTACGAGATCGGCTGGAAGCCGACGCTGCTGGACGGCCATCTGCGCGCCCAGTTCGACGCCTTCTACACCACCTACCAGCACTTCCAGCTCAGCTTCTTCACGCCGTTCGTGGGCGGCGGCGGAGCGCCCGGCCAGTCGATTATCCGCAACGTGCCGGGCACGACGACGATCTGGGGCCTGGAGGGCCAGGCCGAAGCGGCGCTGGGCCCGTGGTCGTTCGACGTCACGGTCGACTACCTGAACACCAAGCTGGGCTCGAGCAGCCAGCGCCTGGGAGACCCAAGCGGATTCTTCGAGTCGATCTCCGGCAACCGCATGGTGTACGCGCCCGAGTGGACGTTCAACTTCGGCGTCCAGTACGTCTTCCATCTGGGCGACGACTCCACGCTGACGCCGCGGATCGACTATTCGCACCTGTCCGACCAGTGGGCGAGCCCCTTCGAGGGGAACGATCCGACCCTGCCCGCGGCGTTCGACGCGCTGGAGCGCTATGCCTACCATCTTGCGCCGATCGACGTGCTGAACGCCCAGATCACCTGGGACAAGGCCAAGACCCACATCTCGCTCTATGGGACCAACCTCTTGGGCGACAAGTACTTCGTGGAGACGGGTCAGACCGGCGCGCCGGTCATTCCGCACGTCGGCGTCGCCTTCGGCCTGTTGCGGCAGGCGGCCCCGCCGCTGCAGTTCGGAATCCGCGCCTCGCGCGACTTCTAGCGCCTCCTTCGGCGTGGCGGATTGAGCCCGCGCAGGTGCGGGCTTAATCAGGAGCGGAAAGGAGCCATCGCATGCCGAAGGCCGCGACGGTTGTCGTCGATTCCGCTCTGGTCGAGGCCTTCAGGCGCGACGGGTTCGTCCATCTGAAGGGCTTGCTCGACCCCACCGAGGTCGCGGTCCACCGCAAGGCGGTTGACCAGGCGGTCGAGCGCCGCAAGCGGAACGACACGCGCTCGCTGGCGGAAAAGACGCCCTATGAGCAGTCTTTCATCCAGTGCCAGTACCTCTGGGAGGAGTTTCCTGACGTCCGTCCGCTGACGTTCCACCCCAGGGTGGTCGGGGCGGCCGCTGCGCTGATCGGCGCGACCGCCATGCGCGTCTGGCACGACCAGGCGCTCTACAAGGAAGCCGGCGGCCGCGAGACCGATGCGCACCAGGACCATCCCTACTGGCCGATCGCCGAGCACCGGGCGCTGACCGCCTGGATTCCGCTGGTCGAGATCGACGAAGCGATCGGCTGCATGGGTTATGTCCCGGGCTCGCACCGGGGCGAGGTCCGCTATGTCGACATCTTCTCCGAACCCGGCTCCGGCGAAGCGCTGATGGCCAGGCAAACGGCGGCGCCGGTCTTTGCGCCGGCGAGCGTCGGCGACGTGCTCTTCCACCACGGGCTGACCGTGCACCTCGCCAAGCCCAACCGCTCGGAGCGCATGCGGCGTGTCTACACCTGCATCTACTTCGCCGACGGCTGCACCCGCGCCCAGGCGGGGCAGCATCCATCGCTGGACCGTGAGGGCATCGCGGTGGGCGCGACAATCGATGGGGCTGCGACGCCGATCGCCTGGCCGCTGGCCGACGGGAGCTACCCCGCGCCGGGGCCATGGCCGGAGGGGTACCTGGCGAAGAAGCGCTTCCGCCACGCCGCCCAGATCGGAGTTTTCCCGGGAGCCGTTAGAGAATGAGCGACGCACCGCTGCGCATCGGCCTTCTGGCCGCATCCAAGATCGCGGTGGGGGCCGTGATCGCGCCCGCCAAGGAGCGTGACGACGTTGCCGTGACGGCGGTCGCCGCCCGAGACCCCGCCCGCGCCCGCGCCTATGCCGACAAACATGGCATCGCCGGCGTCGCCGAGAGCTATGGCGACCTGCTCACCCGCGACGACGTCGATGTGATCTACATCGGCAATCCGATCGCGGGCCACGCCGAGTGGGCGATCGAGGCGGCGAAGGCGGGTAAACCCGTGCTGTGCGAGAAGTCCTTCGCGTTGAACGCGGCGGAGGGCCGCGCCATGGTGGCGGCCGCCGAGGTGGCGAACCAGCCGCTGCTGGAGGCCTTCCACTACCGTTTCCACAATGTGATCCGCCGGGCAGAGGCGATCGTCGCGTCCGGCGAGCTCGGGGCGATCCGTCGCGCCGACGCGACGTTCGAAGGCAAGATCCCCTACGACCCCGACGAGATCCGCTGGCGCGCGGACCAAGGCGGCGGCGCGCTGGGCGATCTCGGCACGTATCCCTGTCACGCCCTTCGCACTGTCATGGCCGCGGAACCGCAGGTGGTGTCGAGCGAGATCGAGATGCGCGAGGGCGTCGATGCGAAGACCGCCGCCGAGCTGGAGTTTCCCGGCGGCGTTCCCGCCAGCCTGAAGTGCTCGATGGTGGCCGAGCGCTTCGACGCCACGCTCACCCTCACCGGCGAGCGCGGGACGCTGTCCATTCGCAATTACCTCGCCCCCCAGGCTGGCTGCTCCTTCCGCGTAACCGTGGGTGGTGCGACACGCGACGAGCCGACCGACGGGCCGTCGACTTACGCGGCTCAGCTCGAGCACCTCGTACAGGTGATGCGCCACGGCGCGGCCCCGATGACCGGGGGCCGAGACGCTATCGCCAATCTGGAGCTGATGGACGCCATTCGCCAGCGGGCGTAGGCAAAACTGCGACCCACGACCGCTTTCGGCCGCGACCGCACGTAGGGCGGAAGGCGCTGCCGCGTCGCCGCCCCTTTTTGAGGAGCCTCGACCATGGCGTCCGACGCCACGACCCTGACCAACGCGCTGTTTCGCGACCCGACCAGCCCCATCGAGGCGCGGGTCGAGGATCTGCTCGACAGGCTGAGCGTCGAGGAACGGATCGCCCTGATGGCCGGCGCCGAGGCTTTCAAGCTCTTCGGCGTCGAGCGTCTCGAGGTCCCGCGACTCGGCATGAGCGACGGCCCGACCGGCGTGCGCTCCAACACCGGCCAGCCGGCCACCGTCTTTCCCGTCGCGGCATGCCTCGCCGCCACCTTCAATCCGCAGGTGACCCGCGCGGTCGGCGGCGCGATCGCGCGGGAGGCGAAGGCGCTGGGCGAGCAGGTGGTGCTCGCGCCCACCATCAACATCGTGCGCACGCCGCTCTGGGGCCGCAACTTTGAGACCTATTCCGAGGACCCATACCTGACCGGCGAGCTGGGAGCCGGGTTCGTAGACGGCCTGCAGAGCGAGGGGATCGGCGCCTCGCTGAAGCATTACGCCGTGAACAACCAGGAAGAACGGCGCATGGACGTCAGCGTCGAGGTCGACGAGCGGACGCTGCGGGAGATCTACCTTGCGGCGTTCGAAGCGGTGATAGCGGCGACCAATCCTTGGACGGTCATGGCCTCGTACAACAAGCTGCGCGGCGTCTACGCGAGCGCCAACAGCCATCTGCTCGAGGACATCCTGAAGGGCGAGTGGGGCTACGACGGCGTCGTCGTCTCCGACTGGGGCGCCGTGCACGGAACCGAGCCCTTCGCCAACGGCGGGCTCGACCTCGAGATGCCCGGGCCGGCGCGATACTTCGGCGAGCATCTGGTCGCCGCCGTGAAGGCGGGCGCAGTCGAGCCGAAGCGCATCGAGGACGCCGCGCGCCGCATGATCCGCCTCATGGTCCGTACTGGCCTGCTGGACGGCGCGCCCAGGCCCGGCGAGATCAGGACCGACCGCCACCGTGCGATCGCCCGGCAGGCGGCGCGCGAAGGGATCGTGCTCCTGAAGAACGAGCGCGGACTGTTGCCGCTCGCCGCCGACGCGATCAAGACGATCGCCGTCATCGGTCCGAACGCGAACTTCACCCGCCTGCAAGGGGACGGCTCGAGCCGCGTCAACACCGACCGCTGGCCAACGCCGGTCGAGAGCCTGTCCGCGCGGCTGCCTAAGGCGCACGTCGTCTACGAGCAGGGCTGTGACTCCGAGCTGGTCCCGCCGCAGGCGCAGCCACGCATGTTCTCGCCGACCGAAGCGCGCGAGTCGCCGGGGCTGAAGGCGGAATACTTCCGTAGCGCCGATTTCTCTGGCGAGCCGATCCGCGCAAGCCACGAGCGGCGGCTGTTCCGCTGGGTATCCAGCCACGGACCCCGCCACCCGGCAAACCAGTTCGCCGCGCTGCGCTGGAGCGGGTTCTTCTGGCCGGAGCTATCCGGCGTGCACGAGTTCTCCGTGCGCGGCGACGGCGCCTGCCGGGTGTCTGTCGGCGAGCAACAGGTGATCGGCCTTGGCGATCCCGGCGCCGAGGACTTCGACCACCCGACCAGCGCGGTCGCCCTTCGCCGCACCGCCGGCGTCGAGCTCGAAGCGGGCCGGGCCTACGCCTTCAGCCTCGAGTACGAGTGGGCGACGGCGCGCCCCGGCGCGGCCTTCGAGACCTTGACGCTTGGCGTCCGGCAGCCGCCGGGCTCGACCGAGAAGGCGATCGAGGCCGCGCGCAACGCAGACGTCGTGCTGGTCGTCGTAGGGTCGGCTTCGACCACCGAGTCGGAAGGCTACGATCGCCGCGACATCAAGCTGCCCGGCGACCAGGATCTGCTGATCGAGCAGATCGCCGCCGCCAACCCGCGCACGATCGTCGCGGTGAACGCCGGCGCCGCCATGGCGATGCCGTGGATCGACCGGGTTCCGGCCGTGCTGCAGCTTTGGCTGCCGGGTGAAGAGGGGCCGGACGCGCTGACCGACATCCTGCTCGGCGAGGTCTCGCCCTCCGGCCGGCTGCCGGTGACTTTCCCGAAGCGTATCGAGGATTCCTCCGCTTACGGATTTTATCCCGGCGCGGACAGCGTCACGTATGGCGAAGGGCTGGCCGTCGGCTACCGTCATCACGACCAGAGCGGGGTCGCGCCGCTCTTCCCGTTCGGGCACGGCCTTACCTACGCGCGCTTCGACTACGCGGAGTTGGAAGTGGCGCCGCGCGGCAGGGTCGGAGAGCCGCTCGCCCTCACGCTGACCCTCACCAACTCCGGGGCTCGCGCCGCGAGCGAAGTCGTTCAGGTCTACGTTGGGCCGGTGGCGCCCAAGCGTCCCACGCCGCCGAAAGCGCTCAAGGCGTCCGCCAAGGTGGAGCTGCAGCCGGGCGAGAGCCAAAAGGTGGCGCTGACGCTCGGTCCCCGCGCCTTCGCGCGCTACGACGAAACCGAGCGCCATTGGATGGTCGACCCCGGGGACTACGACATCCTGGTTGCGGCCTCGGCCGCCGACATCCGCCTGAAGGAGCGGGTGACGCTGGCCTAGCCGCGTTAGGCGGCTATTCACGCGATGATGACGTCAACCTCGTGCGAGCGGAGCAGGTCGAGGTCTTCGCCACGAACGCCTTCGTCCGTGATCACCGTATCGATCGCGCCGAGTGGGCAGACGAGGAACGTGGCTGACGCTCGAAACTTGGAGGAGTCGACGAGCACGATCAGGCGGTCGGCCTTGTCCATCAGCTTCTGCTCCGCCTGGATCAGCACGACGTCCGCCTGCATCAGCCCGCGTGGCCCGATCGCGGCGGCGCCCATGAACAGCTTCGAGGCGTGATAGCGGTTGATGCCGTCATCCTCGAACGGGCTGAGGATGATGTTCTGCTCCCTAAAGACCGCGCCGCCCGGCACCGAAACGCGCGCGCCCGGCTGCGGCAAGAGTTCGCCCACGATGTGCAGCGAGTTGGTCAGGACTTGCAGGTTGAGCCCTTCCAGGTGCGCGCACATCTGGAACGTGGTCGTCCCACCGTCGATGATCACCGCCTCGCCCGGCTCGCAGAGCCGCGCTGCGGCCGCCCCGATCGCCGCCTTCTGCTCGGCGTGGCGGAACCGGTTTTCCTCGAACGGCGCGCCCACCAGCCGGTTGCTGGAGAGCGGCTTGGCGCCGTTGCGCAACCTGGCCCCGCCGCGTACGCGTTCGATCAGCCCCTCGGCGTCGAGGCGCTCCAAGTCGCGGCGAATGGTCGCCGATGAAGCCTCGAGCCGGTCGCAGAGCTGCTTGAAGGAGACGAAGCCCTGGCTGTTCAGGAGCCGGGCGATTTCGGCGTCGCGCTGCGCGGCGTGCATGCCCTCGAGGTTAGCACACTCCGCAGCGCCGAAGGGAACGCCGCGCCGCCGGACCGCCACGGGCCGGCGAGGGTTTGTACAGCACGCCGCCCTCGCCTAAGGCTGGGACCCGCGACCTCCCGGAGAGAACGCGATGGCCGATGCGACGACCTCGACCGCTCAAGCGGCGCCGATGACGCGGGCGTTGCGGCTGTTCTATGGCTTCGGGTCGGTGTCCTTCGGCGTGAAGGACAACGGCTTCAGCTACATGCTCTTTCTCTACTACAACCAGGTGGTCGGCTTGGCCGCGCCGCTGGTCGGGCTCGCCCTCTTCGCCGCGCTGGTGGTCGACGCCTTCGTCGACCCGCTGATCGGGCAGATATCCGACAACGTCCGCACCCCGCTCGGCCGCCGGCACCCGTTCATGTACGCCGCCGCCCTGCCGGTCGCCGTCTCCTACCTCGCGCTGTGGAATCCGCCACACTGGGGTCAGCAGGGCCTCTTTCTCTATCTGGTCATCACCGCGATCGTGATCCGGGTGTTCATCTCCTTCTACGAGGTGCCGAGCTCGGCGCTCTCGGCTGAGCTCTCGACCAACTACGACGAGCGGACGACGCTGCTCTCATACCGGTATTTCTTCGGCTGGGTCGGTGGACTGACGATGAACTACCTGGCCTTCGCCGTGCTACTCACGCCGGACGCGACGCACAAATATGGCCAGCTCAATCCGGCCGGCTATTCGAAGTACGGCCTGATCGCATCGTTCGTCATGTTCTTTGCGATCCTCATCTCCGCCGCCGGCACCCAGCGGCGGGCGTCCAAGCTCAACATCCCGCCGAAGCGGCGGTTGCCGCTCGGGCAGGCGCTGCGCGAGATGCGCGAGACGCTCTCCAACCGCTCCTTCGCCTTCCTGCTCATTTCGGCGATTTTCGGCGCGATGGCTTCAGGGCTGGTGACGACGCTGAACGGCTACTTCAACACCTTTTTCTGGGAGTTCAGCGCTCGCCAGATCTCGTACTTCACCGCCGGCGTTTACCTCTCGGCGATCATCGCGCTGAACGCCGCGCCGCTTCTGGGCCGCCGCTTCGGCAAGCGTCCGGTGGCGATGGCGGGAACGGCGCTCTCCGTCGCGGTCGGGGTCGGGCCGCTATTGCTGCGCCTGGCCGGCTTGATGCCGCCCAACCACTCGCAGGCGCTCGTGGGGATCATCTTCTTCACCTCGGTGATCTCCGTGGCGCTCGGCGTCACGGCCTCGATCGCCGGCTCCTCGATGATCGCCGACGTCGTCGAGGACTCGCAGCTGAAGACCGGGCGACGATCGGAAGGACTCTTCTTCGCGGCGTCGGCGTTCATCGGCAAGGCCGTTTCGGGGTTCGGAATCGTCGGCGCCTCGATCGTGGTCCAGCTCATCCACCTGAACCCGAGCAGCGACCCCTCGACCACGCCGCCCTCGGTCGTGAGCCACCTCGGCGAGCTCTACTGTCCGCTGATCATCGGGCTGCAGGCGGTCGCGATCCTGCTCTTGCTGGGCTATCGCATCACCCGCCGCAGCCACGAGGAAACGTTGGCGCAGCTGACCGCCGAGGCCGAGCTCAGCCGCGAGGCCGTCGCCTAGCGCCCACGATGCTGCTGCACTGCCTGCGCCACGGCGCGACGGAGGCGAACCTCGCGCACCGGTTCAACCCCGAAGATGACCCCTTGCACGCGAGCACGCATGACCAACTGCGCGGGTTCGTCGGGCTTTCAGAGCGATACGACCACATCTATGTCAGCCCGCTTCGCCGCGCGGTCCAGACGGCCGAGCTCCTAGGCCTCAAGGGCTGGACCATCGAGCCCCGCATCAGCGAGCGTGGGCTCGGCGTCTTCTGCGGCCTCACGGCCGACGAATGCACCGAGCGCCACGCGCAGGCTTTCGCGGATTTCTCACGGCTGGAGGCCGAGCCGGCGATCCCGGACGGCGAGAGCCGCGGCGAGCACCTGGCCCGCGTAATGGCGTGGCTCGAAGAGGCATGCGCCTGCGGCGCGGAACGCGTGCTGGCCATCACCCACGGCGGGGTGATCGACTTCCTGTACCGGATGGGGACCGGCTCGCCGATGCACGGCGGCGAGCAGGTTCACGGCGGCGACAACCTGGCGCTCTCGTCCTTCGAGGTGGCGTGGCCGCATGTGCGCCTGATCAGCTTCTCAGACCCGCTCGCGCTTGCTGCGCCCTGACGCAGAACGGCCGGCCATCCCTCCGGGCGGCCGGCCGCATGCTCGTCGCTCGAGTCGACGGGATCAGGTGTAGGCTTCGAACAGGCCCGCGCCGCCCATGCCGCCGCCGATGCACATGGTGACGACGGCGTGCTTGCCTTTCCCGCGGCGCTTCATCTCCTGCAGGATGTGGCCGGTCAGGCGGGCGCCGGTCATGCCGAACGGGTGTCCGATGGCGATGGAGCCGCCGTTGACGTTGTAGATCTCCGGATCGATGCCAAGCGTGTCGCGGCAATAGAGGCACTGCGAGGCGAACGCCTCGTTCAGCTCCCAGAGGTCGACGTCGCCGACCTTCAGGCCATGCCGCTCGAGCAGGCGCGGCACGGCGAACACCGGCCCGATGCCCATCTCGTCCGGGGCGCAGCCAGCGACGGCCCAGCCCTTGAACGCGCCGAGCGGCTCGAGGCCGCGACGCTCTGCTTCCTTGGCTTCCATCAGCACGACCGCCGCCGCGCCGTCGGAAAGCTGCGAGGCGTTGCCAGCGGTGATGTACTTGCCGGGGCCTTTTACGGGCTCGAGCTTTGAGAGACCCTCCATCGTGGTGTCGGGACGATTGCACTCGTCGCGATCGACCACATAGTCGACGATCGTCTCTTCTTTCGTTTCCCGATCGACCTTTTTCATCTTGGTCTTCATCGGGACGATCTCGTCCTTGAACTTGCCCGCCTGCTGCGCCGAAGCCATGCGGCGCTGGGATTCGAGCGAGAACTCGTCCTGGTACTCGCGGCTGATCTTATAGCGCTCGGCCACCACGTCGGCGGTGTCGATCATCGCCATGTGGATGTCGGGGTACATCTGCACCAGGCGCGGATCGTTGTTCTCTCGGCTGCCGCCGCCGCCCGGGAAGCTGATCGACTCGACGCCGCCGGCCACGACGCAGTTCGCGCCGTCGTCGACGATGTAGCGCGCCGCCATGGCGATCGATTGCAGGCCCGACGAGCAGAAACGGTTGATCGTCACGCCCGACGTGGTGAGCGGAAGCCCGGCGAGCAGGGCGCTGGTGCGGCCGAGATTGCCGGCGCCATGCGCGACGTTGCCCATGAAGCAGTCCTCGACGGCTTCCTTCTCGACGCCGGCCTTGTCGACCGCGTGCTTCACGGCGTGCGCGGCCATGCTGACGGTCGGGGTAATGTTGAACCCACCGCGCGCCGACTTGGCCAGGCCCGTACGTGCGTAGGAAACGACAACGGCTTCACGCATGAATGTCTTCCTCCTCGAAATGCATTGATCGGCTTTGGCTCTCTCCTAGCGCCGCGGCGCCGGAAAAGCGAATCACGGCGAGGGCCCAAAGTCGAGCGACGCCGTAGCCTGACGCCAGAGCGCGAAAACGGCGACCTAGAAGGCCTCGTAGTCTCCCGAGGCCGGCGCCGCGGCCGGCGGCCTTGCCGCCGCCTTGACGCCCAGCACGGCGGCGGCTGCGCCGACCGTGCGAGCGAGGCGGGTCAAGCGCTGGCTGATGAAATCGATGGCCTGCGCCTCCTCAACAGCCGCGTGGTCGAGCCGCTCGCCGGCCTTGGCGACCAGCTCGCCGAGCGTGTCCTGCAACCGGTCCGCCTTCCACGCCAGTTGCCGCAACTCGCGCTCGACGTCGAGCAGCAGCTCGCCCAAGCCCTCATCGATACCGGTCATTCGAACAACTCCACTTCGCCCCAATCCGCCCGTGGCGTCGGGGAGACTTCGGCGGCGAACACGGCGACTTCGCCTCGGACCAGCCTCAGCTGCCGCACGCGGCCGCTCACCGGCCAAAACTGAATGCGCCGCGCGTGGGCGCCGCGCACGCTGCCGCCGTCGAGCGCGATTCCCTCGCGGCGCAGGAAGCCGCGGGCGAACGCGACGTTCTGGCCGCCGATGTCGTGGAAGCGCTCGGCGAGCCGGGCCCCGCCGAACAGCTTGGCGATAAGGCGTTCGCGCCGCGCACCACGCGCGTAGAGTCCGTTCAGCAGCAGCTCCATCGCGTAGGCGCCATAGCGGAAGGCCTCGGGGCCTTCGGCGTCGCCCCCTTCCGGCAACAGGAAGTGGTTCATGCCGCCGACGCCGGCGAGGGGATCGCGCAAGCAGGCCGCGACGCAGCTGCCGAGCGAGGTCGTGAGCACGACCGTGGGGTCGCTGGTGACGTGATGCTGGCCCTGGACGATGTGAATGCGCCGCTCGCGCGCATGCGCCTCGCTGCCGGACGGGCTCCGGCCGATCATGTCAGCGGCCCGAACACGGCTTCGATCTTCGCCTTCAACGTGGCCATCGTGAACGGCTTCATCACGTAGTTGTTCACGCCCAGCGCAATCGCCTTGCGCACCAGTTCCGCCTCGCCGCGGCTGGTGAGCATGATGAAGCCGACGCTCTTGAGGTTCGGCTCGGCGCGCATGGCGCCGAGCAACGCAAGGCCATCCATGCGCGGCATGTTGAGATCGGAGATGACGAGGTGGACCGGCTGGGCCTTCAGCACCGCAAGCGCCTCCGCGCCGTCGGCGCACTCGGTGATGTGAACGCAGCCGAGCTCGCTAAGCGCGGTGCGCACCAGTTGGCGCATCGCCCGCTGGTCGTCGACCACCATCACCTGCATCTCGGCGGCGACCGGCACGGCGCTCAGGCCGCCTGGTCAGAGCGGGCGCGTCCGTACACGGTCATGCCCACATGCTTGAACTCCGGGCTGGTGATGCGCTCGGAGTGGCCGAGGTAGAGGAGTCCGTCCGGGCTCAGAATCGAGGCCATGCGCCGCCAGAGCGCGTCCTGGACCGGCTCCTCGAAGTAGATCGCGACGTTGCGGCAGAAGATGGTCTGGAACGGCCCGCGCATGGGCCAGGCCCCGTTCAGATTGTGCGCCTTGAACGCGACGAGGTTGCGCAGCTCCGGGCCGACGCTCCACTGCCGCTCGCCGTGGCGGTCGCGCTCGCGCCCGAACCAGCGGCGGCGCATCGCCCGGTCTATCGGCGCCACGGCATGATCGGAGAAGAGCCCGTCGCGCGCGCGATCGAGCATGCTCTCGTCGATATCGGTGGCGAGGATCTTGACGTCGAGCCGGGCCGCCTGCGGGCATGCCGCGAGCACTGTCAGCGCCAGCGAATAGGCTTCCTCGCCGGAGGAACAGCCGGCCGACCATAGTCGGACGCGGCCCCCTCTGCGGGCGCGCTCGACCAGGGCGGGCAGCTGCGCTGCGCGGAAGTGTTCATAGTGATGCGGTTCGCGGAAGAAGCGGGTGACATTGGTGGTGAGCGCCGCGGCCATGGCCCGCCGCTCGTCGGCGCCCGCCGCCTGGCCGACGATGATGCAGTAGTCCTTGAAGCTTCTCAGGCCCAGCACCCGCAGTCGCTTGACCAGGCGCGCATAGACGAGCGGCGCTTTCGTCTCGTTGAGGGTGATGCCGACGTCCTCGTGCAGCATCCGCGAGATGCGACGAAAGTCCGAGCGCGTGAACGGATAATCGCCAGCGACGAGATCCTGTGCGAGCCCGAGCGGGTCGGACGTGGCCGTCATGCAGCCTCGACGCCCACCTCGATCGGCGGAATCAGGTGATCCAGCGCGATGAGGCTGATGAGGCGATCCTCGTCGGCAACGAGTCCGGTCAGGAAGGCCGCGGCGGCTTCGCCGGAAAGATCGGGGGCCGGCTGCAGCGCTTCGGGCGCGATCGCAATGATGTCGCAGACGGCGTCGACCAGAATCCCCACCAGGCGGCCCTCGATCGCCGTCACGATGATCACCTGGCGGTCGGTCGGCCCGGAGGGCTCGATCCCCAGGCGTACGGCCATGTCGACGATCGGCAGGATCTGACCGCGCAGGTTGATGACGCCGGTGACGAACGGCGGGGATTGCGGCAGCGGTGTCGGCGGCGACCAGCCGCGCAGCTCGCGCACGGCCATGATGTCGACGCAGAAGTACTGCTCGGCCACTTTGAAACTGATGAGCTCGCGCTGGGGCGTCATCGTAGCGGCGGCTGCAGGTTCGCTCATGTGACGGGCTCCTTCACGCGGCGACGCCGGCGGGATCGCTGCGGCGTCGCTCGCCGGCGATAATGGCGGCGGGGTCGAGGATGAGGGCGACCCTCCCGTCGCCGAGGATCGTGGCCGCGGCGACGCCCGCAACCGGTCGATAGTTCGCTTCAAGGCTCTTGATCACCACCTGGCGCTGGCCGAGCACTTCATCGACCATAAGGGCCGCGCGCTCGCCGGCGTCATCCTCGACCAGGAGCGCGACGGCGTGCGGGCCTGCGGGCTCTTCGCCGCGGTAGCCCAGCGCCCGCCCGAGGTCGATCAGCGGCACGTAGCTGTTGCGCACGCTGAGCAGGCTCGTGGCGGCGCCGAGGCGGCGCACGTCGCCCGGGCGCGGTTGCACGGTTTCGATCAGGCTCGCGAGCGGCGCGATCAGGGCCTGACCGCGCACGCTGACCAGCATGCCGTCGAGCACGGCAAGCGTGAGGGGCAGGCTGAGGGTGAAGGTCGACCCGACGCCGCGGACCGAGCTTACCGAGATGCGCCCGCCTAGCGCCTGCACGCCGCGGCGCACGACATCCAGCCCCACGCCGCGGCCGGAGAGGTCCGAGACGCTGGCCGCGGTCGAGAAGCCGGCCGCGAAGATCAGGTTGTCTACGTCGTCGTCGGCCAGAACCGCATCCGCGGCGATCAGGCCACGCTCGACGGCGATGGCGCGCACGCGCTCGCGGTCGATCCCGTCGCCGTCGTCCGATACCTCGATGACAATGCGATCGCCGCGCTGTGCGGCCGAGATGCGGACCGTCCCCTCCTCGGGCTTGCCAAGCGCCGCGCGGCAGTCAGGCGCCTCCAGGCCGTGGTCGACGGCGTTGCGGACCATGTGGGTGAGAGGCTCGGTCAGCCGCTCTATCACCGTGCGATCCACTTCGGTGCCTTCGCCCTCGGCCAACAGCCGCACGCGCTTGCCGGTGGCTTGCTCGGCTTCGCGCACGAGGCGCGACATGCGCTGGAACACCGCCTTCACCGGCTGCGCGCGGATGGCCATCACGCTTTCCTGGATGTCGCGCGTGAGCTGGCCGAGATCGTCCAGCGCCTGCGCGACCGCCTCGTTCCGCGCCGCCGCGCCGACCGAGATACGCTCTGCGAGGATCGCCTGGTGCACGACCAGCTCGCCCACCAGATCGACCAGCCGCTCGACGCGCGTGAGCTCGACGCGGATCGCCGGGGTGTCCGGCGCGGCCGGCTGGGTCGGGCCGATCGAGGCCAGTATCTCCTTCGGGGTCGGGTCCGGAACTGACGGCGCGGGCGGGACCCCCGCCTCGTCGTCGCGTCGGATGGACAGCAGACAGTCGCCGTCGACGAATTCGAACACCTCCCGGATCGCCGCCTCGCCCTCGGTCGTGGCCAGGCGGATGGTCCAGCTGAAGTAGGCGTCTTCAGGGTCGAACGCCTCGAGGGTGGGGACAGCGCTTTCGTCCAGGGTCACGGTCGCATCGCCCAGCCGGGCGACCTCGCGGATGAGCACCGCCGGTTCGTTCCCCTTGGCGTAGAGACTCGCGTACGGGCGGAAGGTCACGTTCCAGACGCCGCCCGCCGATGGCGCCGGCATGGGCTCGAACGCGACCGGTTTGGGCTCGAACTCGATGTCGTCGAAGGTCTCGAATGGATCCGGCGGGGCGGCGAAGCGGGCCAGCTCCTCGCTGACCGGCGCGGCGCGCTCCGGACTGACGGCCTGGCCATCGCGGGCCGCCTGGACGAGGTCCGCCAGCGTGTCGGCGGCGCGCAGGAACACCCGCGCCACGTCGCTCGTGGGCTCCAGCCGCCCGGCGCGCATCTCGGCGAGCGCGCTTTCGAAGCGGTGGGCGAAGGCGACGAGCGCGTCCATCTCGAAGATGCCTGCTCCGCCCTTCACCGAGTGCACGGCCCGGAAGACGCTGTTGATCACCTCCGGATCTCGCGCGCCGTGCTCGAGCGCGGTCAGGCCGGACTCGATGTCAGCGAAGTGCTCGTCGCACTCGTCGAAGAACACTCGCCGGATCGCCGCCAGGCTCTCGGCGGAGAGGGTTCCTACGGGCTTGTGCTCGGGCACGGCGTCAGGCCACGCGGCGGATCGCGTCCACCAGCTTGCCGGGGTTGAACGGCTTGACGATCCAGCCGGTGGCGCCGGCCTGGCGGGCGCGCTCCTTCATGTCCGGCTCGCTCTCGGTGGTGAGGACCAGAATCGGAATCGCCCTGTGCCGCTGGTCGGCGCGGACGCGCTCGATGAAGCCAAGCCCATCCAGGTTCGGCATGTTGATATCGGTGATGATGACGTCGGCGCCGTCGGAGGCGAGGCGTTCCAGCCCTTCGGCCCCGTCGATGGCCTGCACGACCTTGAAGCCCGCCTCCGCCAGCGCCAAGCGCAGCATGTCGCGCATGGTGCGCGAGTCGTCGACGGTCAGGATCGTCTTCGCCTCGGCGCTCATCGGCACAGCTCCGCGGCGCCCAGTCGGGCGCACTGCTCCGAGAAGGCGGCCGAGGGCCGGATGATCGCGAACGGCGACCCATCGGCCGCCCAGGTGCGGCGGGCCGCGATCAGCACCTGCAGGCAGAGCGCGCCCAGCCGCTCGACCCCCGAGGCGTCGAGCGCAACCGCCCGGCCGCGAACGCCCAGCAAAGCATCGGCCAGCGGCCTGGCTTCGGTCAGGTCGAGGACGTCGGTCAGCGTGATCTCGGCCGGTGTGGTCATGCCGAGGCTCTAGAACTCCTCCCAGCCGTCGTGCGGGTCCTCGGTCGCCCGGCCGCCGGCGGCGGCGACCCGCAGCTCCGCCCGGCGCGTCGCGGGCGGCGCGGCGCGCGTGGCGACCACGTCGTCGCCGATCTCGAAGCCCTGGATCAGCACGGTGAGCTGCTGCGCCTCCGATGCGAGCGCGAAGCTGGCCGCCGTGCTCTCCTGCACCATGGCGGCGTTTTGCTGGGTGACGTGATCCATCTGGGTAATCGAGCTGTTGACCTCGTGCAGGCCGAGCGCCTGCTCCTTCGCCGAAGCGGCGATGGAGGCGACGAGCTGATTGATGTCGCCGACCTTGGCCAGGATGCGATCGAGCGCCTGGCCGGCCTCGCCGACAAGCTGCACGCCGCGATTCACCTGTCCTGACGAGGTCGAGATCAGCGCCTTGATCTCCTTCGCCGCCGCCGCCGAGCGCTGCGCGAGCGCGCGGACCTCGCTCGCCACCACGGCAAAGCCGCGCCCGGCGTCACCGGCGCGCGCGGCCTCGACGCCGGCGTTCAGCGCCAGCAGGTTGGTCTGGAACGCGATCTCGTCGATGACGCCGATGATCTGCGAGATCTGCTGCGCGGAGCGTTCGATCTCGCTCATCGCCGAGACGGCGTCCCGCACGACCTGCCCGCTCTGCTCGGCGTCCGTCTTGGCGGTCAGCACCACGTCGCTGGCCTCGGTCGCGCCGTCGGCGGTCCTGCGCACGGTGGCGGTGATCTGGTCCAGGGCGGCGGCGGTCTCCTCGAGGCTGGCGGCCTGGCTCTCGGTGCGGCGGGAAAGATCCTCGGCCGACTGCGAAATCTCGTCAGCGCCGGCGCGGATGCCTTGCGCGGACAGCGCCAGCGCCTTCATCGCCGCCTGCAGCTGCTCTACCGCGGCGTTGAAGTCGAAGCGCAGCTGCTGGTAATCGGCCGGGAAGTGGTCTTCGAGGCGAAGCGTCAGGTCCCCCTCGGCAAGGCGCGCGAGCCCGGTGGCCAGCAGCCTGACGACGTGCGCCTGCTCTTCCGCTTTGCGCTCCAACGCGTCGGCCTGGACCTTGCGCGCCGCTTCAGCGACCTCGGCGCTCTGCTGTGTCTCGATCAGGAGCGCAGCCTGGTCGGCCATCCACTTGCGGCTGACCTCGGCCATGCGCGCCATCTTGCCCAACGCGCCACGGTGGTCCTTGAACGGCGCCACCTCGGTCGTGTCCTGCTTCATGAACAGCTTGTCGCTGTATTCGACCCACACCTTGAGCGGCGCCTGGATCGCGTGACCGACGAGCCAGCCCAGGCCGGCGCCGAAGCCGCAGGCGGCGACGACCAGCGCGCTCAGCCCGATCGTCCAGCCCAGTTCCGCGCCGGGCGCCGCGCGATGCAGCAGCGGCCGCAGGGCCGCGAAATAACCCACGTAGAGGACGAGCATCGGTGCGGCCGTCGCCAGCCCGATGACGACCGCCGTCGGACGGCGCATGTCGCGCCACATGTGGAAGTCCATCGTCGCTTCCGATCCCCGCCCTGGCCTGCCCCGGGGCCAATTTGGGTCACAGAAGTGAACACCGCTTTAAGCATGTCGCAGCGGAAAGCGGCGGCCTCCGGCGGCTCGCCTTATCATTGGTTTTGCTGGAGTTCTGCCCGACCCGCGCCCTAGCCCGCGTAGCGCAGGGCTGGGGCGGCCTGAATGGCGGATTCCAGCACGTCGGCGGCGGCCGCGGCGCCATCCTCGAGCGAGATGCGGCGCGCGATTTCTTGCGCGCGGGCCCGATAGGCGCCGCGCTTCAAGAGGAGACCCAGCTCGTGCGCGGCGCGGGCCGGCTCGAACTCGGCGCGCGGCAGCGCGCGGCCGACGCCCAGGCGCATGATGCGGGCGGCGTTGTCCGGCTGGTCTGCCGCCGCCGGCGCGATCAATTGCACGACGCCGGCCCGCAGCGCCTGCGCCGTGGTGCCGACGCCGCCCTGGTGAACCACCGCTTCGGCGTGCGGGAAGAGCAGCGAGTGCGGCGCATACGGCACGGCCAGCATGCCCTCCGGCAGCCGCTGAGGCACGGCGCAGTCGGGGTCCTGCCCGACCAGGAAGACGGCTCGGCGCTTGAGCTGGCGGGCGATCTCGACGCTGTGCCGATAGAAGTCGCCGGGGTCGAACACCACGGCCGAGCCGAGCGTGAAGACGATAGGCGGCGGCCCGGCCGCGAGGAACGCCTCGAGCTCAGGCGCCAAGGCTTCGTTGGCGCCCTGCTCGCGGTCGTAGAAGGTGAAGCCGCATATGCTCGTGCGGCTGGGGAAATCCGGCTGCAGCTCGCCGAACACCCGCGAATAGAGCGCGATCGTGCCGTAGGGCGAGAACTGGCCCTCGAACAGCGGATTGCCCGGCGCGCGCCCCAGCCCCAGCTCGCGCCGAAGCTGGCGGACCGGCGCGGTCCAGCCGGCGGTGGCCACGCGCACGATGCCCAGCAGCGCGCCGGCTGCCGTCGCGCCGGAGCGCAGGCACGGGTCGATCAGCTTTGGCGCGATCCCCAGCAGCGGCGGGTCGTAGGCCGACATGAAAGCGAAGGGCGCGAGCGCCGCAGACACCCAGGGCAGCCCGCGCTTTTCCGCCGCCAGCCGCGCCCCGAACGCCGAGGTGTGGGTCACGACCAGAGCCGCGCCCTCGCTCGCCGCCATCATGTCGGCGAAGGAGCGGCGCAGGAACGGCATCGCGACGCGGCGGACCAGAAACTCAAGGCCTGAGCGAGCCGCAATCGAGCGGCGGACGATGCCCTGGTGGTCTAGGCCGAGCTCTTCCTCGATGTCCTTGGCGCCCGGCCGCATGGCGTGGAAGGCGAGGCCCTCGGCCGCGACGCGGGGGCCGAACTCGCTCTGGCTTGCGATCACGGGGTGATAACCGCGCGCCCGCAACTCGAGCGCGATAGCGATAAAAGGGTTAAGGTCTCCAGCGGAGCCGCAGGTGGAAAGGACGATCTTCCGCCTTGAAAGCATGCCGTTCATCCACCCCAGAACGTCCGATCGACCGGCACCGTTCACCCGCAACGCAGGTCGCCGTCAAGATCGGAATGGTCGCCGCCCGTCGGGGCGCGCGGCGCCCAATAGCTTGATTGCGCTGAATAGGCAAAGGCTTGCGTACGCGGCACGCCCTTCCGGGAGCAAGCGTGGGCGGTCAGTGTACGCCCAGACTCTCCGCCACCGCCGGATGCACGATCTTGCCGTCGACGATATTTAGGCCGGCGCGCAGGTGCGGATCGCGGTCGAGCGCCTCGCGCCATCCGTGGTCGGCGAGCGACAGCACGAACGGCAAAGTCGCGTTGTTGAGCGCATAGCCGCTCGTGCGCGCAACGGCGCCCGGCATGTTGGTGACGCCGTAGTGGACGACGCCGTCCACCACGAAGGTGGGATCGTCATGGGTGGTCGGCCGGCTGGTCTCGAAGCAGCCGCCCTGGTCGATCGAGATGTCGACCACGACCGAGCCCGGCCGCATCGTCTGAATCATCTTGCGCGTGACCAGCTTGGGCGCCGCCGCCCCGGGCACGAGGACGGCGCCGATGATGAGGTCCGCGCGCGCGACCTCGCGCTCGATGTTGTCGAGCGTGGCCGACAGGGTCTGGATTTTGGAGCCGAAGATGAGGTCCAGCTCCTGCAGCCGGCGCAGCGAACGGTCGATGATGGTGACCTGCGCCTCCATGCCCATCGCCATGCGCGCGGCGTTGGTGCCGGAGACCCCGCCGCCCAGGGTCAGCACCTTGGCCGCCGGCACGCCCGGCACGCCGCCCAACAGCACGCCGGCGCCGCCCTGTTCCTTCTCCAGGCAGTGGGCGCCGACCTGGATGCTCATGCGGCCCGCCACCTCGCTCATGGGCGACAGCAGCGGCAGGCCGCCGCGCTCGTCGGTGACCGTCTCGTAGGCGATGCAGACCGCACCGGAGGCCATCAGCCCCTCCGCCTGCGCGCGGTCGGCGGCGAGATGCAGGTAGGTGAACAGCACCTGGCCGGGCCGCAGAAGCGCGATCTCCTCCGCTTGCGGCTCCTTCACCTTCACGATCAGCTCGGCGCGTTCGAACACCTCGGCGGCGGTCGCGGCGATCTCGGCGCCGGCCGTGCGGTAGGCGTCGTCGCCCTCGCCGATGCCGGCGCCGGCCCCGGTCTCGACCAGCACCCGGTGGCCGTGGTGGACCAGCTCGCGGACCGAGCCCGGAGTCAGGCCGACCCGGCTCTCCTGCACCTTGATCTCCTTCGGCGCGCCGACGAGCATGTTGCGTCCTTTCGCCGGAGCGATGACCATCGGCCACGAACGCAGCCGGGCGATTCCGACGGCGCGTTCTTAGACCGGTGCGGGGGGAGAATGAACCGACTAGGCTTGGCGTTCGCCGTTGCGCTGGCGGCGGCATCCGTCGCCGACCTTGCCCGCGCCGAGGACGCGGCGCCGGCCCCGCCGCCGGACAAATCGGCGTTCAACCTGTTCAACCCCACGCCCGCGACGGATCTGCGCAGCTTCTGCTCGGACCGGCCGACGAAATCGAACGGTCCCTGCACCGTCGACGCCGGGCAGTTCCAGATCGAGTCCGACGTCGTCAACGTCACCTACGACACCTCCGGCGGCGCCGACACGACCACGGTCCTCTACACCAACCCGACGCTGAAGCTCGGACTTACCAACACGCTCGACGTCGAGGTGAACATCGCCCCTTACGTCACCGTCACGTCGAAGGATCGCGCGACGGGCAGGACCATGCGCGCGTCTGGGGTGGGCGACCTCTTCCTGCGCGCCAAGCTCAACCTGATCGGCGACGACGGCGGAAACGTCGCGATCGCGCTCGATCCGTTCGTGAAGGTCCCGACCGCGCCCGAGCCGATCGGCGACGGCGCCGTCGAAGAAGGCCTCGACGTCCCCATCCAATTCAACCTGCCGGCGGGCTGGCAGCTGTCGCTCGGCCCGGAAGCCGATGGACTGAAGGATGCGCTCGACTCGGGCCAGCACCTCAACATCCAGACGCCGCTCAGCCTGAGCCACGCGCTGTCGAAGACCGTGACCGGCTTCGTCGAGCTCTGGGGCGACGAGAACTTCGAGCCCTCCGGCCACGTCACCCAGGCCTCGTTCGACCTCGCCGCCGCATGGATTCCCGCCAGGGAGCCGAATTTTCAATTGGACGGCGGCGTCAATCTCGGGCTGAACAATCAGACGCCCAGGGTCCAGGCCTACGTGGGCGTTTCACACCGATTCTGACGAGCAAGGATTTCAATGGATAGGATATTGCCCACTCCGACCCCGGAGACGCAGGAGTTCTGGGACGGGTGCAAGGCGGGCGAGCTTCGCCTGCAGCGCTGCGATGCTTGCAAGAAGCCCTACTTCCCGCCCCGCCCCTTCTGCCCGGTCTGCGGGTCGCGCGAAGTCTCGACCTTCAAGGCGAGCGGCAAGGGCGTGCTCTGGAGCTACGTGATCAACCATCGGCCGCGCCCCGACATGGGGACCGAGCCGCACTCGATCGCGGTCGTGAAGCTCGAGGAGGGCCCGCAGATGATGACCAACATCGTCGGCTGCCCGCAGACGCCCGAGGCGCTCAAGCTCGACATGCCGGTCGAGGTCAAGTTCCAGACCTTTGGCGAGATCGCGCTGCCGTTGTTCCAGCCGGCGGGAGCCTAGACCCATGAAGCAGAAGAGCGTGGCGGTCGTCGGGGCCGCCGAGACCACCGAGATGGGCCGCATCCCCGACGTGTCGACCATCCAGCTGCACGCGGACGCGGCGCTGAACACGCTGAAGGACGCGGGCCTGAAGCCCGCCGATATCGACGGCGTGGCCTGCGCGGGCCTCAGCCCGACCGAGCTTGCGTACTACATGGGCATCACGCCGACCTGGGCGGACGGCACGAGCGTCGGCGGCTGCTCCTTCATGCTGCACGTGCGCCACGCGGCGGCGGCCATCAACGAGGGGCTGTGCAGCACCGTCCTGATCACCCACGGCGAGAGCGGCCGCTCGCGCGTCGGCGCCGGCGGCTTCCGCGGCGGCGGCGGCAATTCGAGCCTCGCAGGGCAGTTCGAGCAGCCTTACGGGCCGGTCGGGCCGCCCTCGATGTTCACCGTGCCGGCGCTGCGGTACCTGAAGACCTACGGCCTCACCGAGGAGGACCTGGCCTGGCCGGCGGTCATCCAGCGCGAGTGGGCGGCGAAGAACCCGCGCGCCACGATGAAGGACCCGATCACCGTCGACGACGTGCTCGACGCGCGGATGATCGCGTATCCCTTCACGCTTCTGATGTGCTGCCTGGTGACCGACGGCGGCGGCGCCCTGATCCTGACCAGCGCCGAGCGGGCCAAGGACTTCCCGACCAAGCCGATCTACGTGCTCGGGACAGGCGAGAGCGTCGAGACGCCGATGGTCAGCCAGATGGAGGATTTCACGAGCTCGAAGGCGTTCCGCGTCTCGGGAAAGAAGGCCTTCGCCGAAGCCGGCATCAGCCACGGCGACGTCGACCATCTGATGATCTACGACGCTTTCTCGCACCTGCCGCTCTACGGGCTCGAGGACCTCGGCTTCTGCAAGCCCGGCGAGGCGGCCGCCTTCATCCGTGAGCGGAACACCGCCGAAGGCGGCAAGCTGCCGCTGAACACCAACGGCGGCGGGCTCTCGTACATGCACTCCGGCATGTACGGCATGTACGCCATGCAGGAGAGCATCCGCCAGCTGCGCGGTATCGCCCCGGCGCAGGTGCCGAACGCCAAGATCTCCATCGCGCACGGCGTCGGCGGCATGTTCGGCGCCTCCGGCACGGTGGTGTTCTCGAACGAGGCGCCCTAGGGCCGCAACGTTTAGCGCATCGCAGCGAGTCTGCGGGTAAGGTCGCCTCCCCCGTCTCAAAGGGGGAAGGTGGCCCGCGATCTTGTCCGGTACCGCGCGACGAAGGCGAAGGAGGCGGCGGCGCGTTCTGCGCGTCATGTCGAGCGGGCTCGTCGCGCTTGGCTTGGCCGGCTGCGCGGCGTTCGCGTTGCGGCACGAGTTGTTCGGCGACGCCAGGAACTGCGCCTGGCCGGGAATCTACGAGCCGGCGGCGCGCGCCAACGCGGCCTCGATCGCGACCCTGCCGCTGAACGTGTTCGGCAGGGACGAGGCCGGCTGGGCGCCCTATGCGCCGGCGATCGCGCACGCCGCCGGGACCGCCTGCCCGGCCGCCACGCCGGGGTTCGCCTGGTCGCTGGCCTATTGGCAGTTCCGGCACGGCCTGACGCCGCATGGTGCGGTCGACCAGCCGACGGTGGCGGCGATGAAAGCCGGCTGGCAACGGGCCCGGCCGTTCGTGCGCCAGCGCGAGAGCGGCGCCCCCTGTCCGGACCCGCCGACAGACCTCGTCGCCCTGACTCCTGAGGAGAGCCGCGCCGACAGACCCGTGGTGCTGCGGCCAGCCGCCCTTGCGGCGCTCCGGCGCATGGTCGCGGCCGCGCGGCGCGAGCAGCCGGAGATCGCCGCCGACCCGAAGCTGCTCACCGTCTTTTCCGGCTATCGCGATCCCGTCGCGGACGCGGTGCGCTGCGAAGCGCAGGAAAACTGCCAGGGGCTGGTGCGCGCCACTTGCTCGGCGCACCGAACCGGTCTCGCGGTCGACCTCTACCTTGGCTCCGCGCCAGGCTTCGCCGCCGACTCGTCTGACCCGGCCAACCGCCTCTATCAGTCCCGGACGCCCGCCTATCGCTGGCTTGTCGCGAACGCCGGCCGCTTCGGCTTCGTCAACTACGTCTACGAGCCGTGGCATTGGGAGTGGACCGGGGCGCAGCCTTAGCCGCCGCACGCGCCGCTTTGGCGCGCGCCACCCGCTCGATCAGCGCCTCTGGAACCGGCTCGTCCAGGCGAAAGCGCAGCGTGCCCCTGCCGCTCCGACGCCGCGCAACGTCCTCGCCCAGCGCGGCGGCGGCCTCGTCGCCGACCGGATAGAGCGAATAGTGCTCCGGCCAGGCGGCGAACCAGATCGCGATCCGTCCGCCGACCCGGTAGGCGGGAATCTTGTAGGAGATGATCTCCTCCGCGTCCGGCAACGCGCGCCGGATTGCCGCGCGCACGGTCTCGAGCGCGCCCCGTATGCCCTCCGGCCGGGCCGCGATGTAGGCGTCGACAGAGGCCGTGTCCGCCTTGGGCATGGCTAGAACATCGGCTCGAGCGAGCGGCGCTTCTTGCGCTTGGGCCGCTCCCAGAGGACTCCGGGATAGCCCTTCAAGGGGCTGAGCGGTTCTCCTGACCAGGTCCACTCCGCCCGCTCGTGCATGAACATGTGGTAGCGCGGCTCGCGGCCGGTGCGGCTCTGAAAGAGCGCGCGCGGGATGTTCACGATCTTGGGCGAGCGCGGCCGTTCGTAGAGCACCGGCGTCCCGCAGACCCCGCAGAAGCTGCGCACCGCGCCCGTCTCGGGGTCCGCGTAGCGGCGAAGCCCCTGGGCGCCCGCGAGCAGGCGGAAGCGGCTCTTCCAGCTCCCGACGTAGGTCGCATAGGCGCAGCCCTGGGCGTGGCGGCTGGCCGCGGAGTGGTCATGCCAGGCCCAGATGGCCGGTACGTCGATCTCCAGCTGCACCGCGCCGCAGACGCAGCCGCCCTTCGCCTTTTCGGGCGGCGCCTTGCGCACCTTGGGCGGGGTTTCCGCTTGGCCCATGCTTGTCTTCCCGGAACTCGATCTCGAAACCCGGGCAGCTTAACCCGAACCGCGGGGCCCTTCTTGTCAGGATGCGGTCAGGGCTGCGCGCACTTGGAGCGATCGCCGGCCTTGCAGGCGGCGACGGCGGACTTCCAGGCGTCCTGCGCCGCCGCGGCAGCCGCCTGGTCCGCCGCAAGCTTGGCGTTGTAGGCGGCGAGTTCGGCCGCGTAGGCTTCCTGGTCGGCCGCCTTCCTCGCCTGGAACGAGGCAAGCTCGGTCTGATACCGCGCCTGGCTCGCCTGCAGCTCGGCGTTCACCGCCGCATTCCGCGCCGCGACCTGAGCGTTCAACGCCGTGTCGCGGTTGACGGTCGGGCCGTGCGGCGGCGGCACGTCGACGTCGAGCGCGTAGGCGCGGACTTCGGCGGCCTCCGGATCGCTCGGGCTGATGGCGAGCGCCGCGCGCGCGTCGGCCAGCGCATCGTCGCCCTGCCCCAGCAGCAGCCGCGCCTCCGCCCGCTTGACCAGCGCCAGTTCCTGGTTCGCCGAGCTCAGCACCCCGCTCGACAGCGCCGCCGAGAGCAGACGGGCGGCCGCCTCCGCATCATGCCGGTTGAGGGCGAAGAGCCCGTCGGACAGGTCGGCGACCGGGTCGGCCACGGCGGCGCTTGCGGCGAACGCCGTCACGGCGGCGGCCGCCATCAAGAGATGAGGTTTCATGAAAGCTTCCCCCTGAC
Source organism: Caulobacteraceae bacterium (assembly GCA_035295705.1). Lineage (GTDB taxonomy): Bacteria > Pseudomonadota > Alphaproteobacteria > Caulobacterales > Caulobacteraceae > Poindextera. The sequence continues at coordinate 30,972 of DATGIN010000063.1, forward strand.
TCGAAATCGACGCCCATCCGAGCTCCGGACGACGACCACGCCCATGATCGCGGTCAATAGGGCGCCGTTGTGGCGACACGCGCTCGCGGGCGGCGCGTGCGTGCTAAAGGCGGGGGAGTCGAGATGAAGAGGCGCGCGCCATGACCGAGACGGTGATCCACGCTGGCGCGCTGCTGGCCGAGCCGGGGCAGCCGCCGAAGCGCCAGCAGAGCGTGCGCATCGCGGGCGACAAGATCGCAGCTGTCGCCGATGGGTTCGTCGATCCGCCCGACGGCGCGGACGTGATCGACCTGAAGGACAGCTTCGTGCTCCCGGGCTTGATCGACTGTCACGTGCACCTCACGCTGCAATTCGGGCCGCGCTACCAGATGGGCATGGTGGCCGACTCCGATCCGAAGATCGGGCTGGACGGCGCTCACCGCGCGCGGCTCACCCTCGAGGCCGGGTTCACCACCGTCCGCGACGTCGGCGCGCAGAAGCCTGAGGTGATCTTCGCGCTGCGCGACGCGATCGCCGAGGGCAAGGTCCCTGGCCCGCGCGTGCTCTGCGTCGGCTGTATCCTTTCGCCCACCGGCGGCCACGGGCAGGTGTACGGCTTCCGCCGCGACGTTTGCGAGTGCGTGCAGTCGAATCTTGGGGTCTGCGATGGACCGGACGACTGCCGCCGCGCCGTTCGCCGCCAAGTCGCCATGGGCGCCGATGCGATCAAGATCGTCGCCACCGGCGGGGTCCTGTCCAACATCGCGGCCGGGATCGATCAGCAGTTCACGACGCCCGAGATCGATACCCTGGTCGAAACCGCGCATCACCTCGGGCGGCGGATCTCCGCCCACGCGCACGGGACGGCCGGGATCAACGCGGCGTTGCGCGCCGGCATCGATTCGATCGAGCACGGCAGCTTCATGGACGATGAGTCGATCAGGCTCTTCCTCGAAAAGGGCGCCTTCCATACGCCGACGGTTATCGCCGGCATGACGGCGCTAGAGATGGCCAGGAGCGGCGGGATCATGACCAAGGCGCAGGCCGAGAAGGCGCTCCAGGTCGGCGAGCGGATCAAGACGGCGCTGACGAAGTCCTACCAGGCGGGCGTCAAGATCAGCTTCGGCACCGACATGGGCGTCGGTCCGCACGGCCAGAACGCGCGCGAGTTCGGCTACATGGTCGAGTGCGGCATGACGCCGGCCGACGCGATCAAGGCCGCGACCGTCACCGCCGCCGAGCTGCTGAACCTCTCCGACCTCGTCGGAAGCCTCGTCCCCGGGAAGTCAGCCGACCTCATCGCGGTCGCGGGCGACCCGTTGCGCGACGTCGGCGAGCTCGAGCGCGTCCAGTTCGTCATGGCCCGCGGCGAGGTTGCGAAGGCGGTCGCCTCCGCCCGCTAGCGACCAGGTCAGGCCCCGGCGAGCGCGCGGCGGCCCGCCGGCGTCAGGGCGATGAAGGTCGCGCCGCTCTCGCGGCGGCGTTCGACGAAGCCGCGGTCGATCGCGTCCTCCCAGACGGTGAGCCTGGGGCAGGAGGTGCGCCAGAACTCCATCACCTCGGCGTAGGCGCGGGGCTCGGCGTCCAGCCAGTGCAGGAAGTCGATGATGAGGGGTTGGATGATGGCGTCGGGGTTTGCGCCCGATGCGAGCGTGGTCGGCATGGCCGTCTCCTTCAGCGCCTTCTCGGCGAGGCGCACAGGGCCCCGTCGCGTCGCGATGCGCCTGAGCTAGGCGCGGCGGCTCAGCTTGGCAAGCCCGGCTGCGCGGCGCCGGCCCCCGCGCGACGCGCTGTCAGCTCGGCCTGCATCACCGCGTGCTCAGCCTTGGTCAGCCGGTAGGTGATGAAGATGAGCACGGAGACCACGGTGATCAGCGCCGGGCCGGGGCCATACAGCAGCCCGAGATTGCGGATGGTCCCGGCCGACATGTGCTTGAGCGCATCGGGATGCGAGGCGATCGCGGTCGGGAAGTGGATCAGATCCAGCCCCACCCCGGCGATCAGGCTGCCGACGCCGAACGCGGCTTTGACCGAGAAGTTGAGCCCCGCGAAGTAGAGTCCCTCGCGGCGGGTTCCGAAGTGGAACTCGTGCTCGTCGGCCGCGTCGGCCATCGCCGACTGGAAGGCGATCGAGACCCCGGTTGTCACGAACACCGTGAGCGCGGCGTTGGCCATCAGAAGGCCGTACACGAGGGGGCCGTTCGGCGGCAGTACGCCGGCGATCCGCAACAGCGGCAGCCACGCCTGCAGGATGGCGAAGAGGACGAGGCCTACAGTCACGACCGTCCGCTTCTCGAGCCTGGGGATGAATCTGAGCGATACGATCGAGCCGATCAGGATGCCGGCGATGGGCGCGAGCTGCACCGCCGGGATCACCGCCGGTGGGACGGCCCAGAAGAACTTCAGCGCATGCAGGCCCAGCACGCTCGCCACGCCGGCCGCGGTGAAGATGAGGATGAGGCAGGCGAACAGCGAGATGAACGAGCGGTTCCTGAATATCTCGGCGACGTCGACCAGCACCCGCCCCACGGCCGAGCCTTCCCTTGGCTTGACCTGGTGCAGGCGCTTCAACGCCGGAAGCGTCCCGAAACTGGTGATTGCGGCGACCACGATCACGATGGCGGCCAGCGACCAGCCCATCGGGACGTAGTTGGCGCGCACGGCTGCGCGAGCCCCGAACAGGATGGTTGCTGTGCCGAGCGCGATCGGCGCGACGACGCCGACAGGGCTGGCGAGAAAGCGGGAGCCGACGACGACCGTGCGCTCGTCGTAGTCGTCGCTCAACTCCGCCCCCAGCGCGATGTAGGGCAGGTTGAAGAAGGAATGGCAGATGCGCAGCAGGAGGGTCACGCCGGTCACGAAGGCGAACAAGCCCCAGCCGCTCAAGCCTGCGGGGATCGTGAAGATCACCCCCAGCAGAATGGCCAGCGGGACCGCGGCGCCGAACATGAAAGGATGCCGCCGCCCCAGCTTCGACTGGGTGTTGTCCGAGATCGAACCGACGATGGGATCGACCATGGAGTCGATGATGAGCCCGAGGAACACCGAAAGGCCCGCGAGCGAGTTGGAGAGCCCGCAGACCTGGGTGACGTAGAAGAAGAGATATAGCCCGAGCGAACCGCTCACCACGCCGTCGACGATCGTGCCGGTCCCGTAGGCGGCGACCAGCGGCAGGGGCAGCTTGCTCTTGCGCAACTCGTCGGCGGACGGGGCGGCGGCGGCGAGCGTGACCTCGGTCATCGGCTCTATCGCGGGCGGCGGCGCGGGATCGGCGGACATGGAGTGCGGCGCCTCCTTCTCCCGCCCGTCGATGAGCGGCTTGCGAGCGTTATGCCATCAGAACGCGTCGGCTGACCATGAAGGTTTGGTCAGGCGCGCCGCCAGGCCGCAGGCGCTTTTGGCTTGACGATGCGCCGCGTATCGCGGCCAACGCGGCGCGGATCGTCTGGCGGGGAGCATCACTTGGGGACAGCAGAACACGCCACGCCGGCGGCCCGAGAAGTCGAACAGCTCGGTTATCGGCAGGAGCTCAAGCGGACCCTCACGCCGTTTCAACTCCTGGTCTACGGGCTCGTCTTCATCGCCCCGATCGCGCCCTGGGCGTCGTTCGGGTTCGTGTTCAACGAGAGCCACGGCATGGTGCCGCTGGTCTATGTCGTCGGCCTCATCGCCATGGTCTTCACGGCGCAGAGCTACGCCACGATGGCCGCGGCGTTTCCGGTCGCCGGCTCCGTCTACGCCTACGCCGGGCGCGGCATCGGCGAGAGCGTCGGTTTCCTCGCCGGCTGGGCGCTCTTGCTCGACTACATGCTGTCGCCGACCCTGATCTACGTGATTTGCGCGGTCGCCATCCACGCCGTCATGCCGGCGCTGCCCAAGCCGGTCCTCGTGGCGGCCTTCCTGGCCTTCAACACCACATTCAACCTGCTGGGGATCGAGAACACCGCGCGGATGAGCCTCGTCATGCTTGTCCTTCAGCTCGCGCTGCTCGCGGCGTTCCTCGTCCTTTGCGTGATCGCGCTCGCGCACGGTGTCGGGGGAGCGCATCTTACGCTCGAACCGCTGTTCGACCCTGGCAAGATCTCGCCGTCGTTGATCTTCGGAGCGCTTTCCCTCGCGGTGCTCAGCTTCTTAGGCTTCGACGCCATCTCGACGCTGACCGAAGAAGCCAGAGGCGGCGCCAGGGCCATCGGCTTCGCCACCATGGCCTCGCTGGTCGTGGCGGCGCTGCTTTTCATCCTGCAGACCTATCTGGCGTCGCTGTTCGTGCTCAACCACGGGCCGTTCCCGGAAGGCGACCAGGCGGCGACCGCCTTCTACGTCATCGCCAAGATGGTCGGCGGCGAGCCGATGCGCTGGGCGGTCTCGATCCTCGGGGTCCTCTTCTCGGGCCTCGCCTCGGCGCTGACGGCCCAGGCCGCGACCGCGCGGCTGCTCTACAGCATGGGGCGCGACGGCATGCTGCCGCGCGCGCTCGCGCGCATCAGCGAGCGCCGCAAGACGCCGGACGTCGCCATTCTCGTCATCGCAGCGCTCACCCTGGTGCTCGGCGTCTTCCTGGTGAACCAGCTCGAGCTTTTGACCTCGATGGTCAACTTCGGAGCGCTGACCGGCTTCATGGCCCTGCATGTCTCCGTCGTCGTCTGGTTCATGTGGCGCCAGCGCAGCCGGCTGTGGCTCCGCCACCTGGTCTCCCCGGTCGTCGGATTCGCCATCATCGCCTACGTGCTCGCCAACGCGCAGGCGAACGCCAAGATCGCCGGCGCCATCTGGCTCGCCGTCGGCGTCCTGGTGCTGGTCGTCATCAAGCTCCGCGGCGGCCGTCCAGGCCTGCTCGAAGAGGAAGAGACCTA
>DATGIN010000064.1:0-10801 GCA_035295705.1 Caulobacteraceae bacterium
GTCGAAGAGCCTGGTCCTCCGTTGTAGAGGAACGTAACGGGCCGCCGCGGGCCGCCTGTGGTGTAGGCGACGTAGAACATGCTGGCGGTCGGCTTTCCGTCGTCGTCGCGGATGGTGAGCGTTCCGGCCGTCGCGGTGTAGACGATCGTGCGGCCGCCGATGGTGGCTACGTGCCTGGTCTCGACCCGCTGTTCATGGATCGGCGCCGTCGCGATGTCGGCATCGGTGAGCTTGCGGCATTTCGCCCGCTCGGCGCGAGCGTCTTCGCGCGGGTTGTCGCCGGACGCGGGCTCGGTGCGCGGCTCGCAGCCGGCGTCCGTCCGAGAGCCCTCCGGCTCGGCGGCAGGCGGGGGACGATGTGCGCCCGGCTCGTCCGGCGCGGCTCGGGTGGGCTCCGCGGCTGGGCTGCGCCGCGTCGCCTGCAGGCTCGCGTCGGGTCCTAGGTCGCGGGCCTGGGCCAGCGCCGCCCAAGGCGGGGCAACGAGCGCAGCCGCCAGGGCGCCCAACACCAGCACACGCATCCCAACCCCCACAGCCACGGTGCTATGTCCTATAGCACCGGCGTCGCGGGCGCCGAGTCCGAGGCGCATTGAAAGGATCTCGATGCAGCGTCTGACGCCGGAGCTGGCGGACCGGTTCGCGCGGATCGCGCTCGGCCATGTCGGTCGCGAGTTTCCGAACGCGCCGGGCCTGGTGCTGAACGGGCCGCACGACGAGATCCGACCGCGCGCACTGCACCCGGTCTTCTATGGCAGCTTCGACTGGCATTCGTCCGTGCACAGCCATTGGCTGCTGGCGCGCATCCTCCGGCGCTTTCCCGTCATCGGCGCGGCGCCCGCGATCCGGACGTGGCTGGAGAGCGCGTTCACGCCGCAGGGCGTCGCCGGCGAGGCGGCCTATCTCGACCGCCCGCAGACCGCCGCCTTCGAACGGCCATACGGCTGGGCGTGGCTTATGATGCTGCAGGCGGAACTGGAGGCGCACCAGACGCCGGAAGGCAGGCGGTGGGCGCGGACGATGCGCCTCCTGACGAGCGCCTTCGAGCGGCGCCTCATGGCCTGGCTGCCGATCGCGACCTACCCCGTCAGGGTCGGGACGCACGGCTCGACGGCGTTCGCGCTCATCCTCTTCAGCCGCTACGCGCCGCACGCGGCGGATGCCGGTCTCGTCTCAGCGCTGCGCGATGCGGCGGCGTCCTGGTACGGCGGCGACCGCGACTGCCCCGCCTGGGAGCCGAGCGGCGCGGACTTTCTCTCCCCGGCCCTCGTCGAAGCGGCCTGCATGGCCGACGTGCTGCCCGCGCCGGATTTTGCCGCTTGGCTGGCCGCTTTTCTCCCCGACCTTGAGCGGTCGGAACCCGAAGTCCTGTTCTCGCCCGCTCTCGTCAGCGACCGCCGGGATCCGCAGATCGCGCATCTGGACGGCCTGAACCTCAGTCGTGCGTGGTGCTTTCGCCGGCTGGCCCGCGCCGCGCCCGCTCTGGCAGGGCCGCTGCGGCAGGCGGCCGAGCGGCACCTCGAAGCGGCCCTGCCGCACCTCGCCGACGACTACATGGGCGAACATTGGCTGGCGAGCTTCGCATTGCTGGCGCTCGATGACGACGACGCGGGCTAGCCCATGGCGGATCCGCTGCGCCGGCGGGCCGGTCGGGCGCGGAGCGGGCTCGCCGTCGCGGCGTTAGGGGCAGAGGGATGCCACTCGGTCACGTGCACTATCTGCCGGTCGGCTTGCCGCTGTTCGCGCTGCTGGCCGGGCTGGTGGCGTTGCTCATCCTGCTGGTTCAGCTGCGGGTGCTGCACTCGGTCTATACGAGCCTTGGGGTGAGCTCGGGCGCCGCGCTGCTCTTGCTCGTCGCTTCGCTCGCCGGCAGCTACTTCAACATACCGGTCGCCCAGCTGCCCGATCAGCACGTGGCCGCTGCACGCGAGATCCAGGTGTTCGGCGAGGTCTACGTGGTCCCGCTGGTCGCCAACTGGCCCGGCACCGTCGTCGCCGTGAACGTCGGGGGAGCGGTGATCCCGGTCGCGATGTCGTTGTATCTCCTGCTGCGACACGGGTTTTGGCTGCAGGCTATCGTCGCCGTTGGCCTCCTGGCGGGTCTCTGCCACGCGCTCGCGCGGCCGGTCGCCGGGCTCGGGATCGCACTGCCGGGCATCGTCCCGGGCGTCGCCGCAGCCCTGGTCGCCGTTGTTATCGCCCCGCGGCGACCGGGCCCGGTCGCCTATGTGGGCGGCAGCCTGGGCGTGCTGATTGGCGCGGACCTGACCAATCTCGACAAGCTGGAGGGGATGGACGCGCCCGTGGCGTCGATCGGCGGCGCAGGCACGTTCGACGGAATCTTTCTAGCCGGCGTCGTGGCCGTGGTGCTGGCCAGTCTCTGGCCGTGGGGAGAAGGCTGGCGCGCGGGGCGCGACGGCGAAGCCGCTTAGACGCCGGAGCGCCCCGGTGTGCCGTTCTGGGACTGTTCAGAGGTCTCGGCGGCCGAGCAGCACCTCCAGCTGCATGCGTGCGCTGGCAAGCTCGCCCGCCAGCCGCCGCGCCACCTCGCGCACGCCGGCTTGATAGGCTTCGCCGCCACCGGCGATGTCCTGCGCGATAACCTCCAGATCAACGACCGCGCGATCGAACATCTCGCTGTGCTCGCGGGCGTGGGCCTGCGCTTCAATCTTCAGCCGCCGCATCGTCTCCGCGATCGCTTCCGCCGAGGCGGGAGATCGGCCCTTGGCCGTAGGCAGAATGGTCACCGACATCTGGAATCCTCAGTGCAGTCAGAACAGGCGAGCCCAGCCCGGTTTCCCGAACAGGGATTCAACTCGCCTAAAATGCGAATCGCGTGCCACCCCGGAGCCCTCCGCGCGCGAAAAACGGGCCAGGGCGGCGAGACTTGGCCGGTCGCCAGCGCCCGTCAGCACCGCTCGCCGCCGCCTAGGGGCCGTCTTCGCCGTCAAGGAATCGGCGGATCCAGCCGCCCAGACGCGCGTGGTCGTTCGGCTGGTCGAGCTCGGCGATCGCGGCGCTCGCCCGCTCGCCAAGGTGGGTCTCGGCCCAGCGCGTACGGAGCAGAGCCTGCGCATACGCGGGCATGAACTCAGGGTGGCATTGCATCGAGATCGCCGGCTGGTCGCCGTAGGCGATCACCCCCATCGGCGTGAACGCATTGCCGCCCACCACGTGCGCGCCAGGCGGCAGCTCGACGACCTGATCCTGGTGCGAGACCGCGGCGGACGCGGGCGCGGCGGAGTCCATCCACCGCTCCCGGTCGTCGAAGGCGTAGGTATGCAGCCCCATGGCAAGGCCTTTCGGCGACTTGATCGCCCTGCCGCCGAACGCTTCGGCCATAGCCTGGTGGCCGAAGCAAACGCCAACCAGCCGCGCGCGTCCCTTCACCGCACGCAGGAACTCCAGCAGCGGCGCAATCCAGGGCCGGTCGTCGTACACCCCCGCCTCGGAGCCGGTGACGATATAGGCGTCGCAGGCGGTCGCGGCGGAGGGGAAATCACCGCCGGCGACGTCGAACGTACGGTAGGCCCGATCGAGCCCGATCAGCGCCTGAAACATCTCCGGATACGATCCGAATTCCCCGCTCAGGGAACGCGGCGGCCGCCCGGTTTCGAGAATCCCGATTACCATTGCACTTGCTCAGAGCCAGCGTCAGCGCCTCTACGTTACGGCGCCGCGGGCGCCAAGCCAATGGCCGGCAAGCCACTGTTAAATCGGAGAATATCGTGCGCGCCAAGCTCAGCCATCGACGATGCGGCCTGCTGCAGCGCAGCATAGACCGGAGCCTCTCGAGGCCAAGCATTAACCATCGGCTAACCTCTTCGCCTTGCCAGAAGCGGTTTGGGCGGCTACTTCTGCGACTCGCTCGCTAAGCCGCTTGATACGCGAGCTCGACCGGTGGGGCCCCTTCTCGGGCTCGCAAACGGGGAATGGATCAATCTGGCCGCGGACTTTTTTCCCTCGTCTTTTCGAGGGTCGCGGCAAGACGTGAGCAGAGCTCTGGCGGCCGTGTGCGTTCAGCGCCGCCCTGAGTGATGTTGGCGCCATGGCACAAGCGAGCAATGAATCTACGGCTGGGCTTACCCGTCGCCACCATCCTGGGCGCGAGCCTCCTTCTGGCGCCCTCGGCGTTCCCGCAAACGATCACAGCGACCAGCGCCGTGATCCGTCCGGTGGGCGCCGGACCTGCTGTCCTGGTGATGCCGGCGGACCAGCCCGCGCCGATCCAGCGGGCGATCCTGTCTGAAAGCCCGCCGCTGCACTTCGCCTTATCGCTCGATCGGCGCGTCGCCGCCGCCGGCGCCGACGTCGGCAACCTTGACGCCGAGCTTTCCTGCCTGGCCAAAGCCATCCATCACGAGGCGGCCAACCAGTCCTTGAAGGGCCAGCTGGCGCTGGCCCAGCTGATCATGAACCGGGTCAAGTCGCCGCTGTTCCCGAAGACCATCTGCGCCGTGGTGAACCAGGCCGGCCAGTTCTTCCACACCGCGCGTTATCAGCCGCACGGCGCCGACGAACGCTGGCACACGGCCGTCGGAATCGCCCGCATCGCCCGCGAAGCGGCCGAGCCTGAGCTCGTTCCAGGCGCGCTCTTCTACCACGCGACCTACGTCCGCCCGCACTGGGCGCACCGCCGCGCTGAAGTCGCCCGCATCGGCCAGCACGTCTTCTATCGCTAGGGGTCGACCCGACGCGGTTCGGTGTCAGTAGGCGACGCCAGACCCAGCGCCGGGCTTCGTGACAACCGGCAGCGCGAAATTCGGCGGTAAGGCCAGAGTGGCCGGCGGCGGGGCCGCAAGCCCCGGATCGCCCTGCGCGAACGGCGGCGCAATCGGAGCGCCGGGCATCGGCTGCTGGACCGCGCCGGCGTCTGTGCTGGCGAGGCTGTAGTCCGGCGCCGGGCCGTATCCGCCGCCGCCGTCGCCCCGCCAGCCGGCTGGATCCGCCTGGCCCCCGCGGCTGTTCCGCTGGGCGTATTGCAACAGCGCCTGGGCCATCAGGTTCTCGCCCAGCTCGGGCGCGCTGTGCACTTGGCCGCGCTGGAGTTGCTCGAGCGCGTCGGCGAGACCTTGCGCATAGGGGCTGGCGCCCGCGCCCAGCGGCTGGCGCGCCACGAGCGGCGGCTGGCCCTGCGCGGGCGCGAACGCCGGCCGAAGGAACGGGACGTTGGTAGTGTTCATCATGGGAATCCTGGAATGAGTTTCAGCGCCGCCGTGCCGAGGCCGAACAGGCCGTTCAGCCCGGAATCGTATGCGGCGAGTTGCGACTGGTAGTCCGCCTGCTCGGCGTTCTGCTGCAGCTGGTAGGCGCCAAGGACGTTGGTGGGCTGGACCTGGGTCTGCGCCGGCGTCGAAGTGGGCGCCTGCACCTGGCTCGAAGACATCAACGCATCGAACTCGTTGATCGGCAGCTGTTGAGCGTACGCCTGGTCCTGGAATTGCTGTTGGGCGGCGGCGTTGTAGAGGTTGGCGTTGGCCGCGTTCTGGCCGAAGGCCTGGTTCTGCGCGGCGTTGGCGAAGCCGGCCACGCCTTGATTCTGCGCATACTGCTGCGCCGCGGCCGCGTTCGCGAAGTTGGCCTGCGCCTGGTTCTGGGCGAAGCCTTGCGCCTGCGCGGCGTTGGCGAACTGTCCCTGCTGGGCCTGTTGTCCGAAGAGCGTGTTCTGTTCGGCGTCGCCGGCCCCGATCGCGCTCAGGGCCGCCTGGTTGTAGGCGTCGTTCCGGGCGTTGTTGAACAGGGTCATGCTGTTCTGAAAAGCCGCGTCGTTGGGGTTGAGCCCCTGGGCCGTCAGCTGCGCCTGCTGCTGCTCGGCGTTCTGCGTCCACTGTGGGTCGAGTCGCGAGGCGGCCTGCGCGTAGGCGGCGTTCGCTGCGTTCTGGACCGACTGATTGATGTCCGCGTTGCCGATCTGGCTCTGGATCGGAGCGCCGCCGGCAAAGCCGTATTGAAGGCCCGGGCCTGGGTTGAACCCGTACTGGATCGGACCGGCGGTCACGCCGGTCGCCAGCGGCTCGACGGGCGTCACCGGGGTGTTCAGCGCGTTCTGTACGTTGGTCAGCTGGTTGCCGGCGATGCCGAGCGCCTGCGCCTGGTTGGCGGTCCCCTGGTTGAAGATCGCCTGTTCCTGCGGCGACAGGCTCACCGTCTCGGTGAACGGCGTATTCGGGCCGCCCGGCTGGGTGTAGGCGACCGTTCCGAAGGGTGTCACCTGGTTGACGTTGTTCAGGATCGCCTGGTTCTGCGCCGTCGCCAGGTTCGACTGGGTCTGGGCGTTGGAGATCGCCACCGGATCGGGCGGCGGGGGCGGCGAGGGGGCTGATTTGCCGATGGCGGACTCTCCGGGGGTGAAGTTCCCGCGGAGCTTAGGGCGCCGCCGCGCTGCTCAGGCTTTGGCTGATCGACCACTCGACGCGCGCTTACGCGCTCATCGCCGGGCTCGGCGTCCGCAGCGTCGGCTTCAGGTCAGCAACCGTTCAGGGCCTTGATGCCGCTGATCAGCTGCACGCCCCCACGGCTGGTGGTCGAGACGTCGGCAGCCCCGTTGCAGGCCCGCCCGTTTGCGGTCGTATAAGTATAGTGGACCTCGACGGTGGACCCTTCGACGTTCACCGACTGCAGCGCCAACGGCTGCGCCATCGCGCCGTAGAATTTGGTCAGCGCCGCGGCCGAGTAGTTGCCGCTGCGCTTTTCCGGCGCCACGTCGCCCGAGGCGGTTGCGCCGTCCCCGCGACCGAGCGCCAGATAGAAGTCCTGCGTCACCTCCGCAGCGGTCTGGTTCGCCGGCGGCCCGGCGGCGTCCCGCTCGAACTGGGCCACGATGGACGCGGCGAGTGGGCGCAGGTTCGCCGGCAGCCGCGCTGTCACCTCCACGAGGTCGGGCGTGTCGCCGGAAAGGATCACAACGCCGCTCACCGGGTCGGCGCCCGGTTTCAGCCGTTCGTTGAGGTTGACGTCGGTTCCCAGTCCGACCGCGCCGGCCGGACTCGCAAACTCGGCCACGTTGTCGCCTTTCGGCGTCATCCGGTCGGACGGGTAGGGGCCGGAGGGGAAGTCGCTCGCCGGTTCGATCCCTTCGTTGATCACGCCTTGCGCGAACGCCTGGCGGGACGGGAACACGCGCGCGATCACCTTGGCCACTGTGAACCGGCCGGAGGTGTCGCCGCTCGCCACCCGCGCCTCGATGGCGTCGGCGCTGGTCTGCATCGCGCCCACGTCGCCCGGCGACAACGGGTCGGGCGACAGCACAAGCGTCGCGCCGTCGGAGCCGTAGATGCTGGCGCAATGCCAACCGCGCGGGCCCAGCACCCCCGGGCCGTCCGCCGCCACGTAGTAGGCGAGCTGGGGCGCCGCGGACGCCTCCACTGTCACCGTCTTCGAGCCGCTCGCCGGAGTCGCCTCAGGACCGCCCTGGCCGTCGTTGGCGCAGCCCGTCAGCGGCACGCTGACCGACACCATCGCCGCCGGCTGCGCCGGCGCCGTCGGGGCGACCGGCGCCGCCGAGGCTGTCTGGCCGCCGCTCTTGCCGCAGCCCGTGGCCGCCAGCGCCGCGCCCAAGAAGGCAAGCGCGATCGGCGCTCCTCGCACGAGCGTGCGCGTACCGATTGTCGGCATCGTCCGAAGGCCCCCGTTCAGGCTGCATCAGCCTCCGCCCGCCGGGCCTGACGCGTCAAGCCCGCGCTCAGCGCGCGAGCGCAGGCTCGCTCACGCCGGGGGCCCGCCGATGTCGACGAGGTAGCGCCATGAGCGGCCCAGAACCTGGCCTCCGAGCGCCAACGGCGTCTTCTCGAGCAGGCGAAAGCCCAGAGTGCTCAACCCGTCCTTGCCGATGAAGGCGGCCAACCGGTCGCGGCGGGCGAGGAAAATCTCGTGCGTGCCGCGCGCCTCCTCGGTCCACACGCCCGGCGCCGAGAAGCCGGCGTGCACGTGCGGCAGCGCGGCGAAGGTGCCGTCGCGCCGCTCGAAGTCGCCTGCCGTCGCGCGCGCGCGGTAGCCCAGCTCCAGGTCCTCTGGGCCCCAGCCCCAGTAGCAGTTGGGAAACCCGTCGGCGCGAACAAAGGCGGCGTTGTCGAACAGGCAGACGGCGCCGAAGAAGTTCGTCCAGTCCTCCTTCAGCGTCAGCCCGAACCAGGCGAGCCTGGCCGGCGTCGGGGACCAGGAGTAGTCGGCCCAGATCGGCAGGTAGTCCACATCGTGGAAACAGACGTAGTCGCACGCTTCGCGCACCAGCATGAAACCGGCGTTCTTCACCATGCCGCGGTTGAACGGCGCACCGGGCGTCTGCTCGACGATGTGCAGCGAGACGTCGATGTGCTTGTCGAGCTTGTCGCGCTCGAAATAGCTCAGCACGTGCGGCGCGAACTGCGCCAAGTGCTCGGCCCTGTCGCGATACGGGACCACGATTGCCAGGCGCTTGTTGTATCGCTCGGGGTCGACGTTCAGCGAAGCGGCGCTGGCCATGTCTGCCGTCCAGGCGCGGTCCCTCGGGGGTCCCAATCGGAACGTGGCGCGGCGCGGGCTCCCCTTCCCGCCGGGCGGCGTTGACACCCACCGCGGCGCCTGCGCAAGAGGCCGCGGTCGTCGCCGGGCGAAGGGACATGCCAGTCAGGGGCTTCTACATCAACCTCGATCGCAGCGACGCCCGGCGCGCCGAGGCCGAGCGCGAGGTGCAGAAGCTGGCCGGTCTCGGCGCGTACCAGCGCTTTTCCGCCGTCGATGGCGCGGTCGAGACGCGCTGGCCGGCCGTCCCCAACCGCGGTGAACTGGGCTGCTTCCTCTCCCACCTCGAGGTGATCCGTCAGAACGTCGGCTTCGACGGCTGGCTGCACGTCGTCGAGGACGACGTCGTCGTGAGCCGCTATGCCGCGCCCGCCATCGCTGCGATCACCGGCGCCGCCGAGCTGGACCAGTTCGACGTCATCTTCACCAACGCCATGTTCGGCACCAATCCGTGGTTCATCGCGGCGCTGCGCGAGCAGTTCGACGCCAATGTCGTCACCGCGCCTTCGGGCGATGTCACCGCCGTGAACCAGGTGCGCGTCGTGCCGTTCGGGGCCAACGCCTTCTTCACGACCACCTCCTACCTGGTCAATCCGCGCGTGATCGGGCGCACAGCTCAGCTGCTGGCCGGCCAGCTCGAGGCTGGGTCGTTCGCCGCCGTCGACGTCGTCTTCAGCGGCCTCTCCCGCGGCGGCCAGCTCAGGGTCGGCTGCACGGTGCCCTTTCTCACCATGCAGCGTCTGGCGTGGAACTCGACGATACGCGATCACGTCAGCCTCTGGGCGGTCTCGCAGTACATGATGATGGCGGCCATCTTCGCCGATCGCGACATGGGTGAGCTCCGCGCCCTCTTCACGGCGCTCCGCCGCTCGGTCGCCGGCACGCCCACGAGCGAGCTCCTGGGCGAAGCGCACCGCCTCATGTTCGCCGGCGGGTTCGAAGACATCGTTCAGGCGGGATAGGGAGCGCCGGATGAGCGACGGCGGCCCCACCATCGTGCAGAGCAACCCCAAGTACGGGGGCGGGTTCAACCCGTCCGCGCTGCCGCCTGGCGCCGAGGCTTATCTTGCGCCCGACAACCCCGCGCTGGTGTCGCTGCAACAGCGCTACGCCGCGTTCGACCGCACGGTGACCGCCCCGCTCGTCTGGCAGCCGGACTACATCGACGCCGCAGAGTTGCGGCATTTCCGCGGCGACAACGGCTACGTCTGGCAGCTGCGCGGCCGCAACATGAGCCGTCCAGGATACGCCCTCGCCACCTACTACGCCCTGGCGCGAGACCGGCTGGGGCTGCTCGACCGGCTGAGCGAGGACGACGCCTTCGGCAACTTCACCTTCGAGATCGCCGGAAAGGTGGTCTCGCGCGATCTCCTCGACTCCGTCAACGAGCTCGCCTTCCTCGATCGACACCTTGGCTTGAACGGCGCTGCGCCCCTGACCGTCCTCGATATCGGCGCCGGTTATGGCAGGCTCGCCCACCGCGCCGTCACAGCGTTCGACAACGTGCGCTGGCTCTGCACCGACGCGGTGCCCGTCTCGACCTTCGTCAGCGACTACTACCTGCGTTTTCGGGGCGTCGCGGCGCGGGCGGCCTCCATCCCGCTGGACCAGATCGAACAGCGCCTGGTCGAGACGCCGGCTGACCTCGCCATCAACATCCACAGCTTCCCCGAGTGCCGCCTCGAGGCGATCCGCTGGTGGCTGGGCCTCATCGCCGCTCGCGGCGTCCGGCGTCTCTTCCTCGTGCCGAACGAGCCGCACGGCCTGCTGGTCACCAACGACGGCGCCGATATGACCCCGCTGATAGCGCAGGCCGGCTACCGGCTGGTCGTCCGAGAGCCCAAGTATGCCGATCCCTTCGTTCAAGAGTCGGCCATCATCCCTACGCACTACTACCTGTTCGAGCTGAGCTAGCTCGAGCGCCCGCCGGCCGCCGATCCTATGCCGATGCGGAGCCGCCGGACCCGAAGACCCCCCTCCAATAGACCGTGTACGCCCGAGCCTTCTCCGGCGAGAACATGGCGATGAAGCCGGAGATCTCCTCCAGGAGAGCGTCCAGCGAGAAGTTCGTACTTCCGCTCCGCCAGCGGTCTGCCAACGCCGCCGCAGCGGGATGCAGCGCGGATGACGTGGGGACGATCGGCTCGCGCACGAAGCGCCCGAACATGGTCGCGAACCACATGTTCGCCAAGGCCTGCCGCTCTTCGGCCGAGTGCTGTGCGCCGAACGGCGAGTGCATGATGAAGCCAGCGCCTTCGAACCCGCAGATGATCCACTGCAGCCACCGGATCGCCGGATCCATTTC
>DATGIN010000065.1:0-4676 GCA_035295705.1 Caulobacteraceae bacterium
GTGACTTCCCGCCGAACCATGTCTTGCCGTCGTAGACCAGCGGCAGCAGCAGGTGGTCGCAAGACCGACAGCGCACAACCAGCGAGAGCGCGAGCGCGAGCGGTCCGGTGATCAACAGCCCGGCGACGCTGAACACACCGAACTGACGTGCGGCTTCAGAGTGCGTCGCGGTGAGCAAAAGCGAACCGACGTATGTCAGCGCGCAGAGAATAGCGACCAGCGTGGCGAGCGACGCGATAAGTAGCAGAGGGCCCGAACGCGATTGGGCGGCTTGATAGGTCATGCGGCGGCGCCTCTGGCTCGGACTCCCGTCGCGCCAGCCTAGACGCCGCCTATGCTCATTTCGTTAACGCGGACCCCGTCCGCGCCCGGCTCGAATCAGCCCTGGGGCTGGGACGCAGCGCTGGAGGCCGGTGGCGCATTGACCACGGGCGGAGCCGGTGATGCGGGGGGCGCGGTGACGACGGGCGCGGCTGTCGTTCGAGCCGGCGCAAACGCGCTGGCGTCCGAACCGTCATTGAGCGCGCTTGACGCCGGCGCGGCGCGGCGTGGCCGCGAACTGACCGTCTGCGCCGCGACCCTGGCATGCTCGATGTGACGCGCGCCCGCGTGCGGGCGCGTCACGGCCGGTTCCGCGGGAGGCGCCGCTGCGGGCTCCGCCGCCGGCGCTGCAGCCGCAGGAGGAGGCGTCGGCTGTGGGGTCGGCGCCGTTGGCGTGTTCTGGGCCGCCTGCACCGGCGGCCTCGCGGCGTGGTGGTTGCCCGGGACGAGGAAGGCGTACGCCGCGCCTGCGGCGATGATGACAGCGACCACGAAGATGACCGGCGCGCCGACGGTCATCCAGCCGGAGCCGCGTTTGCGCTTTTCGAGCCTGCGATAGATGTCTGCGCCGGCGCTGATCGTGTTCTGCTGCGCATCCGGCGGACTCGAACCCAGGTTGGTGTCAGTGCTCATCTGTTTCCTCCGCCGCCAGCCAACGGGAGAACGGCCGCCGCCCCCCCATTGTTCCGCTTGGCCGTACCGGGAGTTGGTGATGAACGCCGGCTGAATGCGGGTTTCCCGAGCGCTTCAGGCGTTCGCGCGCAGATTTCCCGCATGAACGACCCCGCGCAAATCGGTCCAAGCGAAGCAGAGTTTTGCGATCCGGAATGGCGGGGCGACCAAAGCGCCGCGTCACGCGAGCCGTCGCCGATTGCGAGCCTGGAAGCGCAGACCGAGCGGCTCGAATGCTGGATACGGGGGGGAGCCTGCTACGGCTGGTTGGACAGTTATCGGTCGAGGCGGGCGAGCTTCGAGCTGCAGTCGATCCGCGCGCAGCTCAAGCACGCTTCCGGCGACGCCTGCCGCGCCGCGGCGCAGTCGCGGCTCGCGCGGCTGGACGCCATGCTGCGCCGGGCGCGCGCCGCGGCCTGGGCGTCATCAGACGAGGTCTAGAAAGGGGGCGCGCGGCCGCCATAGAGTGGCGTTTCCGTTGGCTCGGAGGTTGGTAGTGAAGTCGCTCGCCCTGGCGTTTCTTACGACTGCGACGCTGGCGCTCGCCGCCTGCGAAGACAGCGCTGTCGAGTCCGATTCCGCGCACCTTACGCCGGGCGTCACCACGCGGGCGCAGGCGATCGCGGTGTTGGGCCCGCCAAGCTCGGTCTACCAGGCCGCCAACGGCGAAACGACGGTCTCATGGGCGCGGCGTGCGGGCCTGTTCAGGCCCGGCGAAACCAGCCAGTACGCCATCGTCTTCGGCCCCGACGACAAGATGCTGCGCGTTGCCGCCACGCCCGACCAGCGCTAGGCGGTCGTCGGCTCCGCCGGATGGTGCTTGGCCTTCTCGATCTCGATCTCGCAGCCGAGCTTCTGGACCACGGCTAGGATCAGGTCGTTCTGATACTCGAGGTGCTGCAGAATCGCCTCGATCTCCTTCTCCGCCTTGATGTTGACCTCGAGATCGTTCTCGGCGCGCGCCTCGGAGTGGGCCCCCTGGATGTTCTGGCCAACCATGATCAACGGCATCAGTAGGATCTGGATGACATTGCAGAGGAAGAGATAGAGCACGAACCCCGTCGCCGGGTCGAAGCGCATCTTGGCGGGCAAGAGCATGTTCCAGCCCAGCCAAACGATGGTCCAGACTAGAATGATGAGGAAGAACCCCATCGTGCCGACGTAGGTCGTGATGAACAGCGCCACCCGGTCGAGCACGCCGAGCTTCGACTTGGCGACCTGGTTCACGTCCTTCAGCGGCTTGCGCCGCTTGCGTATCTCGGCGAGCGATGGCGGGGCGGTAACCGTTGTCGTGGTCGCAGCGTCAGTCATCGACTCAATCCCCCTCGCTGACTAGGCGGAAGGCGAGCCTCGCAGCCTTGGGCGCGGCTGTCTACGCCGTGAGGCGTCGATGGTTGCGCGTTGCGGCGGCGGCGATGAGAGCGGCGACAAGCGCGAGGCCGGCGGCCATGAAGAACGGCGCTCCGGCCGTGAAGGTCTTGCCGGAAGCGCCCGCCGAGTGGGCGTAGACCTCCGCGAACAGGCCCGGGCCGACCACGCCGGCGATCGAGGCAAGGCTGGTCGCCGCGCCGTTCAGGCGGCCCTGTTCCTGCGCGCTCACCGAATGGCTGGCGATCGCC
Source organism: Caulobacteraceae bacterium (assembly GCA_035295705.1). Classification (GTDB taxonomy): domain Bacteria; phylum Pseudomonadota; class Alphaproteobacteria; order Caulobacterales; family Caulobacteraceae; genus Poindextera. The sequence continues at coordinate 2,613 of DATGIN010000065.1, forward strand.
GACCAGGCGGGGTTGGCGACGGCGCCCATCGACATCAAGGGCACGGCCCACCAATAGCCCGCGCTGGTGGAGGCGAGGCCCGCGACGAGAAGCGCAGCCGTCTGCAACAGCATGCCGCCGACGGCGGTCAGGCGCTCGCCGATGCGCCCGACGATGAGCGCAGGCAGCGCGGCGGTGCCCGCCATGAAACCGCTCGCCAGCACCAGCATGTAGACGCCGATGTGCAGGCCCGTCCAACCGTAGCGGTAGGTGGTGTAGACCGCCGCGATCGACACCATGCCGGTGAAGATCACGTTCATCAGGAATGACGGCGTCAGGATGCCTATCAGCTGCGGGTAGCCGCGGAGGAGGCCGTACACCGCCGCGAACGGGTTGAGGTGACGAAGCGTCAGCGGCGCGCGGCGGTCTTTCGAGAGCGACTCCGGAAGGATGACGAGGCCGAACACCGTGTTGGCCAGGCTAAGCGCGGCAGCCGCCCAGAACGGCGCCCGCACACCCATGTAGTCGGCGAGGAAGCCGCCGATCGCCGGCCCGATCGCCCATCCCAGCCCCTGCGCCGCTTGCAGGAAGCCGAAGCTCGCCGCGCGCTGCCGAGGGGTCGAGATGTCGGCGACATAGGCGTAGGCGGCCGAGACGGAGCCCGCGGCCGCGCCGGAGATCAGGCGGCCCAGGAAGAGCCAGCCGAACGTCGGCGCGAGCGCCATGATCAGGTAGTTCACGCCAAGCGCGAAGTTCGAGGCGAGCACGATAGGGCGGCGCCCGAACCGGTCCGAGAGCGCCCCCTGCATGGGCGAGGCCAGGAACTGCATCCCTGCGAACGCGATCGTCAGCAGGCCGATGATTTCCGCCGTCGATGTCGCTGCTTTGACGTGAAGGGTGCGCACAAGGCCCGGCAGCGCTGGGAAAATCACGCCCAACGCCGCGGAGTCGAGCACGATGGTGATCAGGATGAAGAGGGTCGCCGACAGGCGGCGGGGATGCGGTAGCGGCGGTTCATCGCCCGCGGGGGGCGCCGCGCCGTCTTCGCTCTCCGCTTCGACCATCCGCTGACGCTGTGCCCCCACCCGGCGCGGATGTAGCCAGAAAACCGCAATCTGGCCAATGCTCAAGCGCCGCGTCCACGGCTATTCGTCGGCGTGGCTGTCCGTCGGGAAGAACCGCCGAAGATCGCTGGATCGCTGCGCCCTCAGGGCCGCAGGTGCCTAGGTAGAGCGGCGATCTCGCTGGGGGTCAATTCGTGCATGTCGCGCACGATGCAGGAGGTCGCGATGTGGTCGCCCTGACTCACATGCACGTCGAGGTCGAGAGCGGTACAGATCAGCCCGCTGCTGCCGCGTTGAACGGACACGATCCGCGACGAGCCAAGCTGGATCTCTGGGCAGGGGCTGGCGAGGTCGAGTTGGAAGACCCGATTGCCGCTGACGTTCAGAAATAGCGTGCGGTCGTCGGCGGCCTTCCAGCCATGCCAGTCGTTCACGTAAAAGCAGCTCCGGTCCCCGTGCGGTTGCGCCAGGCTCGGAGCGGCCGGCATGAGCGTGGCGACAGCGAAAACACCGCTGAGAAGGATTCGGCGCATCAGATCGGGTCTCCTTGGGCGCGCTACGGGCGCAGGTGGGGCGGAATGCGGGCGGCCTCGTCGGGCGAAAGCAGCGTCATGCGGTTGACGATGCAGGCGGTGGCCCCGCTGCCTTCGATCGAGACTTTGAGGTCGAAATCGAGCGGAGAGCAGATGGAGCCCGCGCCAACGCGGTCCCGGCTGATCAGCCGCGCGCCCGGCCAGGTCAGCTCGGGGCAGCCGCCGGCGAGGTCGAGGCGGTAGATCTGGTGCGGCCTGACGCTGATGAGGATCGTGTGGTCGTTCGGCGCCTTCCACCCTTCCCATTGGGTGACCAGGAAGCACTGGCCTCCCTGCGCAGACGCCGGCTGTCCGGCTACGATGGCTGTGAGAGCGAGGGTTCCGGCCAGGAGCGTCTTCAGCATTTGTCGTCTCCGCAAGGCCTGATGCTTATCCCACGGGCTTTGACGAGAGAACGCCCGCACCAAGCGCTAGGATGCGTAATCCCC
>DATGIN010000066.1:0-8278 GCA_035295705.1 Caulobacteraceae bacterium
CGACATGGACGTCGAGATCGCTGTCGACATGATGGAGCTCGCGGCGCACGTCGACCACGTCGTGCTGTTCTCCGGCGACGGCGACTTCCGCCGGCTCGTCCAGTCGGTGCAGCAAAAGGGGGTGCGGGTGACCGTGGTCTCCACCGTCAAGTCCCAGCCCCCGATGGCGTCGGACGACCTTCGCCGCCAAGCCGACAGCTTCGTGGATCTGCAGGATCTGGCTTCGATCATCGGCCGGCCGGCCAGGCCACACATGCCCAAGTTCATACAGGAGCCGGCGCAGGCCCCGGCCCCCCGCTCGGAAGACGCCGACGCTTGAGCCGCGCCGAGCCGCCCAGGGACTGTCCGCTCTGCCCCCGGCTCGTCGAATACCGCCTCGAGAATCGGCGTGAGCATCCCGACTGGTGGAACGGGCCGGCCCCCTCGTTCGGGGATGACAACGCGCGGCTGCTCGTCGTCGGCCTTGCGCCCGGCCGCGCGGGCGCCAATCGGACCGGGCGCCCGTTCACCGGCGATTTTGCCGGCGTGCTGCTCTACGAGACGCTGATCAAGACCGGCTTTGCGCGTGGCCGTTACGAGGCGCGCCCGGACGATGGGCTGGAGCTCATCGACTGCATGATCACCAACGCCGTGCGCTGCGCTCCGCCACAGAACAGGCCGCTGCCCGCCGAGGAGGCGACTTGCCGTCCGTTCCTCGCCGCGCGCATCGCCAGCCTGGCGCGGCTGAAGGTGATCCTGACCCTCGGCGACGTCGCGCGCCGCAATGTGGTCCGCGCCCTCGGCGGCAAACCGACGGCCGTCGGCGGCGGCCACGGCGGCGAAGGCGCATGCGGCGGCTACCGGCTGATCAACAGCTATCACTGCTCGCGGTTGAACACGAACACCGGCCGTCTGACGCCGCAGATGTTCGAGGCGGTGTTCCTCGCCGCGCGGCAGCGGCTGTCCGCATGAGACGCACGACATTGGAACGCGACCGGCGTTCTGCGAGTTTGCGCGCCGAGCCACCGAGGAGCGCGTGCATGAGGTCATTCAGACCGCTGGTGCGGTTGGGCGTGCTTGCTGTTCTAGCGGCAGCTGCCGAGACCGCAATCGTCGCCTGTTCGCCGTCCGGGAACACCGCCAACATCGAGAACGCCATCTCGAGCGGCGTGGTCGCGAGCGCGGCGGCGTCGCTTGCCCGCTCGGCCTCGCCCAGTGAGGCGGGGACGATGCCGGCGCTCTCTTCGGCCGGTTCCTCCAGGCCGGCATCGGCCGCCGCGAGCTCCGCGCAGAGCGGGTACGACTAGCGCGCGAGGAAATGTCGGAACGCCGATCCTTCTCCGCGGGTTTGAGCGTCATTCCCCCGCTGGAGTCTCCGCATGACGCCCTCGAAGCACCGCGCATTCCAGTTGCCATTCGCCCCCCTGGCCATCCTCGTCGCCATCGCCGGCCTGGCCCTGGCCGGATGCAACAACACCGGCGCGGCCGCGAACACCGCCGGCGCTGCTCCGGCGTCGACGTCCAGCGCCGCGCCCGCCAACCAATAGCCAGCGCGGCGCCTAGCCGCGGTCCCGCAGCAGCCGGCCCTGTTCGCGCTTCCAGTCGCGGTCGGCGGAAGCGGCTCGCTTGTCGGGCGCCTTCTTGCCGCGTGCGAGCGCCAGCTCGAGCTTCACGAGCCCGCGATCGTTGAAGTACAGGCGCACCGGCACCAGCGTGCGCCCCTCGCGCTGGACCGCGCCCAGCAGGCGGTCGATCTCCCTGCGATGCAGGAGCAGCTTTCGCGGGCGGCGCGGCGTGTGGTTGAAGCGATTGGCCGCCGTATACTCGGGGATGTTGGCGTTGATCAGCACGAGCTCGCGCCCCTCGGGCGCGGCGTAGCTCTCGGCGATATTGGCTTTGCCGGCGCGCAGCGCCTTCACCTCGGTGCCGGTCAGCGTCAGGCCCGCTTCAAACGTCTCGTCGAGGAAGTAGTCGAACCGCGCACGTCGGTTCTCGGCGATCACCTTGCGCGCCATGGCTGCTAGAGGACGCCAGCCTCGCGCATCGCCTCGCGGATCGCCGGCTTGACCGCGTCGGCGCAGGGCGCGATCGGCAACCTCGCCTCCTCCGAGCAGAGGCCGAGCTCGGACAGCGCGAACTTCGTCGGCGCCGGAGAGGCATCGAGAAACAGCGCCTTGTGCAGCCGGATCAACTTCGCCTGCAGCGCGCGGGCGGTTTCGTAGTCGCCAGCGAGACAGGCGTTGAAGAAGTCGGCGCAGGGCCTCGGCGCGACGTTGGAGGTCACCGAGATGCAGCCATGTCCTCCGTGCGCCATGTACCCCAGCGCCGTCGGATCGTCGCCCGAGAGCATGAGCCAGTCTTCGCCGCACATCAGACGCTGGAAGCTGGCGCGCGCGACGTCGCCGCTCGCGTCCTTCACGCCGATCATGTTGGGCAGCTTGGCGATGCGGGCCATGGTCTCGTTGGAGACGTCGACCGCGGTGCGGCCAGGCACGTTGTAGACGATCACCGGAACGTCCACCGCCGCGCTCACCGCCTCGTAGTGGCGGAACACGCCTTCCTGGCTAGGCCGGTTGTAGTAGCCGGTGACCATCAGGACGGCATCCGCGCCAACGCTCTTGGCGTGCCGCGCGACCTCGATGGCTTCGGCGGTCGAGTTCGATCCGGCCCCTGCGATCACCGGCACGCGCCCGGCGGCGGTCTTCACGCAGAGCTCGATCACGCGCCGGTGCTCGTCATGGCTGAGCGTCGCGGATTCCCCCGTCGTGCCGACCGGCACCAGGCCGTGGACGCCGCCTTCGATCTGCCGTTCGACAAGGCGCGCGAACGCGTCCTCGTCGACCGCGCCATCGCGGAACGGCGTGACGAGCGCCGGGAAGACGCCTTGAAATCGGGGTTGGCTCATGCGGCCCGCAAAATGCCGTGAATTGAAGCGACTAAAGTTGCAGCAACTGATTCGCCGGACAATATGGCCCGCGGCGCGTGGGCCGCAACCAGCGGTCAGGCGGGGGGAACATGAGAGTGAAGGTGTCCTCGACGATTCGCCGCGCGCTATGCCTGTCCGCCCTTGCAGGGATGCTGGGCGTGGCCGCCTGCACGACGACCCAGACGACGACGCCGACGGCCTCCATCCCCGCGCCGACCCAACCTCAGGCCCCGCCGCCGCCGGCGCAGGCCGCGCAGCCGCCGGCCCCGCCGCTCGCGCAGGCCGAGCCATCGGCCCCCGGCCCCGCGGAGCAGCCGCCCGCGCCGCCGCCGCTCGCCGAGCAGCCGAACGCCCCAGTCCCCTACAACGCGCTGCAAGGGACGCCCTCGATCGGCCTCAACGGCTATGCGAGCTCTTCCGGCCTTTCGGGCGGGGACCTGCAGACGCTCGCAGCGGCTATCAGTTATGCCCGCCGCGGCCAGGTTTCCTATGCACAGCAGGAGCAAGCCCAGCTCTCCGACCCGGTGGCCCGCAAGGTCGTGCTTTGGGCGACGATCGACGCCGACGGCGAGGCGTTGCCGTTCTATCAGCTGAACCAGGCCAAGCAGGACCTAGCCGGATGGCCGCGGGTCACGCGCCGCAGGCAGGTCACCGAGAAGGCGCTCGGATCCTCCGGCCTGCCTCCACAGCAGATCGTCGCCTGGTTCGGTGGCGATCAGCCGACCACGCCGCAAGGCGCGATGGCGCTGGCAACGGCCGAACAAGAGCTCGGCCGCGGGCAGGAGGCGGCGGCGCTTGTAAGACACTGGTGGCGCACGCAGATCTTCGACGCCGATGTCCAGCGCGCAATGCTCGAGCGCTTCGGCGGCTTCCTCACCGTCGACGATCACGTGGCGCGCGCGGATTCGCTGCTCTACGGGCCGCAGGGGCCTGCCCTGCGCGATCTCATCTACCTCCTGCCGGCCGACCAGCAGGCGCTGGCGCAGGCCCGCATCGCGCTCAGGAACCGCTCGTCCAGCGCCATGACGCTCGTCTCGGAGCTGCCATCCTCGTTGGCCAGCGACCCGGGCCTTGCCGTGGAACAGGCCCGCTACCTGCACGAGCGTGATCAGGATGCCGAAGCGCTGGCGCTCGTCCCGCGCTTCCCGCAAGCCATGCCATGCAGCGACGCGGCCGAGAAGGTGTGGCCGCTCAGGAAGCAGCTGATCAACGCGGCGCTGAAGATCGGCGACTACCACACCGCCTATATGCTCGCCGCCGGCAGCGGCCTGACGTCCGGGCAGGACTACTCGGAAGCGGAGTTCTACGCGGGCTGGCTCGCGCTCTCGAAGCTGCACCAGCCGCAGGTCGCCGACGCCCACTTCGCCAACATCCAGAAGGCGAGCTCGACGCCGATCACCCAGGCGCGCGCGTTCTACTGGCGCGGCCGCGCCGCCGACGCCGCCGGCGATCACGTCCAGGCGCTGACCTTCTACGCATCGGGCGGGCGCTACGTGACCACCTTCTACGGCCAGCTCGCCGGGGCGAAGGCCGGCGTTGCGCAGATCGTGCTTGGGCGCGACCCCGTCCCGACCGCGGCCCAGCGCGCGGCGTTCGCCAGCGAGGACGTCGTTCGCGCTGCGCGCATGCTCGCGGCGCTCGACGACCGGGAGCTGTTCCGCTCGTTCGTGCTCGCCGCCGCCGACGACTTCACCCAGCCCTGCGACGACGCGATGCTGGTCGATCTCGTGCTCGGTTATGGCGACCAGGATCTGGCCATGCGCGTCGTCCGCGTCGCCGCCCAGCACGACGTGATCCTGCCGGAGCGAGGCTACCCGGTGCGCCCGACCTCGGTCATCGCCGGCGCCGAGCCGGCCATGGTCTTCAGTCTGACGCGGCAGGAGAGCAACTTCGACCCGCACGCACGCTCGAACGTCGGGGCGCGCGGGCTGATGCAGCTGATGCCGGCGACGGCGGCCGTCCTCGCGCGGCGACTGGGCGAAACCTACTACCCCTCGATGCTCGATGACCCCGACTACAACATGCGGCTGGGCGCCTACTACATCGGCAGCATGATCGACGATTTCGGGGGGTCCTACGTGATGGCGACCGCCGCCTACAACGCCGGGCCCGGCCGGCCGGCCGAGTGGGCGAGCTATTGCGGCGACCCGCGGTCCGGCGGGGTCGATCCGGTCGACTTCATCGAGTGCATCCCGTTCTCCGAGACGCGCAACTACGTCATGCGGGTCATGGAGTCGGCCGAGGTCTACCGCGCCCGGCTGAATGGCGGCTCGGCGCCCAACCGGCTCGAGTCCGACCTGAAGCGCGGCGGCTACTCCTATCGCGCGCTGCCAGCCAGCGCGACCGTGGCCTCTAGCGCGATCGCGGCGGAGCCGGCCTCGCAACCCGAATCGCCGCGCTAGACGGCACGCCGCCCAAGCCGACATCGTCCGTGTACGGTGTGGTTTTCTGTGTCCTGTCAGCAACACGTCCGTGTGCGCTCGGTCGTGTCATCAAACCGTCGCTGAAGCGTAGCTGTCCCGTCACACGCGCTGGCTAAGCCCCAGCCGACCTGATCGTAGCGATCGGGGCACGGGGACAGGGGATCCAACCATGCTGAAGCGAGGCTCGCTGCTGGGCAGTGCGTCGCTTGCCGCTCTGCTCGCCTTTGGTGTTGCGGGCCACGCGCAAGCCGCCGCGAGACACCACCATCACATCGCGGGTGTCGACCGGCGCGCCGACGACGAGGCCAAGATCGACACCCTGACGGCGACAGTCAGCGACCTCGAGAATCGCCTGAACGACGAGAATCAGGCGGTCCAGCAGGCGAATGCCGCGGCTCAGGCCGCCAACGCCAAGGCCGATCAGGCCGTCGCCGACGCGCAGGCGATGCGCGGTCAGCTGGAAGCCCAGATCCAGACCGTGCCGGGCGAGATCGACACGGCTGTCGACAAGGCCAAGCCCAAGCCAGGCTGGTGGGACAACACCAAGGTCGGAATGACCATCTTCACCGACCTCTCCTACGTCCACGAGACGCCGACCAACAGCCTGCCCGCGGCCGCGGCGGCTCTGGGCGCGGCGATCAAGGCGAACGGCGTCGATGCCGACATCAAGCGCGCGTATCTTTCCATCGACCACCAGTTCAGCCCGGTCTACTCGGCGAACGTGACCTTCGACTTCGCGCCGAACGGCATCATCCTGAATGGCGGCACGTTCGGAACCGGCACGCTGATGGGGTCGGAGGCGATCAAGTACGCTTACGTGCAAGGCGCCTATTCGCCGATGTTCATCGTCCAGCTTGGCGAGTCGAAGACGCCCTGGATCCCGTTCGTGGAGGACATCTACGGCTATCGCTTCGTCGACAAGGTGATCATCGACCAGAACAAGTTCGGCAACTCGTCCGACTGGGGCGCGAACATCCACGGCGACTTCGGCAAGGGCCTGTTCGACTACTCCGTCTCGGTCCTCGACGGGGCGGGCTACAAGAACCCCGTCCGTTCGCAAAGCATGGATGTCGAGGGCCGGGTCAACGTCAACTACCACGGCTTCGTGGCGGCGATCGGCGGCTACAGCGGCGACCTTTCGAACAACATCCAGCTGCCCCAGACCCACCCGCCGCAGGCGCCGGTCTTCTTCCAGACCGCCAGTCGCGTGGACGCCCTCGTCGCCTACGTGGATCCCAGGATCCGCGCCGGTATCGAGTACTTCGAGGCGAACAACTGGAAGGTCACGACCAAGACCACGCCGGACCGGGCCGAAGGCTGGTCGCTCTTCGGGTCGTACGTGTTCTTCCCGCAGTGGTCGATCTTCGGCCGCTACGACTGGGAAGAGCCGAGCGAGAAGCTGGATGCGCCCGAGCGCTACCAGTTGTGGAACGTGGGCATCAACTACGAGCCGGTGAAGAACCTCGAGTTCGCGCTCGTCTATAAGCACGAGGACATCCGGAACGCGATCAAGGGTGGCTACACCGACGGCACCACCACGCTGGGCGCGGAATCGCTCGCCACGTTCAGCCCGGTCACCGGCTTCAACCCGCACGGGTCCAGCACCGGGGGCGACTGGGACGAGGTCGGGATCTACAGCCAGATCAAGTTCTAGCCTCGACCTCGCAAGCGTCGGCCCGGGCCGCGTCTTTCAAGGCGCGGCCCTTGGCTTGTCCGCTCGTCGCGCGGCCAACACGCGGCCGGCGCCGGTTTCGACCAACGCGCCGTCGAGCGCGAAGACCTCGGCGAGCAGCTCGGGGACAAGCGTCTGAATCGGCGGCCCGACCGCTGCAAGGGCGCCATGGCTCAAGACGGCCAGCCGGTCGCAGAAACGGGCCGCGAGCGTCAGGTCGTGCAGGGTCACGACGACCGCGTCGCCGCTCTCGGCGCGGGCCCGCAGCCGGTCGAGCGCCAGGAGCTGCGTCTCCGGATCGAGCCCCGCCGCCGGCTCGTCTGCGACCAAGAGCGGCGCACGGGCGACAAGCAGCCGCGCGAGCAGAACCCGCGCCCGCTCGCCGCCCGACATGTCGAGGATGCCGCGCTCGGCGATATCGCCGACCTCCAAGAGCTGCAGCTGTTCGAGCGCCAGGGCGTGCGCCAACACGGGCGCGCGATCGTGGGCGCCGAGCGCGGCGATCCGCCAGGCCGGCATGTTCCAGGCCACCCGCCGCTCTTGCGGCAGATAGGCGGCGAGACCGGCCCGCTCCCGTTCGCTCAGCGCTTCGAGCGGGCGCCCGCCCAGGCGGATACGTCCGGCAAAACGCCGCTGCAGGCCGAGCGCGGCGCGGATGAGCGTTGTCTTGCCGGCGCCGTTGGGGCCAACCAGGCCAACCACTTCGCCCGGCTCGACGGTGAGCGAGACGTCGGCCAGAACGCCGCGGCCGCCGAGGCTGACCGCGAGACCCTCGATCTCCAGCGCCGCGCTCACGCGCGCCAGCTCCTGGCGGCCCGCCAGGCGATCAGGGCGAAGACCGGGGCGCCGAAGAGCGCGGTGACCACGCCCAGCCGGAGCTCCTGGTCGGTCGGGATGACCCGCGCCAGGAGATCGGCCAGCACCAGCAGGATGGCGCCGGCGGCCGCGGCGGGCGCCAGCGTGCGAGCCGGGTCGTCGTTCACCGCGCCGCGCACCATGTGCGGGGCGGCCAGTCCCACGAACCCGATGACGCCTGCAAGCGCCACCGACGCCCCGGTCAGCACCGCGGCGCCCGCGACCGCCGCGACCCGCAGGCGCGCCATGGGCAACCCTGAGAGCGCGGCGCTCTCCTCTCCGAGCGTCAGCATCCTCAGGCCCACGGCCGCGTAAGCGCATAAGCCGCATCCGATCGCCATCGGGACTAGGGCCCAGCCCATGTCGCCCCACGCGCGGTTGGCGACCGAACCCTGCAGCCACGAAAGCATGTCGGCGATCGTC
>DATGIN010000067.1:0-2020 GCA_035295705.1 Caulobacteraceae bacterium
GACGTCGATCCACGAGGCGCCGGCGACGACGCCGGAATGGCCGTCGATGACGAGGTGGTAGCGCCCGAGAAAACGCAGGAGCGCGCAGGCGAGACAGAAGAGCGCCCCCAGGCCGAGGCCTTGCGGCAGCCAGCCGCGCCAGGCGGCCTCGCCGGCAGCGAGCGCGCGCGCCATGACCGCTTCGACGGTGTCGGCAGCCGGCGCAGCGACCACCGAAAGGCGCCCGCCGCGCCGGTCGGCCAGCTGGCGGCGGAGGCGAAACGGCATGCGCAGATACGAGATGCTGCCGATGAGCGCCCAGCCGACGATCGTCAGCACGATCAGCGTCATGGCGAGGTTCGCGGCCGCCTCGTACACCGGCAGCCTCAGGAGATAGAACGACAGGTCGAGGCCGAACGCTGGGTCGCGGATTCCGGACGGGGTCGCGCCGAGGGCGCCGGCGAGCTGCGCCCAGATGCCGGTCGCGCCGGAGGCCACGAGCGCGGCGGCGACGAAGCCAGCGACGAGCGGCGCGCTCGGCGGAACGTTCGCCAGCCGGCGGGCGGCCAGGCGCCAGTGTATCGCCACGAACGCGCCGCCGATGACGAAGACGCCGGCGAAGACGGCCACCTCGAGCCCGAAGGCAAGCCAGAACCGGCGCTCCTGGCCGAGCTCGGCGAACCAGTAGCCCTCGAGCGCCAGACGCGTCGCGGTTTCGAAGACGATGATGGCGACGACGCCGAGGCCGATATAGGCGAGGTCCCTGTAGAGGCGTCGGGCAAGCGCCGCGGACGGCCGCTGGCCGCGGTTGCGAAGGACCGTCAGCGCGAGCGGGATCGACGCGACCAGCAGCAGGACCAGGTAAGCCAGTCCAAACATGGAAGTCTCCCCCCTGGGCATGCGAGCGCGGCCGGGAGAAGGGCTTCGCGGGCGCGGCTCCAGCTTGACGTTCAGGGAGCGGCGGTCAAGCGCGATCGGCGCCGGGTCAATCGCCCGACCGATGGCCCCCCAGGTCTGCGAAGAGAAGGTGCGCTCCGACCGCAAGGTTGGCGGCCGCCTCGAGGCCTAGCAGGCGGCGGAACGCGGGATCGAGCGAGCGCTGCACGCCGGCTGACAAAAGCGCGTTCCAGTTCACCTGCGGCCGAAGGAACGAGCGCGAATAGTAGCCGAACAACAGGGCGCGATCCTGATCGGCGGTGATGTTGGCCCCTGAGGTGTGCCAGACGCGGCCGTCCATCGCCACGATCGATCCGGCGCGCGCCTCGAAGGCGCGAAGGCGCGATTTCGGGTCGGGGCCTAGCTCGGCCAGACGCGTCACCCTCTGGCTGCCAGGGATGAACAGGGTCGCGCCGTTCTCGAACGAGACGTCGGTCAGGCACCAGATGATGTTGATCGACCAGGGCTCGAGCCAGGGCTCGGGGACCACCAGCGCCTGGTCCGAGTGCAGGCTCATCGAGCGCGCGCCCGGCCGGGCGATGTTGGCCGTGAAGTTCGAGATCATGAAGTCTGGGCCCAGAAGGGCGCTCACCAGCGCCAGCGCTTCCGGGCGGCGGATCAGGTCGCGGAACACCGGATCGAGATCGAGCAGCTCGAAGACGCGGACGTTGGCGGGATTGGGATCGAGGACGGCGATGTGGGTGTCGCCGCCGCGGGCGCGGTAGGCTTCGGCCGCGGCCCAGAGGCGCGCCAGGGCGTCGGCGGACTCGGCCGGCGACAGCACGTCCGGGACCAGGCACCAGCCGTGCTCGAGCAGCTCCGCCTTGGCCGCGGAGAGGCCTTCCATCAGAGACGACCCTTCGCCGGGCGGTCGATGTCGGACGACGTCTTGGCCCATCGCCGCCACGATGAGGGAGGTCGGCGGCGCAGCGCAAGCCCCGGTTGGACAGGCGCCCACGGGCCACGGGCTTAACTTCTGTTATGTGGCGGCGCTGAAACCAGCCGGGTAATATGTGCCCGAAGGGGGGAACTGAGCCGACAGGCAGAGCCGTTGCGTACCTTTGCCTTCTTCACTGTCCGCCGCCGAGCAGGCGTCGCAGGCGCG
>DATGIN010000068.1:0-2911 GCA_035295705.1 Caulobacteraceae bacterium
GCCCGAGCATCTGGTCGGCGAGCTGGGCGGCGGTTGGGCGGTCGCCACGACGACCTTGATGCACGAGCGGCGCGGCGCCGACGGCGCGGGCGGCGCGGCCGCGCGCGACGCGAACGCCGAGCGCAAGGGCAAGATCTACGACGAGGAGCGCGCCGAGGCGGCGATCGCCAACGAGCCCTACCGGTGGTATCCGCAGCGCGCCGGCCGCGTCGACCTCGTGCTGCAGCGCGCCAAAGAGACCGGCCGGATCAACGATCCGGTGGTGCGGCAGGAGATCGCCAAGCTGCTCATCCTCGCTCGCTCGGCGGAGTGGACCGCCCGGCGCGCCCGGGCCGCTCAGGTGCAGGGCCGCCCGCAGGGGCCGGAAGGCTCGCTCGGCAAGCTCGCGGCGAGCCACGTCGCCCGCGCCGCCGCCCGCGTTCACACCCTGATCAGCGGCGCCGACGCCATGCTGGCCGGCGCGGACGGTCCGGAGCACGGGATCATCGCCGAGGTCCTGATCTCGGTGCCGGCGGTCTCGATCGCGGGCGGCACCGACGAGATCCAGCGCAACATCATCGCCGAACGGGTGCTGCGCATGCCGAAGGAGCCGGGATCGACCGACGATCGCCCCTTCCGCGAGGTGCCGAAGAACATCGCCGGTTGAGGAGGGCCCAAACGCGCCTAAGCGCCCGCCGGCGAGAGGGGCCGCGGGGTTCGGCAAGGGGGACGCCGTCGGCCTGAGGGGCCTGAGGCGAGACGAACCAAAGCTCGGACTTCGAAATGCGCTCCAGCAATGGAGGCTGGCTGCTTTCTGCTTTCTGCTGATTGCGGGGGCGTGCTCCGTCGCCAAGCTTTCAGTTCGTCTCACCTAGGTGCGAGCACTAAAAGACACCCATGACCCCGCTCAGGATTTGGCTGATTGGGTGACCATCGGCGCGTCTCTCCGGCCTTCCCCCAGAGGGCGAAAGGGGGGGACCCATGCCAAAGGCATGGGGCGATGAGGGGCTACGGGGTGCGGGACTTGCCGGCGGCGCCGTAACCCCTCACCCTCCCGTTCGCTTCGCTCCGGGCCCGTCCCTCTTCCTTCGGGAGAGGTGTGGCGAGTTACGCCGCCGCTCGCGGTCCCCGCACCAGCTTGCCGGGCAGCGCGCCGGTGGGTTCGCCATTCCGACTCACCACTTCGCCGGCGACGATCATCGCCTCGTAGCCGGCGGCGTCCTGGGTGATCCGCCGCCCGCCCGCCGGCAGGTCGTACAGCACCTTTGGCGCATTCAGGCGCACGTGGTCGTAGTCGATGACGTTGATATCGGCCTTCAGCCCCGCTTGCAGCTGGCCGCGGTCGCCAAGACCGACCGTCTCGGCGGTGTCGGCGGCCAGCGCCTTCACCGCCTGCTCGAGGCTGAGCCGCTGGCCCTGCCGCTCGCGCGTCCAGTGCTGCAGCACGAACGTGGGGTAGCTGGAGTCACAGATCATCCCGTAATGGGCGCCGCCGTCGCCCAGTCCGAGCACGGCGTTCGGATCGGTGATCAGGGCGCCGATAGGATCCAGCGACTGGCTGCCGTAGTTGGCGAGCGCGGCGAGCAGCAGCCCCCGGCCATCGTTCGCCATCATCAGGTCATAGGCGAGCTCGGTCGGGGCGACGCCCATCGCTTTCGCCCGCGCGGCCAGCGAATCCTCGCGCCGCGGCTCGTAGTTCGGCGGGTCGCCCAGCGGATAGATGAAGTCGAAGCGCCGCCCCATGCGGGCGATGGCGATCCAGGAGTCGCCGGGCTCTTCCATCAGAAGCCGCGCCCGCAACGCGGGGTCCCTCAGCGCCTTTACCCGCTCGGCGAAGGAGAGCTTGGTCAGCGGCTGGTAGCTTGGGCAAAGGCTGAACGGGTTCACCGTCAGGTCGAACCCCAGCACGACCCCGATCGGCCGCGGGTAGACCTGGGCGCGGATGCGCGGGCCTTCAGCGTTCGCCTTGGCCAGGTGCTGCATCACGTGGCGATAGGCTTCCGGGTTCTCGTTCGACTGCGCCATCGAGAAGCTGGCCGGCCGCCCGCTGATCCGTGTGAGCCGCGACAAGAGGTCGATCTCGTCCTCGAAAGTCCGCCCCGGGGTTCCGAACACCGCCTGCAGCACGCCCTTGCCGGCGTCCTTCAAGGCGAGCGCCATGGCCTCGAGCTCGCCCTCGGCCGCCATCCAGGTCGGGATCGGGTCGCCCTGGCCGGTCTTGTGGATGATGAGGCGCGAGGTGGCGAACCCCAGCGCGCCGGCGTCCATCGCCTCGCGCACCACGCCTTGCATCTTGGCGAGATCGTCCGCCGTCGCCGGCTCGCGGTCGGCGCCGCGCTGGCCCATCACGTATACGCGCACGGCCGAGTGGGGGATTTGCGAGGCGAAATCGATGTCGTGCGGGCGTTTTTCGATTGCGTTCAGGTACTCGGGATAGGTCTCCCAGTCCCACGGCAGCCCCTCGGTCATCACCACCTCGGGGATGTCTTCCACCCCCTCCATGACGCTGACCAGCATGTCGTGATGCTCAGGCCGGCAGGGCGCGAAGCCGACGCCGCAGTTGCCGCCCACCACCGTCGTCACCCCGTGCGAGGATGAGGGCGACAGCCGCTCCGACCACACCGCCTGGCCGTCGTAGTGGGTATGGATGTCGACGAACCCGGGCGTGACCAGCTTGCCGCGCGCGTCGATCTCCTCCGCGCCCGGCCGCGCCACCTCGCCCACCGCCACGATCTTCCCATCCGAGACCGCAACGTCCCCCTCGAACCGCTCGCCCCCGGTCCCATCGACGATGAGGCCTCTGCGGATCACGAGATCATAAGCGTGGGGCATGGGTCGCTCCTCGGCGTGGCGGATCCGCATGGTTTGCCCGACGACCGGCGGGGTCAATGGCTTTCCTGACCGACGTTCAGTCTCCTAAGCTGCTCGGATC
>DATGIN010000069.1:0-2948 GCA_035295705.1 Caulobacteraceae bacterium
GCCCAGGGGGAGGACCTTCGAACGGGTCGCGCGGGTCCGGAGGTCAGCCAGCCGACACGCTGGTGCGTTCAGCTCGCCGCCGCGGTCTTTGGCTGACGCACCTGCGCCATGATGGCGAGCGGACGGCCCTCCGGATCGTCGAAGAAGGCCATCCACTCCTCGGTTCCGTCGGCGTGCTTGTGGATCATGTGCGGGGCGCTGGTGAAGGCAAGGCCGCGCCCCGCCAGCTCTTCGTGCGCCGCGCGGATGTCGCCGACGCGAAAGTAGAGCACCGATTGCGCCCCGATCTCGCCTTCGCCTTCCGAGAGAAAGAGCCTGACGCCGCCGCAGTCGAAGAAGGCCAGGTTGCCAAAGGTGTAGAGGTGCGGCAGTCCGAGCAGGTCGCCGTAGAAGCGTTTGGCTTCGCCAACGTCCTTCACGCTGCGGCTGATCTGGCCGATCGGTCCGAGGCTAAGGTCCATCGTTCGCTCCTGTCCGAAGAGATTGCTGTCACGCCTGACGCCGCCCCACTGCTTGAGCTCCTTGCGGCTGGAGAAGCCGAGCTTCTGCAAGGCGTTGGCGACGTGGAACTTGATCGCATCGACGCTGACGCCCTGACGCCGGGCGATCGTCGTGTTGCTCATGCCGTGGCGCACGGACTCGACCACGCGCCACTCGGCCGGGGTGAGAAGGTCGTCGTGCGGCGGACGGCCGCGCTCGCGCCGATGTCCCATGCCAGCGAGCCTAGCCGCCCGCGGGGCGAATTTCCCTCCCCTTCGCGGCGAGCGAGCGCGGCCGTGGCGGGGTTGACTCGGCACGGCCGCGTCCCCATCCCACGCCTATGATCCCTCGCTACGCGAGACCCGAGGCCGCCGCGATCTGGTCGCCGGAGACGCGCTTTTCGATCATGTTCCAGATCGAGGCCTTCGCGGCGGAAGCCATGGCCGATATCGGCGTCATCCCCAAGCGCGCCGCCGAGGTCATCTGGGAGAAGGGCAAGGACAAGATCTGGGACGCGCGGCGCATCGACGAGATCGAGCGCGAGGTGAAGCACGACGTCATCGCCTTCACCACGCATGTGACCGAAGTCGTCGGCCCCGAGGCCCGCTTCCTGCACCAGGGCCTGACGTCGTCGGACGTGAACGACACGGCGCTGGCCGTGCAACTGGCGCGCGCCACCGACCTGCTGCTCGAGGACGTCGACCTGGTGCTCGCGGCGCTCAAGCGGCGGGCGTTCGAGCACCGCCACACGCCTTGCGTCGGGCGCAGCCACGGCGTGCACGCCGAGCCGACCACCTTCGGCCTGAAACTCGCCGGGCACTACGTGGAGTTCGAGCGCGCCAAGCGCCGCCTGACGGCCGCCCGCGAGGAGATCGCCGTCTGCGCCATCTCCGGCGCGGTGGGAACGTTCGCCAACGTCGACCCGCGGGTTGAAGCGCACGTGGCCAAGAAGCTCGGTTTGGCCATCGAGCCGGTGTCGACGCAGGTGATCCCGCGCGACCGTCACGCGGCCTATTTCGCGGCGCTGGCGGTGGTCGCCGCATCGGTCGAGCGGCTGGCGGTCGAGATCCGTCACCTGCAGCGCACCGAGGTGCTGGAAGCCGAAGAAGCCTTCGACGAGGGGCAGAAGGGCTCCTCGGCCATGCCCCACAAGCGCAACCCGATCCTCACCGAGAACCTGACCGGGCTCTCGCGCCTGGTGCGCTCGGCCGTCATCCCGGCGCTCGAAGACGTGGCGCTATGGCACGAGCGCGACATCAGCCATTCGTCGGTCGAGCGCGGCATCGCGCCCGACGCCTGCGTGCATCTCGACTTCGCGCTCCGGCGGCTGGCGAGCGTGGTCGAGCGGCTGGTCGTCCACCCGGAGAACATGCGCCGCAACCTCGACCGGCTGGGCGGCCTGGTGAACTCCCAACGGGTGCTGCTGGCGCTGACGCAGAAGGGCGTCAGCCGCGAGAACGCCTATGCGGCGGTTCAGCGCAACGCCATGAAGGTGTGGCGCGGCGAGGGTTTGTTCGCGGAGCTTCTGATGGCGGACAAGGACGTGCGCCCGCACCTCTCGGACGCCGAGATGAGCGAGCTCTTCGACCTCGCCTACCACTTCAGGCATCTGGACACCCTCTTCGAGCGCGCCTTCGCCTGAGCGCGAAGCGGCTTGACCGGGCGCGGGCCTACCGGCTTGGGCAGCGGCTAAGGAAGCTCACCCTTCGGTCGCGTCGAGCAGGATCTGGAGGTTCATGGCGCCGAACAGCCGGTTGCCGACGTTGGCCACGCGCAGGTCGGCGCTGCCCCGCCTGGCATCAAGGCGGGCCGTGCGGCTCCAGCACTAGCGCCGGCGCGATCTCGACGCCGCCGGCCGACGGGTGAGCGCCGTAGTAGCGCCAGAGCAGCCAGAAGAGGCCGCAGATCGCCGGCACGGCGGCGAGCAGCATCAGGCTGAGCGAGCCGCTCAGTGCGGAGATGGCGGCGGCGGTGAGCAGGCCGGAGCCGCAGCCGATGTCCCACGCGCCTTCGGTGGCGATGTTGTAGCGGAACGGACAGGGCGATGCCTGCGAGAGGTTGTAGAGCGGCGTCGAGATGGCGGGGGTGATCAGGGCGGTGGCGATGGCCGCAAGCGCGTTGGCGGCGACCGCCAGCCATAGGTGGCCGAAGGCTGCGGCCTGGGTCAGCGCCAGCGCCACCGTGACGGCGCAGGCGAGCGCGGAGGTGCGCCGGCCGCCGCCGCGGTCGACGTGGCGGCCGAAGAGCAGGGTCAGCACCGCACCGACCAGGGCCGCCAGGGCCACCGCCCCACCGAACGCGCCAATGCTCGAGCCCAGCGAGACGAACAGCGCGACCTGCCAGACGTGGTAGATGCAGGCCGCCTGCCAGCCGTCGACCAGGAAGATCGCCACGCCTTCCCGCGCGGCCCGATAGGCGCCGGGCGCCTCGCGCGGGGGGATGACATTGGGCGCGCCAAGAAGCGGCGC
>DATGIN010000070.1:0-21098 GCA_035295705.1 Caulobacteraceae bacterium
GGTTGGCGCGATGTGGGCGCGGCCCGAGCTTTCCCGACGCGACCGGTCGCTGGCGGTCATCTCGGCGCTGGCGGCGCAGGCGCGCGAGGACGAGCTCGAGCTGCACACCCAGATCGGGCTCCGCCACGGCCTCGAGGCGAAGGAGATCGAGGAGATCCTGCATGTGGCCGCCTACGCCGGCTTCCCCGCCGCGATGGCGGCCAGCCGCCGCGTCGATGCGGGATTGCGCGCGGCGGCTGGCGTTAACGAGCTGGCGGCTCGCGAGCCTGCCGCCCAGAAGTCGGATGCCGAGCGCGACCAAGACGCGGCCGATGTGCTTCGCACGATCGCCGGCGCGCCGGGCGAGATCGAGCCGGCGGGCGGCCTTGCGCGGATGCAGGCGCGCTATGGCGCGGTCGGCGTCACCGCCTACCGCTGGGCGTTCGGCGAGATCTGGAGCCGTCCGCAGCTGTCCCGCCGCGACCGCTCGATCGTCGTCATCTCCATCCTGACCTGGCTGGGCGCCGCGAACGAGCTGGCCGTGCACGTGCCGGCGGGCCTCCGCCACGGCCTGACCCGAGTGGAGATCGAGGAGGTCATCCATCACCTCTCGCTCTACGCCGGCATCCCGCGCGCGGTGGAGGCGATCGGCGTCGCCCGCGAGGCGTTCGCAAAGCTCGACGCCTTCACGTAGAGCGGGACCGCCGGGCGCGGTCGGCGAGGTCCGATTCGAGCATCCCCTTCGAAGCTGCGCCGCCACGGGCTATATCCGGCCCCATGGCGAGCGACGAACAGAAGAAGGCGAACGACGCCTTCTACGACAAGGCCGCGCGCGAGCCGCCGCTCGTCGAAGGGCAAGATCCGCTGCGGCTGTTCGCCGAGTGGTTCGAGGACGCGCAGAAAGCCGAGCCGAACGACCCGAACGGCATGTCGCTGGCGACCGTCGGCGCCGACGGGATGCCGAACGTGCGCATGGTGCTGCTGAAGGGCGTCGATCGGCGGGGGTTCGTCTTCTACACCAACACCGAGAGCGCCAAGGGCCGCGAGCTGATGGCGAACCCCAAGGCGGCGCTGCTGTTCCACTGGAAATCGCTGCGCCGCCAGGTGCGGGCGCAGGGCCCCGTCGCGCCGGTGACCGAAGCGGAGGCCGACGAGTATTTCGCCACCCGCGAGCGCGGCAGCCAGATCGGCGCCTGGGCCTCGGAGCAGTCGCGGCCCATGCCGGACCGGCTGGCGCTGGAAAAGCGCGTCGCGGAGTTCGGGCTCCGATTCGGAATCCGCAAGGTGCCGCGCCCGCCGCACTGGTCCGGCTATCGGCTGACCCCTCTTGCCATGGAATTCTGGCGCGACCGGCCGTTCCGGCTGCACGAACGGCTGGCCTATGCGCGCGCCGGCCCGGAGGCGTCGTGGTCCGTTGCTCGGCTTTATCCGTAAAGGCTCTTGCGCGATAACGCCCGTGAACGCCGGCCAGCCGGGGGCGGGCAACCGGCGAAACTAGGAGGAAGCCTGCATGCAAGGCTCGATGCAGACCTGGCCGCTGACCGTCGACAAGATCATCGACCACGCCAAGAACTGGCACGGCGACCGCGAGGTGGTCGGCCGCTCGATCGAAGGCCCGATCGTCCGCACAACGTGGGGCCAGATCCACGAGCGGGCGCGCAAGCTTTCCAACGCGCTGCTGGGCATGGGCGTGAAGCAAGGCGACCGCATCGGGACGATGGCGTGGAACTCCGCGCGCCACATCGAGGCCTGGTACGGCATCATGGGCATCGGCGCCGTCTGCCACACCCTGAACCCGCGGCTGTTCGCCGACCAGCTCTGCTACATCATGAACCACGCCGAGGATCGCATCCTCTTCGTGGACCTGCCCTTCCTGCCGATCCTGAAGGAGCACATCGGCAAGCTTCCCAAGGTCGAGCGGGTGGTGGTGCTGACCGACCGCGATCACATGCGGCAAGCCGACTTCGAGGGCGCGCTCTGCTTCGAGGACCTGATCGAGCAGCACTCGAGCGACGTGCGCTGGGGCGGCTTCGACGAGCGCACGCCCTGCGGGCTTTGCTACACGTCCGGCACCACCGGCAATCCGAAGGGCGTCCTCTACGAGCATCGCTCGACGTACCTGCACACGCTGATCACGCTGCAGGCTGACGCGATGGGGCTTTCGGGCCGGGACGCGGTCCTGGCGGTTGTGCCGATGTACCACGCCAACGCCTGGGGCCTGAACTTCTCGGCCCCCGCGGCCGGCGCGAAGCTGGTGCTGCCCGGATCGAAGATGGACGGCGCCTCGATCTTCGAGCTCCTGGAAACGGAGAAGGTCACCTTCTCGGCCGCGGTTCCGACGGTCTGGCAGATGCTGTTGCAGCACCTGCGCGCCGAGAACCTGAAGCCCACGACGCTGAAGCGCGTGGTGATCGGCGGCTCGGCGGTTCCGGAGGCGCTCGTGCGCGCCTTCCGCGACGACTATGGCGTCGACGTCGTGCACGCCTGGGGCATGACGGAAACCTCGCCGCTCGGCACGCTGTCGAGCCCGAGCGCCGCGGTCGCGGCCATGGACCCCGAGCGGCAGCTGCAGTTCAAGCTGAAGCAGGGCCGACCGCCGGCTGGCGTTGAGCTGAAGCTCACCGACGACGACGGCAATCCCCTGCCCCACGACGGAACCACGTTCGGGCGTCTGAAGGTGCGCGGGCCGTACGTGGTGGGCGCGTACTTCCGCGGCGACGGCGGCGAGATCCTGGACGAGGAGGGCTACTTCGACACCGGCGACGTCGCGACCATCGACAAGTACGGCTACATGCAGATCACCGACCGCGCGAAGGACGTGATCAAGTCCGGCGGCGAGTGGATCTCATCGATCGAGATCGAGAACCTGGCGGCCGGGCATCCCAAGGCGGCGCTGGCCGCCGTCGTCGGCGTCCATCACCCCAAGTGGGACGAGCGGCCGTTGCTGCTGGTCAAGCTGCGCGAGGGCGAGACGGCGACGAAGGACGAGTTCCTGAAGTTCCTGGAAGGCAAGATCGCCAAGTGGTGGATGCCGGACGACGTCGTCTTCGTGGACGACATCCCGCTGGGCGCGACCGGCAAGATCGACAAGAAGGTGATCCGCGACCGGCTGAAGGACTACGTGCTGCCGACCGCGGCGGAAGCCGTTAAGGCGCCGGCGGAGTAAGCCGCGGAGGCGCATGCGAAACAAGGACGCCCGCCCGGCTTGCCGAGCCGGGCGGGCGATTGGCTGTCTTGACGTGTGAGCTACTGGCTCTTGGCCGAGCTCATGGCGGCGTTGGCGGCCGCGTTGGCGCCGGCTGCCGCCGCGGCGGCGGCGCTGGTGGCGGCGGCCATCGAGCTCGCGGCCTGCGCGTTGGCGGCGGCGGCGGCGCTCGTGGCGGCGGCGGCGGCGCTGGCCGCTTCCGCTTCGGCGGCGCTCGCGGCCGCTGCCGCGTTCTGCTGCGGGCTCGGACCGCAGGCGGCCACAATCACCAGGCCGCCGATCGCGGCGCCGGCGATGAGAAGCTTGCGAAGGGTTTCCGTAGTCATCTTGAACATTTCCTCCCCGTACCGCCGAGGCGGCGGACGCGGCCGCTACCTTGGCTCCGTCGGACAGCCAGCGCCAGTATAATTGTCAAGCTTGCAACACGCGCAATCGCGGGGCGGCGCCGGGCCTCAGGCGAGGTGGTAGTCGCTGCCCAGCTCGGGCGCGCCGTCGGCCTTGACCCGGCCTGAGCGGACCAGCTCGATCATGTGGGCGTGCACCGAGCGGGCCGCCGCGGGATAGAGACGCGGGTCGACGCCTGCGTACATCTTGGGGACCATCTCGACGATGCGGCTCTGGCCGGCCTCCAGCAGCTCGAGAATCTGCCGCTCGCGGTCGAAGCGATGCGCCTTGTACGCGTCGATGAACACCCCGACGTCGGTGATCGGGGGTCCGTGCGTCGGCCACAAGGTCTTGAAGTTGCGCGACTTGATGAGATCGAGGCTGGCGATGTAGGCCCCCATGTCGCCATCCGGCGGCGTCACGACCGTCGTCGACCAGCCCATGATGTGGTCGCCGGTGAAGCAGCAGTTCTCTTCCGCCAGCGCGTAGCAGATGTGGTTCGACGTGTGGCCCGGCGTGGCGATCGCCTCGAACGTCCAGCCCTGCCCCGCGATGGTCGCGCCGCCGCCGCAGACGGAGACGTCGGGGACGAAACGGTCATAGCCGGCCTCGGTCTTGACGCCATCATCGACCGGCAGCGACTTGACCGCACAGCCGTAGATCACCGCGCCGGTCTTCTCCTTAAGCGGCCGGGCGAGCGGCGAATGGTCGAGGTGGTGGTGGGTGATGAGGATGTGGGTGACCCGCTCCCCCTGGACCGCCGCGAGGATGGCGTCGAGGTGCTCGGGCATGTCCGGGCCGGGATCGATCACTGCGGTGCTCTCGCCGCCCCCCACGATGTAGGTGCCGGTGCCTGTGTAGGTGAACGGACCCGGATTGTTGGCGATGACGCGACGGATGAGCGGGGTCAGCCGGTCGGTGTGGCCGTACTCGAAGGTGATGTCGCGAACGAACGGGATCGCCATGGCTAGCGGCCCGCCTCTTGCCGCGAGGCGCCCAGGAGCGCCGCGAAAAAGGGGCCGGACGCGATGGACGCAGTTAATTTTGTGTCAAAACGGCTGCAACACGCCGTCGCAGCCATTCTCTGTCTTATGGCGATACAGATGGCGTTAACCCTTGCAAGTTGCGAGCCCGAGGTCGTTCCGATGGCCGCCAAGGTCGCCATCGGCCGCTAGCCGAGCACGTTCGAAAGATTGTAGCCCAGGTCTGCGCCGAGCTTGATCAGCTCGGCCGGCGATCGGGCGCCGGAGAGCGCCTCGCCCAGCGACCAGGTGACGATCGAGCGATTTCCCGAGCGGCAATAGGCGAGCACCGGCCCCTTCGCTTTCGCCAGCAGCGCCCGTTCTTCCTCGACCTGCTCGCGGGTCGGCCCGCCGCGGACGGGGATGTAGGCGTAGTCCAGGCCGACGGCGCGCGCGGCCGCTTCGACCTCGGCCCCGGAAGGCTGGTCGGGCGCTTCGCCGTCCGGCCGGTTGTTGATCACCAGCGAAAAGCCAGCTTCCGCCGCCAGCGGCAGATCGGAGAGGGCGATCTGTGGCGCGACCGAGAAGCTGTCGGTCACCTTGCGAAAATCTGCCATGCAGGGTCCTTGATCTCGCGCCGCCGAAGCCCGCCGGCGGTTATAGCCCCTTCGCCTTTGCGTGGAAGGGTCGGGGGACAGGCGCCTGCCGCTAGAAGCGCGGCACCGGCGCCAAGAGCAGCGCGCCCCGCGCGCGCTCGCGCGCGTCGGTCAGGGCGGCCAGCAGGCCGCGGGTGCGGGCGTCGCTCAGCACGCCGCTGGCGGCTTGCAGCGTCTTCAGATCGCTGTCGGCGATGCCCACCGCGTGCTTGACTTCTTCCCAGGGAGTCCGCCGCGCCGTGATCGCCTTCAACTGCACCTCCTGGCCGGAGAGCCCGGCGAGATCCTTCGCCTTCGCCACGGCCTGGTAGAACCCGCCGACCTCGTCGATGAGCCCGAGCGGCTTCGCCTGAGCGCCGGTCCAGACCCGACCGCGGGCGATGGCGCGAACCTGATCGGGCGTCATCTTGCGCCCCGCGGCGACGCGCCCGACGAAGTCGTCGTAGACGCGGTCGACGCCGGCCGCGAACGCCGCCCGCTGTTGCGGCGTGAAGCCTCCGACGGGGCTGTCGGCGTCGGCGTAGGGACCGCCGACGCTCAAGTCGCGGATGTCGACGCCGAAGCGGGCGAGCGCAGGACCGATCGCCAGCTTTCCGCCGAAGACGCCGATCGAGCCGGTCAGCGTCGAAGGCTCGGCCACGATCGCCGAGGCGGCCGACGACACCCAGTAGCCGCCGGACGCGCCGTAGGTCCCCATGGAAACCACGATCGGCTTGACCGCCTTGACCGCCTGCACGGCGGCGCGGATCTCCTCCGACGCGGTGTCGGCGCCCCCCGGCGAGTTGAGGCGGAAGACGACAGCCTTGATCGCGCTGTCCTGCGCCGCTTCGTAGAGCGCGGCCGCCGCTTCGTCGGCGTTCAGCGTCTGGCTGCCGAGGCCTGCCCCGTCGGTCCCGTTCATGATGTCGCCTTCGGCCGAGACCACCGCGATCTGCGGCGCGCCGAAGGCCGGCGCCACAGAGCCGCCGGAGGCGTAGTCGTCGAAGTCGAAGAGCTTGGCCGCGCCGCCCTTCGCCGCGGCCTCGTTTTCCGCCGCCTTCAGGTCGCCCAGCCGGTCGATGAGGCCCTTGGCTTTCGCATCCGCCGCGTCGTAGGGGCCGCCTTCGATCAGCGCCTTCAGAGCGGTGGGGTCCATGTGGCGATCGGCGGCCGCCGCGCCGAGCGCGCTCGCGTACACCGACCCCATCCACGAGAGATCCGACTGGCGCTGCGCCGGCGTAAAGTCGTCGTAGAGGTAGCTGTTGACCGCGGTCTTGTACTCGTAGCGCTGCTGGAAGTCGGCCGTGACGCCATACTTGTCGAACAGCCGCTTGAAGAAGAGGCTCTCGTTCGCGATCCCGGTGGCCTGAAACGGCGCGTCCGGCTGCATCCAGAACTCGTCGGCGGCGGCGCCCAGCATGTAGGTCGAGGTCACGACGCCCTCGGGGTAGAGCCCCTGGCTGAACGCGATCACCGGCTTGCCGACCGCGTGGAACGCGCGGAAGGCGAGCCGGAGCTCGTCCGCCTCGCCGGGCTCGATGCCGGCGTCCGGCAGGCGCACGAACAGCGCCTTGACGCGGCTGTCGGTCTCCGCCCGCCTCAGCGCCTGGACGATGCCCATCACCGACTGCGGATGTTGGCCGACCAGGCCGAGCAGCGTCTCCGGCTCCTGGTCGGTGAGCTGACCGCGCAGGTCGAGCACCAGC
This sequence comes from Caulobacteraceae bacterium, assembly GCA_035295705.1. GTDB lineage: Bacteria > Pseudomonadota > Alphaproteobacteria > Caulobacterales > Caulobacteraceae > Poindextera. The sequence goes on from DATGIN010000070.1 coordinate 6,872, forward strand.
ACCGACGCCGCCGGAACGGCCGGCGCGTGCGCGCCGCCCAGCGCGACGCTGATGAGGACGAACGGCAGGCCGATGAAGAAGAGCACGAGCGCGACGAACACGCCGGCGACGGTCAGTAGGAAGTGCTTCATCGAGGCGCCCGGAAGGAATCGGGCCGCAGCCTAGCCCGCGGGCAGACGCTTCGCCACGCGCGCCGCGGCGCGGCAGGACAGAAGCTCCGGGTTGGCTGGGGGACTAGGACTCGAACCTAGAATAACGGTACCAAAAACCGCTGTGTTACCATTACACCATCCCCCATCGGCGGCTGGCGCCGGGCGGCGTTTCGGCCGGGGCGGCCGGGATATCGCAAGGCCCAATCCATTGCAACCGAGCGGCTCCGACGGCCCGCAAGGCCTTGCTTGCCGGGGGTTTTCGCAACGTCTATAAGCCCCGGCTCCAACGCGTCGGAGCATAGCTCAGTCTGGTAGAGCACCGTCTTCGGGAGGCGGGGGTCGCAGGTTCGAATCCTGCTGCTCCGACCACTAAAGCCGCCTCGCCCAAAGCCTCCGTCCCGGGCCGGAGAAGCGCGCCATGCAAGCCACCTTCACCCATGCGATCCTCTTCGTCGCCGACATGGATCGGGCGATCGCCTTCTATAGGGACGAGCTCGGCGTGCCGCTGCGGTTCCAGAGCCCGGACTGGAGCGAGTTCGACACCGGCGCGGTCACGCTGGCGTTGCACCCGGCCTCGGAGCGCAACCCGGCCGGTCGCGTCCAGCTGGGGTTCACGGCGGCGGATCTGCCCGGCCTCTACGCTGCGCGGGAGACGAACGGCCTCCGCTTCAGCGCGCCGCCGGTGGACGAGCATGGGTCGCTGCTGGCGCGCATCGTCGACTGCGAGGGCGCCGAGGTTTCCCTGAGCGGCCGCTAGCCGATCAGACCAGCGCCGCAAGGCGGCTGGCCTTGTCCAGCGCCTCGGCCTTCGCCTGGTACTCGGCCGCCATCGCGGTCAGGGCGCCCGAGGCGGTGCGGTCCAGGGTGCTATGCGCCAGTCGCTCGCACCGACCGGCTTGGGCGCGCAGGTCCTCGACCTGCCTGAGCTCGCTCACATCGATCAGGATGTTGATGGCGCCCAGGAAGGCGCCGCCCGGCCCGAACACAGGAGTCGGCAGCGGCATGAACGTCACCCGCTCGCCGTTCGGGCGCTCGGCCACGGCGGTCACGCCGCGGATCGGCCGCTTCTCCTTGATCGCCACCGCCATCGGGCAAGCGGCATGCGGCAAGAACTCGCCCTCGTTCGTGTAGAGCTTCCACGTCACGCACCAGCGGTCCTTGCCCGCCGCCGGCTGACGCCCGGTGAACCCTATGCAGGCGCTGTTGAAGTGCGTGACCCAGCCGTTCGCGTCCGTCACGTAGATCGGGGCATCCAGCGCCTCGAGCGCTTCAGCGAGGCCGGCGCCGCCGAGCACGGCGGTCACGGCATCTCGGACCAGGTCATCTGCGATCGGCGTCGGCGCCAGCATAGCTGTCAGGACTCCCCCGCCCGCGGCCGCTAAACGAGAATGCATCGATAAACGTTCCCGGACCGCGGCGATAGTTCCGCGGACGCGGACGGTCGGGTCCGAACGAGGTGGCGCATGGGCGCGGTCGACTGGCTCATCATCGGTCTCTACCTCGCCTTCGTCCTCGCGATCGGCGTGATCGCGGCCAGGCGCTCGGCCAGCGGCGCCGACTTCTTCCTGGCCGGCCGCTCGATTCCCGCCTGGGTCGCCGGGCTGGCCTTCATCTCGGCCAACCTCGGGGCGACCGAGGTGATCGGCATGGGCGCCTCCGGCGCCAAGTACGGCATCGCGACCGCGCACTTCTATTGGATCGGCGCCATCCCCGCGATGGTGTTCATCGGCGTCTTCATGATGCCGTTCTACTACGGCTCGAAGGCCCGCTCGGTCCCGGAATACCTGCGCATGCGCTTCGACGAGAAGACGCGGGCGCTGAACGCGATCACCTTCGCCATCATCACCGTTATCTCGTCGGGCGTCTCGATGTACGCGCTGGCGAAGCTCATCCAGGCGCTGCACGTGTTCGACGCGCCGTTCGCGGCGGTCGGCCTGCCGACCGCGTGGATCTTTCACGCCTCGGTGCTCGCCTCGGCCGCCGTCGTCCTCGCCTACATCTACATGGGGGGCTTGCGCGGGGCGATCTACAACGAGGTCCTGCAGTTCTTCCTGATCGTGGCGGGCTTTGCGCCGCTGGTCTGGATCGGGCTGCGCATCGTGGGCGGCTGGCATGGGCTGGCGACCAGCCTCGGTCCCAGCTACGTCCACGCCTGGGCCGGCATGGGCTCGCCGTCCACCAACCGCCTGGGCGTCGGCGTGTTCGGCCTGGTCATGGGCTTGGGCTTCGTCCTGTCGTTCGGCTACTGGTGCACCGACTTCCTGGTGGTCCAGCGGGCGATGGCGGCGGACTCGATGGCCGCCGCGCGGCGCACGCCGTTGATCGCCGCGGGCGTGAAGACCTTCGTCCCCTTCCTCGTCATCCTGCCCGGCCTGATCGCCATGGCGCTCACGGCCGCGCCGGCGGTGACGCCGCCGACGGCCGGCGCCGCGCATCAGACCGCCGCCGTCATCCCGCTGAAGCTGGACTCGACCACCGGCAAGCCGATGCTGAACGCCAGCGGCAAGCCGGAGCTGGACTACGATCTCGCGACGCCGAACCTGCTCCTGCGCGACCTGCCCACCGGCCTGCTGGGCGTGGGGCTGACCGCGCTCCTGGCCAGCTTCATGTCGGGGATGGCGGGCAACGTGACCGCGTTCAACACCGTCTTCACCTACGACATCTACCAGGCCTACATCCGCCGACGGGCGGAGGATCGGCACTATCTCCACGTCGGGCGGCTGATGACCGCGGTCGGCGTCGTCGCCTCCATCGCCGCCGCCTATCTGGCAGCGCAGTTCAACAACATCATGGACCTCATCCAGCTGTTGTTCGCCTTCGTGAACGCGCCGGTGTTCGCGACCTTCCTTCTGGGCATGTTCTGGAAGCGGGCGACCGGCCACGGCGCCTTCACCGGCCTCGTCGCCGGGACCCTCGCCGCGGCGCTCCACCACGGGCTGACGTTGCCGGCCGGGGAGGCGGCGGGCGTGAAGGGCGGCTGGATCTCTCTCGTCCACGCCTACCCGAGCGAGATGGCGCAGAACTTCTGGACCGCGATCTGGGCGTGGAGCGTCTGCTTCGCCGTCACCATCGCCGTCAGTCTGGCGACCCGGCCGCGACCGCAGGACGAGCTCGCCGGCCTGGTCTATTCGCTGACGCCGCGGGTCGAGGACGCGGCCGCTCGCTGGTGGACGCGGCCCGTGACCCTGGGGGTCGTCGTGCTGGCGGTGACCCTCGCCCTCAACATCATTTTCCGCTAGGCCCGCTCCCGAATGCTGCTCGACCTTCGCCTGCCGCTCGGTCTGCTCTTCGTCGCCATCGGCGTTCTGGTGACGGCGGAGGGGCTGATCGCCGGCCCAGCCGCCGTCGCCGCCGGCCTGCCCATCGATCTGATCTGGGGCCTCGGCATGGCCGCGTTTGGCGCCGCGGCCGTGGCGCTTGCCCTGGTCGCGCGCCGCACGCTGCGCTAGCGCCGGCGGCGCGAGCGACCGCGACGCGCCGATTTGCATCGCGCGGCTGCGTCCACCAAATAGCCCCGAGCGGCGCGAGGGGCGCGCCGCATCCCGAACGTGAAGAGAACCGGCTTCAATGGACGACGCTTCCGCACCCACCCGCCCGGCGATCGACAAGGAGGCTCTGCGCGCCAAGTACCGCGCCGAGCGCGACAAGCGCCTGCGGCCCGACGGCAACGCCCAGTACCTGGAGCTGAAGGGCCAGCTCGCCCACTACGCCGAGGACCCCTACACGCCGAAGACCGAGCGGCCGCCGGTGACCGATCACGTCACCTTCGCGTTCATCGGCGGCGGGTTTGCCGGCCTGGTCACCGGCGCGCGCGTGGTCGAGGCCGGGATCACCGACGTGCGCATCATCGAGAAGGGCGGCGACTTCGGCGGCACCTGGTACTGGAACCGCTATCCCGGCGCCCAGTGCGACACCGCCTCGATGGTCTACATGCCGCTGCTCGAGGAAACCGGGCACATGCCGAGCGAGAAGTACGCGCACGCGCCGGAGATCCTCGCGCACAGCCGCCGCATCGGCCGCCAGTTCGGCCTTTACGAGAACGCGCTGTTCCACACCGAGGTCACCGGGCTCGCGTGGGACGAAGCCCGGCGGCGCTGGATCGTCCGCACCAACCGCGGCGATGAGTTCACCGCCCAGTTCGTAGGCATGGGCACCGGTCCTCTGCACGTGCCGAAGCTGCCGGGGATCCCTGGCATCGAGCGCTTCAAGGGCCGCTCGTTCCACACCAGCCGCTGGGACTACGCCTACACCGGCGGCGACGCGGACGGCGCGCCGATGGACAAGCTCGCCGACAAGCGGGTCGCCATCATCGGCACCGGCGCGACCGCCGTGCAGGCGGTGCCGCACCTCGCGAAAGCCGCCAAGGCGCTCTACGTGCTCCAGCGGACACCCTCGTCGGTCGACGTGCGCGACAACCGCCCCATCGACCCCACGTGGTTCGCGGGAATCGCGACGCCCGGCTGGCAGAAGCGCTGGCTGGAGAACTTCACCGCCAACCAGACGATGGGAAGCGCCGAGGAAGACCTCGTGATGGACGGCTGGACGGACCTCTCCCGCCGCATCCGCGCTCGCATGGCCACGCTGCCGCCGGAGCAAAGGAACCCCGCCGGCATGATGGCGGCGTTCGAGGATTCCGACTTCGAGAAGATGGAAGAGATCCGCGCGCGGGTGGATTCGATCGTGGCGGACCGCGCCGCCGCCGAGGCGCTCAAGGCCTGGTACCGGCAGCTGTGCAAGCGGCCATGCTTCCACGACGAGTACCTGCAGGCGTTCAACGAGCCGGGCGTGACGTTGGTCGACACCGACGGCAAGGGCGTCGAAGCGATCACCGAAAAGGGCGTCGTCGCGGCCGGCCGGGAATACGAGGTCGACTGCATCATCTATGCGTCCGGGTTCGAAGTCGGCACGCCGTTCGCGCGCCGCGCCGGATTCGACCCCAAGGGCCGCGGCGGCCTGAAGCTGTCCGAACACTGGGAACATGGCATGCGCACGTTGCACGGGACCCATGTCGCCGGCTTTCCCAACCTCTTCATCGTGCAGCCGACCCAGGGCGCGAACCTGATCTCGAACGTGCCGCACAACCTGACGGAGGCCGGTCGGACGATCGGGATGATCGTGAAGCACGCCCTCGACGAAGGCGCGCATGAAGTCGAGGTGACGCCCGAGGCGGAGCAGGCCTGGCTTGATCTGCTGGCGACCGGCCCAGGGCGCATGATGATGGGCTCGCCCGATTGCACGCCCGGCTACTACAACAACGAAGGCCAGCCGCTGGCCGAGGCCGTGCAGTGGAACGTCGGCTACCCGGCGGGCGCGAGCGCCTACTTCGAGTACCTCGACGGATGGCGCTCGAAAGGCGACTTCGCCGGCCTCGTCTTCCGCTGAGTGGCCGGCAGGGGCTGGCGCGGGTTACTCGCCGGCCAGGTGCAGGACGACCTCGCGGTCGTGCGGCCGGTGTCTGTGCTCGAACAGGAAGATCCCTTGCCAGGTCCCGAGCGCCAGGCGGCCGTCGACCAGCGGAACCGAGAGCGCGGTCTGCGTCAGGGCGGCGCGGATGTGCGCGGGCATGTCGTCCGGCCCCTCGTCGTCGTGGGCGTAGAGTTGGGGGTCCTCCGGCGCCAGCCGCGCGAGGAACGCCTCCAGGTCGGCGCGCACTTCCGGCGCAGCGTTTTCCTGGATCAGCAGCGACGCCGAGGTATGGCGGCAGAAGAGCGTCAGGAGGCCTGTCGCCATCCCCTGACGGGCGGTCCAGTCAGCGACGTCGCCGGTGATTTCCACGAGCCCTTGCTTGCGGGTGTGAACGACGAGGGTGTGGGCGGCCTGGCGCATGCTTCTGTCTTAACGCCCGAACGCCGCGATCCCGCTCACGCGGGGTTGCGACAGACCGCTTCGATATTGTTGTCGTCGGGATCGAGCAGGAACGCGCCGTAGTAGTCGGGGTCGTAGTGCGGCCGAAGGCCTGGCGGCCCGTTGTCCTTGCCGCCGGCGGCGATGGCGGCGGCGTAGAAGGCGTCGACCTCGGCGCGCGTCTTCGCCTCCAGCGCCACGTGGAATTTGCCGCTGAGCGCATCGTCGCCGGCGATCCAGAACCAGGGCCGCGTGTCGCCATAGCCGGTGACGTCGACGCCGCCCGTGTGCTCGTGCGGGACGGTGAAGAGGCGCTTCACGCCGAGCGGCGCAAACGCCTGGTCGTAGAAGGCGGCCGCGCGGCCGAAGTCGCGGACGCCGAAGGTGATGTGGTCGATCATGCGGAGACCTGCTGGAGGTGGAAGACGGCGATCGTTTCGGGCCGCATGATAGGCAGCGGAAGACCGATCGTCGTCAGCAGGCGGCCCTCGGCCGCGACGGTCTCGCCGCGCGCGAGCGCCGGCGCGGTCTTCATGCCGCCGCGCGGCGGGTTCAGCAGGCTGACGCGGTAGACTGCGTCAGGTCTCAACCCGCTCAGGCGCAAGGGGTCGAGACTGGCGGTGGCCGGCGTGCCGAGGAGGGCGTAGCTGGCCATCGCCTCGCTCTCGCCGACCACGATGAAGGCGACGGCGTTCGGTTCGCTCGCGGTCAGGCGCAGCCGGCGGCCGCCGTGGATCAGCGCGCGATGGCGTTTGTAGACGTCGATCCAGGCGGCGAGCCGCTGGCGCTCGTCGTCGCTGAAGGCGCTGATGTCGGCCTCGATCCCGAAGTGGCCGAACAGGCTGGTCAGCGCGCGGAGCTCGAGGCTCGATCGGCGGCCGGTGGTGTGGCTGGCGGCGTCGGCCACGTGGGCGCCCATCACCTCCGGCGGAAAGAACAGCGTGAAAGCCTGTTGCATGCGTTGGCGGTCGAGCGGGTCGTTGTTGTCGGAGAGCCAGATGCGCTCGGCGCGCTTGAGGATCTCGTAGTCGGCGCGGGCGCCGCCGGAAGCGCAGGCCTCGATCTCGACATGCGGATGCGCGGCGCGCAGCCGATCGATCAGCGCGTAGCCGGCCAGGGTCTGCGCGTGGGTCGCGGGCCGCCCGCCGCTGGCGGGATGGGTCTGGTCGCGATTGAGGTCCCACTTGAGGTAGCCGATCGGGTGGGCGCCGAGCAGCGCGTCGAGCTGGGCGAAGATGTTCTCCGCCGCCTCCCGCCGCGTGAGGTCCAGCCAGTATTGCCCGCGGCCGAGCGGCTGGTCGCGGCCGGCAACGCCGAGCACCCAGTCCGGGTGGGCGCGGACGAGGTCGGAATCGGCGTTGACCATCTCAGGCTCGACCCAGAGGCCGAATTCGAGCCCGAGGCCCCGAACGTGGTCGACGAGCGGCGCAAGCCCGTTCGGATATTTCGCCGGATCGGGCGTCCAGTCGCCGAGGCCGGAGGAATCGTCGGGACGGTTGAGGAACCACCCATCGTCGAGCACGAAGCGCTCCGCCCCGACGGCCGCCGCGGCGCCGGCCAGCGCCTTCAGCTCGTCGAGATCGTGGCGGAAGTAGACCGCCTCCCAGCTGTTGAAGTTCACCGGTCTGGGCCGGCCGGCGAGGCGCCCAGCCAGGATCCGTCTGCGGACGAATGGGTGGAAGCGATCCGAAAGCCCGTTCAGCCCGCGGCCCGACCGCGCAGCGTAGAGAACCGGGGTCTCGTAGGCGGCGCCGGGCGCAAGCGTCATCTCGCCGGGCCAGAACAGCTCGCCGGCCTGGATCTGCACCCGCCCGTCGCGAAGGCGCTCGACGAGGATCCGGTGATTGCCGCTCCAGGCGAGGTGCAGGCCGATCAGCTCGGCATTGTCGTCGCCAAAGCCGGGAGCGCCGACCGCCGCGAAGGGCGGCGCGTGGTGCGAGGTGCGGCCGGTGCGGTTCTCCTTCACCACGAGGCCGGTCGGAACGCGCTGGTGCGTCTCGAAGAATTCCCGCGTCCATCGCCCGTCGAACAGCAGCGCCTCGTCGCCCGCGAACGCCGGCAAGGCGCACGCCGCGGCCCAGTCGAGACCGAGCGGCGTCCGGCCGGTGTTGACGATGCGGGTGCGGAACGCGGCGACGCCGGTCTCGCCGTCCATCTCGATCGTCAGGGCGACCTCGAGCCCGCCCGCGGCGTCAGCCATGCGGATTTCGGCGCCCGCCTTTGTCCGTGCGGCGGAGGCGAGCGTCAGCTGGGTGACGAAGCCGCCTTCCGGCCGGTGGCACTCCAGCGCTGGGTGACCGGTGAATCCGCGGCCGGCCTCGGGGTAGAGGTCGAACACCTCGCCGCGGTCGAGCATGCCGTGCGGAACCGCGCGCTCGGCCAGCGCGGCGAGCGCGCCCTCGTCGACGGCGTCCGCCAGCGCTGCTCCCCAATAGGCCACCCGCGGCGGCCCCGCGCCCATCAAGAGGACGAGCGTATCCCCGCCGCCATCGAGCCTGATCATCCGGCCAGCCGACCCCGAAACGGCGACCCTATGGGCCCGCGTTCGGGGCGACGGTTAGGCTGAAAGCGCGCGCGTGGCCAGATCGAGGGCGGCCCGGCTCGCGCTGACGCTGGGCTGGGTCTTCGGCATCCGGTTCCAGGCGTCGAGGGCGGCGACCTTGTAGGCCTCGGCGAGGGTCGGATAGTTGAAGGTGTTCTCGATGAAATAGTCGAGGCCGCCGTCGAGGTTCAGGACCGCCTGGCCGATGTGGATCAGCTCGGTCGCGCCCTCGCCCACGATGTGGACGCCGAGCAGGCGCCGCGTCTCGAGCGAGAAGATCATCTTCATGAAGCCTGAGTTCAGGCCCATGATGTGGCCGCGGCTGGTCTCGCGGAACCTCGCGACCCCGATCTCGTAGGGCGCGCCGCGCTCGCGCACCTGTTCTTCAGTCATGCCGACGGTCGAGATCTCGGGCACCGAATAGATGCCATACGGAAAGAACGCCGGCGGCGGCGGGGTGGGTTCGCCGAAGGCGTGGCAGGCGGCGATCCGGCCCTGGTCCATCGAGGTGGACGCCAGACTGGGGAAACCGACGACGTCGCCGGCCGCGTAGATGTGAGGTTGCCTGGTCTGGAACGTGTCCCTGTCGACGGCGATACGGCCGCGCTCGTCGGCTTCGAGGCCGCAGGCGGCGAGCTTCAGGCCGGCGGTGGCGCCTTCGCGACCGGCGGCGAACAACACCATGTCGCCGCGCACCTCCCTGCCGTCCTCGAGCAGCACCACGGCGCGCTGCGGCGCCTCGGCGGTCACGGCGCGCGCCTTCACGCCGAACCTCACGGTCACGCCGCGGTCGCGCAGATCGTGCAGAAATTCGTCTGCAAGCTCGCGATCGACGAAGTTCAGCAGGCTCTCGCCAGGTTCGAGCACGGTCACCTTCACGTCGAGGGCGGAGAAGATGGTGGCGTACTCGATGCCGATCACGCTCGCCCCGACCACGATCAGGTGACGTGGGATGCGGCCGAGCGCGAGGATGTCGTCGGAATCGAGGATGGTCTCGCCGTCGAACGCCACGTGGTCCGGGCGGTACGGCCGGGTCCCGACGGCGAGCACGAACCGTTCGGCGGAGCGGCGCAAGATGGGGCCGTCTTCGCAATCGATCTGGATCCGATGCGGGTCGATGAAGCGCGCCGCGCCGCGGATGGTCTCGACCTGGTTGCGTGCGAACTGGTGCTCGAGGATCTCGACCTCGTGGTCGAGAGTCATATGCAGGCGCTTCTTCAGGTCCTCCGCCGAGATGTCCTGCTTCACGCGATAGGCGCGGCCGTAGAAGCCCCGCTCGCGCCAGCCGGAGAGATTGAGGACGGTCTCGCGCAGCGTCTTGGAGGGGATCGTGCCCGTGTGCACGGAGACGCCGCCGACGCGGCGCCCCTGCTCGACCACCAGCACCGAGCGCGCGAGCTTGGCCGCCTGCACCGCCGCCCGCCGGCCCGCCGGCCCGCTGCCGATCACGATGAGGTCGAAGCTGTCGGTGTTGGAAGGTTGCGGATGCGGTTCGCTCACGGGCGGGGCTCGGCGGAGTTGAGAGACGCGCCGGAAGCTAGACTATTGAGGTTAAGCGATGCTTTGCCTTGTTCAGGCGGCAGTCGGACACATTTTCTGCTTGGGTAGCGCCGCCATTTCGTCAACAAGCATCTCCGACGACCTTTGGAACCGGCCAGCGCGCGTCCATGAGCACGACAAAGGTTGAGCCCACCGAGGCCGCGCCGCCATGGCGCGATCTCATTGCGCCGATCGCTCTGCTCGTGCTGCTCGGATTGATGACGCTGTTCCTGGCGTTCGACACGCTGGTGTTCACGCGCAGCGAACGGGCGTGGGTCACCCACAGCCGCGAAGTGATGGAGACGACGCAGGCGCTCTTCTCCTCAGCGCTGGAGGTTGAGTCAGCCCAGCGCGCGTACGCCTACAACGGCGACCAGCGCTTTCTGTCGAACTTCAACGCGGACGTCGCCGCGGTGGCCCGGCAATCCGCCCAGCTCAAGCGGTTGGTCGCCGACAACTCGGAGCAGACGGCGAACGTCGCTCGGCTCGTCGACAGCCTCAACGAGCGCGTCGCGATTTCGGAGCGCCGGGTTGCGCTCTTCCGCGCCGGCCAGGCAGCCCAGGCGCGGCTGGCCAACGCCGGCGAAGGCAAGGCGGCGATGGACCGCGCCCGCGCGGCGGTGGCCGGCGTCATGCGTTCGGAGAACAGGCTGCTGGCCGAGCGATCGGCGCGGGTGGCGCGCGACGAGCTGATCGGATTCGTCGTCGCGCTGTCGGTGAGCGCGCTGGCCATCGTCGGCCTTGCGGCGCAGATGCTGATCATGGCGCGCTCCAATCGCTCGCTCGCGCGGGAGGTCGAGGAGCGCAAGGCGGCCGAGGCGTCGCAGCGGCAGAGCGAGGCGCGCTACCGCGCGATCTTCGCCAACAGCGCGGATCTGCTCTCCGTGATCGACGTCTCGACCGACGGGTCGTTCCGCATGGCCGAGCTCAATCCGGCCTACGAGCGCGCGACCGGTGTCACCACCGCGATGGTGGAGGGCGTCGACGTCAGGCGGATGGCGCGCGAGCCTGACGCGAGCCGGCTGGTCGAGCATCTGCGCCGCGTGGTCGCCGGAGGGGTTCCGGTGTTCACCCGCGACCCTGTCACACTGGCGAGCGGACGCCGCGTCTGGGAGTCGATCCTGGTGCCGGTGCGCAACGATGCCGGGCGCGTCGACCGGATCGTCGCATCGTCGCGCGACGTCACCGAACGGGAGGAGAGCCAGGAGCGGCTGCGGCGGGCGCAGCGGATGGAGGCCGTCGGGCACCTGACGGGCGGCGTGGCGCACGACTTCAACAACATCCTGCAGGTCATCCGCGGCAATCTCGAGATGGTCGCCGGCGCGGTTACCGGACCGGAAGCCAAGGAGCGGGTGAAGAACGCGCTGCATGGCGCAGACCGCGCGGCTGGGCTGACGCGTCAGCTGCTGGCGTTCGCGCGTCGCCAGCCGCTCGAGCCCCGCGCGGTGAACCTCGGCCGGCTGGTCGGCGATATGGCCGAGATGCTGCGCCGGACGCTGGGCGAAGGCATCGAGGTCGAGACGGTGATCGCCGGCGGCCTGTGGAACACCCTCGCCGACCCTGCCCAGGTCGAGAGCGCGGTCCTGAACCTGGCCCTGAACGCCCGCGACGCGATGCCGGCCGGCGGGCGGCTCACGATTGAAATCACCAACGCCGTGCTCGACGAGACCTACGCCAGCCACGAGCGCGAGGTGGAGCCCGGACAGTATGTCTTGCTGGGGGTCTCCGACACCGGCCAGGGCATGACCTCCGAGGTCATGTCACGCGCTTTCGAGCCCTTCTTCACCACCAAGGACGAGGAGCGCGGCACCGGGCTTGGACTTTCGATGGTCTACGGGTTCGTCAAGCAGAGCAACGGGCACGTGCAGATCTATTCGGAGCCCGGAGAAGGCACGACGGTGAAGATTTACCTGCCGCGTGCGCTGCAGGCGCCCGCCTCGCCGCCAGCCGCCGGCGAGGGGCCATTGAGCGGCAAGCGCGAACTGATCCTGGTGGTCGAGGACGACGACCTCGTGCGGGTGTCGACCGTGAGCATGCTGCGCGACCTTGGCTACACCTGCGTGCATGCGCACGACGGAGCGGAAGCCCTTGCGAAGCTGCACGAGGGAATAAGGCCGGATCTGTTGTTCACCGACGTGGTGATGCCCGGGCCCGTCAAGGCTCGAGACCTGGCGCGCGAGGCGCAGGCGATGCATCCGGGCCTGCCGGTGCTGTTCACCTCGGGCTACAGCGAGAACGCCATCGTGCACCAGGGGCGGCTCGACGAAGGGGTGCAGCTGCTGAGCAAGCCGTTCACGCGCGACGACCTTGCACGCAAGGTGCGCTCGCTGCTGCGCAAACCCCAGCGCGTGGTGCTGATCGTGGAGGACGACGCGCTGGTGCGGATGGCGGCGGTCGACATGATAGAGAGCCTGGGGTTCGCGGCCGCGCAGGCCGGAGACGCCGAGGAAGCGCTCGAGGCGCTGGCCGTGGACGAGCACATCGACGTTCTGTTCACCGACATCGGCCTTCCCGGCATGCGCGGTCCGGCGCTCGCCGCCAAGGCGCGCGAGATGCGCCCAGGGCTGAAGGTGATCTTTGCCTCCGGCTACGGAGAATTGGACGAAGCGCAAGCCGTGCCGGGCGCCGTGCACCTGGACAAGCCGTACGAGCAGGCCAAGCTGGCGGAGGTTCTGGGGGTCGCCGCCACCGCTTAGACGCTTTAGTGGCCGCTGAGCGGCAGCCCGGCCGCGTCGGGCGCCGTCGCGGCGCCGGCGTTCAGCGCTCGCTGCATCATCACGACGTCGACCCAGCGGCCGTGCTTGTGGCCGATGGCGCTGAACGTTCCAACCGGAGCAAAGCCCATGGCCCGGTGCAGTCCTATCGAGCCGGCGTTCGCGCTATCGCCGATCACGGCGACCATCTGCCTGAGGCCCATCGCCGTGCAGGCGGCGATGATCTCGCCGAGCAGCGCCTTGCCGACCCCCTGTCCCATGCGGCTGGGCGCGATGTAGACGCTGTCTTCCACCGTGTAGCGGTAGGAGGCGCGCGGCCGGAACGGCGCGCCATAGGCGAAGCCCAGCGTCTCGCCGCCGGCTTCAGCGAGGAGGTAAGGCAGGCCCAGCGCCTGCACGGCGGCGATGCGCTCGGCCATATCTTCCGCCGTCGGCGCCTCGGTCTCGAACGTCCCGAAGCCGTTCAGGACGTGGTGGCCATAGATCGTCGCGAGCGCAGCCGCGTCGGCCGGACCCGCGGGGCGGATGTTCACGCCTCGGACTCCCACCCGCGTTCGACCGCCCACACCGCGAAGGCGTAGTCGAGGGCGATCTCCTTCAGGAAGTCGAAGCGGCCGGAGGCTCCGCCGTGGCCCGCTTCCATGTTGATCTTGAGCAGGATGGGCGCCTCGCCGGTCGTGGCCTCGCGCAGCTTGGCGACCCACTTGGCCGGCTCCCAGTAGGTCACCCGAGGATCGGAGAGCCCTCCGGTCGCCAGGATCGCCGGGTACGCCTGGGCATGGACGTTGTCGTAGGGGCTGTAGCTGGCGATCAAATCATAGGCCGCCGGATCCTCGATCGGGTTCCCCCACTCCGGCCACTCCGGCGGCGTGAGCGGCAGGCTGGCGTCGCTGATCGTATTCAGCACATCGACGAACGGCACCGCGCCGATCACCCCCGCGAAAAGGTCCGGGCGCATGTTGGCGATCGCGCCCATCAGCATGCCGCCGGCCGAGCCGCCGTAAGCGACGATGCGACCGGCGCGGCCGTAGCCGGCGGCGGTCAGATGCTCCGCGCAGGCGATGAAGTCGGTGAAGGTGTTCGGCTTCTTGGGGCCGCGGCCGTCCAGGAACCAACCCCAGCCCTTCTCCGAGCCGCCGCGGACATGCGCCGTCGCCCAGATCCAGCCGCGGTCGACGAGCGAGAGATTGCGGATCGAGAAGCTGGGCTCCATCGAGAGGCCGTAGGCGCCGTACCCGTAGAGCAGGAGCGGCGCCGAGCCGTCGAGCGGGGTTCCTTTCCGCATAAGGATGGTGATCGGGACCTCGGCGCCGTCGGACGCCTTGGCGGTCAGCCGATGTGTCACATAGGCGGCGGGGTCGTGTCCGGACGGCACCTCCTGGGCCTTCCGCAGCACGCGGGTCTGCTTGGCCATGTCGTAGTCGAACCACTGCCTG
>DATGIN010000071.1:0-10207 GCA_035295705.1 Caulobacteraceae bacterium
TATCATGACCCCGACGCTGGGCGAGTCCGTCACCGAGGCGACGGTCGCCCGGTGGACGAAGAAGGCCGGCGATCCGGTTCGCAAGGACGAGGTGCTGGTCGAGCTCGAGACCGACAAGGTTTCGCTCGAGGTGGTCGCGCCAGAGGACGGCGTCCTCACCGACATCGCGGCGGCGGAGGGGGAAACGGTCGAGCCGGGCGCCCTGCTAGGCCGCGTGACGGCCGGCGCCGATGCCAAGGCCGCGCCCGCCGCACCGAAGCCCGAGACCGCCGCCGCGCCGCCGCCGACCGAGGAAGCGAAGGCCGCGCCCGCGCGAAAAGCGCCGTCGCCGCCAGCCCAGGCGAAGACGCCAAGCGCGATCTCCGAGGCGACCCCGGCGCCCGCCGAGCCCGCCCGCACGGCCGCGCAACCGATCTTGGCGCCCTCGGCGGCGAGGATCGTCGAAGAGAACGCGCTTGACGCAGGCGCCATCGCCGGCACCGGCAAGGCCGGGCGCATCACCAAGGGCGACGCGCTGGCGGCGCTCGAAGCGCGCGCCTCCGCGCCGCAGGCCGACAAAGCGGTGCAGGTTGCGGTAGCGCCCCGCGAGGCGGGGCCGCGCGAAGAGCGCGTGCGGATGACCCGCCTTCGCCAGACGATCGCGCGCCGGCTCAAGGAGGCGCAGAACGCGGCCGCCATGCTCACCACCTTCAACGAGGTGGACATGAGCGCAGTGATGGGGCTCAGAAATCAGTACAAGGACGTGTTCGAACAGCGCCACGGCGTCCGCCTGGGCTTCATGAGCTTCTTCGTGAAGGCCGCGATCGCCGCGCTCAAGGCGGTGCCCGACGTCAATGCCGAGATCGACGGGACCGACATCATCTACAAGAACCACTATGACATCGGGGTCGCGGTGGGCACGGACCGTGGGCTGGTCGTGCCGGTGGTTCGCGACGCCGACGCGCTGGATCTTGCCGGCATCGAGCGGACCATCGCCGAGCTGGGCAGGAAGGCGCGCGACGGGACCCTCAGCCTGGACGAGCTGCAAGGCGGAACGTTCACGATCTCGAACGGCGGCGTCTACGGTTCGCTCATGTCGACCCCGATCCTGAACGCGCCGCAATCGGGCATTCTCGGCATGCACAAGATCCAGGACCGGCCGATGGCGGTCGGCGGACAGGTGGTCATCAGGCCGATGATGTATCTCGCGCTCTCCTACGATCACCGGGTCGTGGACGGCCAGGGCGCCGTGACCTTCCTGGTCCGCATCAAAGAGCACATCGAGGAGCCGTCGAGGCTCCTTCTTGGCCTTTAAGGCCGGCGATCGCCAACAAGGAGAACAGTCGCCATGGCGGCGTACGACGTTGTCATCATCGGCGGCGGCCCCGGCGGCTACAACGCCGCTATCCGCGCCGGACAGCTGGGCCTGAAGGTCGCCTGCGTCGAGACCCGCGCGACGCTGGGCGGCACCTGCCTGAACGTGGGCTGCATCCCGTCCAAGGCGCTGCTGCACGCTTCCGAGCTGTACGAGCTGGCGCGCGAGGATTTCGCCGGCTTCGGAATCGACGCGACGGTCAAGCTCAACCTGCCGGCGATGCTGAAGCAGAAGGACGACAGCGTCGCGGCCCTGGTCAAGGGCGTCGAGTATCTCTTCCGCAAGAACAAGGTCGACTGGATCAAAGGCAAAGGCGTGCTTGCCGGCGAAGGAAGGGTCCAGGTGACCGATCCCGACGGCAAGACGACCATGCTCGAGACCAAGGCGGTCGTGATCGCCACCGGCTCGGAGCCGGCGCCGCTCGCCGGCGTCGAGGTCGACCAGATCCGCATCGTCGATTCGACCGGAGCCCTTTCGCTGCCCGAGGCGCCGAAGAGCCTCATCGTCGTTGGTGCAGGCATCATCGGTCTCGAGCTCGGCTCGGTGTGGCGGCGCCTGGGCGCTGCGGTGACCGTGGTCGAATTCCTGCCGCGCATCACGCCCGGCATGGACGAAGAGGTCGCCAAGACGTTGCAACGCTCGCTCAGCCGCCAGGGCCTGGTCTTCAGGCTGGCGACGCGGGTCACCGGCGCGAAGGCGGGTGACAAGGGTGTCCAAGTCACGGTCGAGCCGGTCGCCGGCGGAGATGCGGAGACGCTCAGCGCCGACTACGTGCTCGTGGCCATCGGGCGGCGTCCGTATACGGAGGGTCTGGGCCTGGAGGCTGTCGGCCTGACCACAGACGCGCGTGGGTTTATCGAGACCGAGCATGGCCGCACCGCCGCGCCCGGCGTGTGGGCGATCGGCGACGTGACCCATGGCCCGATGCTGGCGCACAAGGCCGAGGACGAGGCGGTTGCGGTGATCGAGCGCATCGCCGGCAAGGCCGGGCACGTGAACTACGATGTCATCCCCAGCGTCACCTATACCTTTCCGGAGGTGGCCACGGTCGGCAAGACCGAAGAGGAGCTCAAGGCCGCGGGCGTCGCCTACAAGGTCGGCAAGTTCCCCTTCACGGCCAATTCACGCGCGAAGGTGAACCACGAGGCGGAGGGATTCGTGAAGGTGCTGGCGGACGCAACGACGGACCGCATCCTCGGCGCCCACATGATCGGTCCCGACGTGGGCGAGATGGTGGCCGAATGGTGCGTGGCGATGGAGTTCCAGGCCGCGTCGGAGGACGTCGCAAGGACCAGCCATCCGCATCCAACACGCTCCGAGGCGCTCCGGCAGGCGGCGATGGGCGTCGAAGGCTGGACGATGCAGGCGTAGCACGCCGCTAGGCGTGCGGATGCGCGGCGTTGTAGGCGGCGAGCAGGCCCGCGGCGTCGACGTCGGCGTAGCGCTGCGTCGTCGACAGCGACGCGTGACCCAAGAGCTCCTGGATCACCCTGAGGTCCGCGCCGGCGCCCAGCAGATGGGTCGCAAAGGAGTGCCTGAGCGCGTGCGGGGTGGCGCTGGCCGGCAGGCCGAGACGTCCGCGCAGCCGCTGCATCAGCGCCTGAGCATGGCGTGGCCCCAGCGGCCCGCCGCGCGCGGCCCGAAAGAGAGGCTCATCGGCCGACAGCGCGAACGGCAGCTCGTCGAGGTAAGAAGCGATCGCCTCGTTCACGGCCGCCAACACAGGCACCAGCCGGGTCTTGCCGCCCTTGCCGATGATGCGGACGCTCTCGCCGAGCGGCGCATCGCCGCGCGTCAGCGACAGCGCCTCCGAAATGCGCAGGCCGCAGCCCCAGAGCAGGGTGATCAGCGCCGCGTCGCGGGCGCTCTGCCAGGGCTCGCGCGTATCGTCGAGCTCGGCTTCGGCGATCAGGCCCAGCGCCTGGTCCTCGCTCACCGGACGCGGCGCCGAGGCCGGAACGCGTGGCCCGCGGACCAGCGCGATGGCCGCGTTCGGCGTCTCGAGCCGGCGGTCGAGGAAGCGGTGGAAGGCGCGGATGATCGAAAGCGCTTGCGATACCGAGCGTGGCGACAACGGGCGCTCGCCGTTGCGGCGAAAGGCGAGGTAGGCGCGCACGTCGGCGGCCGCGACCGTGGTCATGTCTGCCAGAGACATAGCGCCGCCTCGATGTCGCCCGAGGAATGCCAGGTACGCCCGCGCGCCGTCGCCATAGGCGCGCAGCGTTCGCGGCGAGGCGCGCCGTTCGTGCGCCAGGTGGTGGAGCCAGGCCGACAGCGCGTCGGTGGCGGTCAGAGCACCGGCCATCGCTCGGCGGTGCGTTCGATGACGCGGGCCAGGAAGGCGACCAGCTCGGCCCCCATGTCGGCCGTGAAGCCGCCCGGTTCGCCGGAGCCGAACGCGAGCAGCCCCTGCCTCGCCGGCATCCAGATCGCCATCCGCGCCATGGCCACGCTGCCGATCTGCGGCGCCAGGCGTCCGAACAGCGACTGGGCGGCCGCCGGCTCGCCCATCCGCGCCAGGGCGCTGGCGCCGATCAGGCTGTCGGCGCCGCCCTCGGCGATGCCGCGCCAGCCTGCCGGGACGCCCCCGGGCCGCTCGACGGCGATAACGGCGCCCACAAGGCCGAACCGAAGCCGCGCCGTCTCGTCGACCCGGCGGGCCAGATCGGCGTGGTTGCGCGACTCGAGCAGATCGACGACCGCCGCGTGACACTGCGCCTGGGCCGCGAAATTGGCTTGCGCGGTGGCCTCCAGCTGCCGTCTGGCCGCCTTCTCGCGGGTCTTGTCAGCCGACAGGCGGGCCAGCGCCGCCGGGCCGAAATCGACGATGTTGTCGGCGCGGACGCGCAGGCCCAGTTCGGCCAGGAGGTCGGCGTCGTCGCGCACGAAATTCGGGTGGGCGGTCAGGAACGCGCGAATGGTTTCCCAACCGTCGGGAGCGCTTTCCCGCGATGAGTCCACAGCATCGTTCGATCTGTCGCTCATTGCCGAAACGCCCCACGCCAACCCGCCGCCAGTAGAACGCCATCGGCGTTAAGGACGCCTTGATGGGGGCGCGCGGAACGCGTGCTAGGAAGAGCGTAGCCATGCGATTGGCCAGCGTCATCCTGCCACTTCCGCTCCCCGAGGCGTTCGACTACGCCGAGCCGGAGGGCATGGCGCTCCAGCCCGGCGATCAGGTGATCGTGCCGCTCGGGCCGCAGCGCTTGCTCGGCGTCGTGGCCGACGTCCGCGACGCAACGGGCCACAATCGGGCGCTGAAGTCGGTGCAGGAGCGCCGCGACGCGCCGCCGCTGCCGGCGACCACGCTGGCGTTTCTGGCCTGGGCCGCGCGCTACGCAGTGGACGCGCCCGGCCAGCCGCTGGCCATCAGCCTCAGAGGCTCGCGGGCGCAGAAGGCCCGGCCGCAGCGCCTGATGGGCGCCACCGGCGCCGCCGTCGCGCGGCTCACCCCGGGCCGCCGGCGCGTGCTGGCCATCGCCGAGGCCGAAGCGATGCCGGCCGCCGCCCTGGCCGACGCTGCCGGCGTCTCGACGGGCGTGATTCGCGCGCTCGTCGCGCTCGGCGCGCTGGAGACGCGGCTTGTCGAGCCGCCGCTCGACTTCGATCCGCCCGAAACGGAGCGCCCGGGCAGGCCCTTGAACCAAAGCCAGCAGGCCGCAGCCGACGCCCTCGCCGAGATGATCGAAGCCGGAGGTTTCCAAGTCGCCTTGCTCGACGGGGTGACGGGCTCCGGCAAGACGGAAGTCTATCTCGATGCCGCGGCGCGCATTCTGCGCAGCGATCCCGCCGCGCAGGTGCTGGTGTTGTTGCCGGAGATCGCGCTCACCCAGGGCGCTATCGATCGCTTCGAGACGCGGTTCGGCGCGCGGCCGGCGGAATGGCATTCCGCCTGCCCCCAGCCGGTGCGGCGCCGCGTTTGGGAGGCGGTCGCTCAGAACCGCTGCCGCATCGTGGTCGGCGCCCGCTCGGCGCTCTTTCTGCCTTACGCCAATCTCAGGCTGATCGTGGTCGACGAGGAGCATGACTCCTCGTTCAAGCAGGAAGACGGCTTCATCTACCACGCGCGCGACCTCGCCGTGGCGCGCGGCAAGATCGAGAACGCCCTCGTCGTGCTGGCCTCGGCGACCCCGTCGCTGGAAACGCTCTGGAACGCCGAGACCGGCCGCTACCGCTGGCTGAAGCTCGCTGGCCGGCACGGCCGCTCGCGGTTGCCGACCGTCGAGCTTCTCGACATGCGCGAAACCCCGCCGGAGGCCGGGACGTGGCTCTCGCCGCCGCTGGTCCAGGCGATGGTCGAGACGTTGGCCAAGGGCGAGCAGGCGCTGCTGTTCCTGAACCGCCGCGGCTACGCGCCGCTTGTCGTTTGCCGCTCGTGCGGCGAGCGGCTGACCGCGCCGGATACGGACTCGTGGCTCGTCGAGCACCGCTATTCCGGTCGGCTCGTCTGCCATTTGACCGGATTTTCGATGCCGAAGCCCGCGCGGTGCCCGCATTGCGGCGCAGCCGACAGCCTGGCGTCGATAGGCCCGGGCGTCGAGCGAATCGAAGAGGAGGTGCGCCAGCGCTTTCCCGAGGCGCGGGTGGCCATTTTCTCCTCCGACACCGTCTTCGACGCCGAAGGCGCCCGCGCCATGGTCGAAGCGATGGCGACCGGCGAGATCGACGTGCTGGTCGCAACCCAGGCGGCCGCCAAGGGACACGACTTCCCCCTGCTCACCCTTGTCGGCGTGGTCGACGCAGACCTCGGCCTGCGCGGCGGGGACCTGCGCGCGGCGGAGCGGACGTTCCAGCTGCTCACCCAGGCCGGCGGCCGGGCCGGGCGGCGAGAGCGTCCGGGCCGCGCGCTCCTGCAGACCTACGCTCCGGAACAGCCGGTGATGCAAGCGCTGGCCGCTCAGGACCGCGACGCCTTCGTCGCCGCCGAGATGGCGGCGCGGGAGTCGACCGGCCTGCCGCCCTTCGGGCGGCTCGCGGCGCTCATCGCCTCAGGTCCGGACGCACACGCGCTCGAGATGTACGTCCGCGCACTCGCCGCTTCGGCGCCCAACGCCAAGGGGATCGAGGTCTACGGCCCCGCCGATGCGCCGCTCGCCCTCGTCCGCGGCCGCAGGCGCAAGCGCTTTCTGGTGCGCGCGGACCGCAACGTGGACCTGCAGGCCTTCCTCGCGACCTGGCGCGCGCGCGTCAAACCGCCGGGGTCCGTCCGTCTGACGATCGATATCGACCCCTACAGCTTCCTCTGAGCCTCAGGCCTCGGGCGCGAACAGGCGCTCGCCGCCCTCGGCGCAGATCTCTCCGCCGAGCTCAAGCCCAAGCTCGCGCGCAGCGGCCGCGGCGTCCCCTGCGACGCGCACGCTGGCCATGCGGCGGAATCGCTCCGCCCCGTCTGGCGTCAGCGCCTCGACCACCAGCGACATCTGATCGCCATCCAGCCGCGCGTGCGCTCCGATCGCAGTGTGGCAGGACCCTTCCAGCGCCTCCAGCGCGCCGCGCTCGGCCGCCACGCACACGGCGGTGTCGCGATCGTCCAGCGCGCGGACCCAGTTGGCCGCAGCGTCGCCCGTGCGGGTTTCGATGACGATCGCCCCCTGGCCCGGCGCCGGCGGGAACTCCAGCGGGTCGAGGACCTCACGGATGCGGGCCTGGAGCCCGAGGCGCTTTAGTCCCGCGAGCGCCAGGACGGTCGCGTCGGCCTCGCCGGCGTCGAGTTTGGCAAGGCGCGTGTCGACGTTGCCGCGCACGAGGATGATCTCGAGATCGGGGCGGCGGTGGAGCGCCTGCGCCGAGCGGCGGAGCGACGCGCCTGTGCCGAGCCTGGCCCCCCTCGGCAGCTCGCCCAGCGTCGCGTGGCGAGGACTGATGAAGGCGTCGCGGGCGTCCTCCCGCGCCGGCGTCGCCGCCAGCACCAGGCCCGGCTGGCGGGCGATGCCCACATCTTTCAGGGAGTGTACGGCGCAGTCGATGCGGCGCGCGGCGAGAGCTTCCTCGATCTCCTTGGTGAACATCGCTTTGCCGCCGAGCGGCGTCAGCCGCCGGTCCTGCACGCGGTCGCCGGTGGTCGTGATGACGACGATCGGCGCGACGCGCTCGGCCTCGCCCGGCTCCGCGCCTAGCGCCGGCGTGAGCGCCGCCTGCACCTGCCGGGCCTGGACCAGCGCCAGCTTCGAGCCGCGGGTGCCGATGCGAATGGGGTCCATGCGGGCCTCCGCCACGAGCCTCATATGATCGCTCGCGGGGCCCCAAGCCTGCTACAGGAGCCGCCGTGCGCCGGCAACAGACCGTCCTCGGCATCGAAACGAGCTGCGACGAGACCGCGGCGGCCGTCGTGCACGTCGACGCGGCCGGCGCCGTCGAGGTCGCCTCCTCGATCGTGCTCAGCCAGGTCGGCGAGCACGCGCCGTTCGGGGGCGTGGTGCCGGAAATCGCCGCCCGCGCCCACGTCGAGGCGATCGACTGGGTGATCAAGGCGGCCATGCAGACCGCGGGCGTCGGCTTCGACGCCTTGAGCGGGGTCGCGGCGACGGCCGGTCCCGGCCTGGTCGGCGGCGTCATGGTCGGACTGGCGGCGGGGAAGGCGATCTCGCTTGCGCGCAGCATTCCGCTGGTCGCGGTCAACCACCTGGAAGGCCACGCGGTCTCGGCCCGGCTCACCGCCGAAGTGCCCTACCCGTTCCTGCTCCTCCTCATCTCGGGCGGCCACTGCCAGCTGCTCGACGTGGGCGGCATCGGCCGCTGCGAGCGGCTGGGCTCGACCATCGACGACGCCGCCGGCGAAGCGTTCGACAAGATCGCCAAGGCCCTCGGCCTGCCGTTCCCGGGCGGTCCGGCGCTCGAGCGGCTTGCCGAGGGGGGAGACGCCAGCCGCTTCCCCCTGCCGCTGGCGCTTGTCGGCCGCCAGGGCTGCGACTTCTCGTTCTCTGGCCTGAAGACGGCGGCGGCGCGCATCGCAGAGCGGGTCGGCGGTGATGGCGAACGCCGCGATCTCGCCGCCGCCGTTGAGGTCGCCATCGCCCACCAGCTTGCCGATCGGTCAGAGCGGGCGATGGACGTCTACGCACAGCGGCATGCGGGCGATCGCCGCTTCGTGGTCGCCGGCGGCGTTGCGGCCAACCGGCGCGTCCGCGCTGTCTTGCAGGCGGCGGCCGAGCGCCACGGGTTCAGCTTCGCCGCGCCGCCGCTCGAATACTGCGGCGACAACGCCGCCATGATCGCGTTGGCCGGCGCCGAGCGGCTGGCCCTAGGGCTCGTCGATGGCCTGGACGCGGTCGCCCGGCCGCGCTGGCCGCTGGACGCGGCCGCCGCGCGCGACCGGCCGACGCATGTCCCCGGGCGCAAGGGGGCCAAGGCGTGAGCGCCTTCGCCCGCGCCGGAGTCTTGGGCGGCGGGGCGTGGGGCACGGCGCTCGCGGGCGTAGCGGCGCGCGCCGGTCTCGACGTCATGCTCTGGGCCCGCGAGACCGATGTTGTCGAGGCGATAAACCGCGACCACGCCAACCCGCTCTTTCTCCCAGGCGTTGCGCTCGATCCGGCGATCAGGGCGACCGAAGACGTCGCCGCGCTGGCCGACCGCGATCTTCTGCTCGCGGTCGCGCCCGCCCAGCACATGCGCGCAACCCTGGCCGCGCTTGCGCCGCACCTCGCGCCGGCCATGCCACTGGTGCTTTGCGCCAAGGGGGTTGAACAGGGCTCGCTGACGCTGATGAGCGAAGTGGCGAGCGAGACCTGCCCGCAAGCAACGCTCGCGGTTCTCTCCGGTCCGAGCTTCGCCGCGGACGTCGCGCGCGGGTTGCCGACGGCGGTGACGCTCGCCTGCGCCGATCCCGACCTCGGCCAGGCCCTGGCCGCTGCGCTGGCGCTGCCGGCGTTCCGGCCATACTGGATCCACGACCTCATCGGCGCCGAGGCCGGCGGCGCGATCAAGAACGTGCTCGCGATCGCCTGCGGCGTGGTCGAAGGGCGGGGGCTCGGGCGAAGCGCTCACGCCGCGCTGGTCACCCGAGGTTTTGCCGAGCTGACGCGGCTTGCGGTCGCGCTTGGAGCGGAGCCTCGCACGCTGAACGGCCTCTGCGGGCTGGGCGACCTGGTGCTCACGTGTTCGTCGCCGCAGTCGCGCAACATGAGCCTCGGCCTGGCGCTCGGCCGCGGCCAGACGCTTGAGCAGGCGATGGCGGGCAAGCTCTCGGTGGTCGAGGGCGTCGCGACGGCGCCGGCGGTTCGGGCGCTCGCGGCCAAGCTCGGGGTCGAGACTCCGATCTCGGAGGCGGTCGCAGCGGTGCTGGCAGACGAAATCGACCTGGACGCCGCCATTGCGGGCCTGCTCGCCCGCCCATTGCGGTCCGAGTTGGAAGACCTCTGACGACGGCTACGCCGCATTCGACCGGGAGAAGAGACCGATGCCGCTATTCGTGATGAGCTGTCTCGACAAGCCGGGGAGCGCCGCGCTGAGGGCGGCCACACGACCGGCGCATCTGGCTTATCTCGAGGCCAACCCCGGCGTGGTCAGGCTTGCGGGTCCCTATATGGACGACGCCGGCGACTCGGTCGGCTCGATGTTCATCATGCAGGGCGAGCATCGCGCGGCGATCGAGGCTTACGCCGCGGACGATCCCTATTTCAAGGCGGGGCTGTTCGGCTCGGTCGACATCCGGGCGTGGCGGGTGGTGATCGGCGATCTCGCATGAATCCGGCCCAGCCGCCGCCGGGGGTCAGGCTCTGCGCGTTGGCCGACATTCCCGACCCGGGCGCGAAAGGCTTCGTGTTCCGGAGCGGCGAGGCCCTCTTCGCCGGTTTTGTCGTGCGGAAGGACGGGGCGGTGCGGGGGTTCGTCGATCGGTGCCCCCACACGGGCACG
>DATGIN010000072.1:0-5474 GCA_035295705.1 Caulobacteraceae bacterium
TCTGATCGAGCGGCGCAAGTCCGGCGAGCGCGCCCACGGCGATGGCGGTTACGAGGATCATGCGCACCGGCGTCCGGGTGACGGCGTTCACGCGGGCAAGCCCGGCTGGCAGCAGACCGTCGCGCGCCATCACGAAGAAAATCCGGCTTTGCCCGTAGAGGAAGGCGAGGATCACGGTGGGAATAGCCACGACGGCCGCGCCGGCGATCATGAACGCCATGCCGCCCTCGCCCATGCCGCGCAGGATGAGCGCGAGCGGCTCGGGACTGTTGGCGAAGGTCTGGAACGGCGCCGCGCCGACCGCGACCGTCGCGACGGCGATGTAGAGCGCCGTACAGATGACCATCGATCCGACGATGCCGACGGGAAGATCGCGGCCCGGTCGCCGGGTTTCCTCGGCGGCGGTAGACAGGGCGTCGAATCCGTAGAAGGCGAAGAACATGATGGCGGCGGCCGCCATGACGCCGTGACGCTTGCCGCCGGTCACCGGTCCCACGAAGCCGTAAGGATCGAACGGCCGCAGGTTGGAGGCTTTGAAATGCAGGGCCGCCACGGCGATGAACACCAGGAGGGCCAGGATCTTCACCCCCACCAGGAACCCGTTGACGGTCGCGCTTTCGCGCGTCCCCAGCATCAGGGCGCCCGACACGATCGCGATGATGACGATCGCCGGCACGTTGACGAGGCCGCCGGCCCAGAACCCGGCGCTCAGCGCCTGCGGCAGGTGGACGCCCGCCCCGTTGAGCGCCCCGACCGCGTAGCCCGACCAGCCGACCGCGACCGCGCTCGCCACGAGCGAGTACTCGAGAATAAGACTCCAGCCGACAACCCAGGCGATGATCTCGCCTAGCACCGCGTAGCTGTATGTGTAGGCGCTGCCCGAGGCGGGGATGACCGTCGCGACCTCCGCGTAGGCAAGCGCGGCACAGGCGCAGACCGCCCCGGCGATGACGAACGAGAGGATGATGGCCGGTCCGGCGAGGTTCACGCCGACGCCGATGAGCGCATAGATGCCCGTGCCAACGATGGCGCCGACGCCGAGCGGGATGAGGTGCCACCAGCTGAGCGTCGCCGCTAGGCGCTGGTGATCGGGCAGTTCCTCCAGCGACACCGGTTTTCGGCGGAACAGACCCCCCATCGCAGCCTTGTCGACCATGCGGGTCGGATTCGCCAGCGTCAGCGCGATGCGCGCACGGGCGGCGACGGTTCGAGCTCAGACACGCATCTCGCCGGAAGTGATTTGGTCCACGGTCTCGGCGGTGACGGGCTCGTAAGCGTCGCCGTCGTGGACATAGACCGGGCGCTTGACCCGCGCCGGATCGAAGCCTTCGGCGACCATGTCGATCTTGCGATGCTTGAACGTCCCGGTCGTTGCGATGGCGCGCTCCAGCCGCACGAACACCGGCCGCGCATAGGCCGGGAGCGCGTGATCGACTTCGGAAGCGAACGCTCCCATGTCGAAGCCGTCGTCGACGACGATCGAGGCCATGCCGGCCCGGCCGTCGAGCTCCCCCACCTTCACCCCGTATACGCTTGCCTCTTTGATCCCAGGGATGCGGGCGAGCGCCTGTTCGACCTCGCTGGTCGAGACGTTCTCGCCCTTCCAGCGGAACGTGTCGCCAACCCGATCGACAAAGTAGAAGTAGCCGTCCGCGTCCTGCCGCATCAGGTCGCCGGTCGCGAACCAGGCGTCGCCCGACTTGAACAGGTTGCGCAGCACCTTCTTCTCGCTCGCGGCTGCGTCGACGTAACCGGAGTAGGCGCCGCGCGCGTCCGGATGAATTTCGCCGACGCACTCGCCGACCTCACCGACCGCGGCCTCGGCGCCGAGGCCGTTCGCGCCGCGCACGACGGTCTCGGTCTCGACGTCGAAGCGCGCCAGCCTGACGTTGAACAGCCGGCGCAGGTAAAAGGGAACGCGGCCGATCGCGCCGGCTTTGCCGTCGAGGTTGAACAAGGAGACGTTGCCCTCCGTCGAGCCGTAGAACTCGAGGATATGCGGGAGGCGAAAGCGCGCCTGGACGGCCTGCCAGATCTCGGGCCGCAGTCCGTTGCCGAACGCCAGGCGGAGCTTGTGGGTCCGCTCTCCCGGCTGCTCGGCCTGATTGAGAAGGTAGCGACAGAGCTCGCCGATGTAGACGAACATCGTGCAGCCCTCGCTGGTGATGTCGCTCCAGAAGTGGCTGGCCGAAAAGTGCTGCCGCAGAACCACAGACCCGCCGTTCAGCAGAGCCGCGCCCATGCCGCAAAGCCCGCCCGTCGCATGGTAGAGGGGCAGCGTGACGTAGATGCGGTCGTCTTTCCTGGCGTCCGTCGCGGCGGCGAAACCGCGCATGTAGAGCTGAGCGCGCATGTGATTGATCTTCGCCGCCTTGGGCAGGCCGGTGGTGCCCGACGTGAAGATGAAGAGGGCGGTGTCCTTGGCCGTCATGCCCTCGCGGATCGTCCGATCCGGCCTGAGCTGGCTGCAGCTGCGCAGCGCCTGCGTCAGGTCCCGCAGTTCGCCTCCCTCGGCTAGGCCCAGCGTCCATACGACCATTGGCCGATCGAGGGCCTGGTTAGCCTCCAGTAGCGGAGCGGCGGTCTCGCCATCGACGATGGCGATCGCCGCGCGGGCGATTTCGAGGCAGTGAGCCAGCGGCTGGCCGGTCAGGTTGTTATTGATGAGGGCGGTCGCGACGCCGACCTTCGATAGACCGTACCAGATGGGCAGATAGTCGACTCTCGTTGGCATGTAGAGGGCGACCGTCTGGCCCCGGCGCACGCCATGCTCCACTGCCCAGTGCGCGTAGCGGTTGGCGATCTCGTCCAGTTCGCCGTAGCTGATGGTGCGGCGACCAAGCGTTATGGCCGCGCGGGTGCGCCACGCGTCCACCGCCGCCTCGAGATCGTCGCAGACGAGCCTGGGAGAGTCCGGTCGAATAGAGTTGACCCGGCGCAGGGTCCGGATCAGGCCGCGCAGGAACCTGAGCTCGCGTCGGACGCGCGCCATCGGGCTCATGGGTGTCCCTCCCTGGCCCGAATAGGCGGCCGGCGAGCGCCGGGTCAAGGCGAAGAAATCGCTCGGTGCGCGAACTTTTGCGCAGTGCAGCGAAAGGGCTACTTTCCCTGCCGCTGGAGCAGGTCGAGCATGTCGCTGGCGTGCTCCTCTTCCTTGGCCAGGATGCCCTCGATCATCACCCGGGTTGTGGGGTCATTCTCGCCGAAGAAGCGGATGAGCTCGCGGTAGTGGTCGACCGCGATGCGCTCCGCGACCAGGTTCTCCTTGATCAGGGTGACCAGGTCGTTGCCCGTCTCGTACTCGGACGCCGAGCGGCCGGTGAGGTTGGACGGGTTGAAGTCCGGCTCGCCGCCCAGCTGATTGATGCGCTCGGCCACCTGCATGGCGTGGCCTTGCTCGTCGGCGGCATGCTCGGCGAATTCGGCCCGCACGCTGTCGCTGGCGAGGCCGGTGGCGACGACGGCGTGTTGCGAATAGCGGAGCCAGCAAACCAGCTCGGTGGAGAGCACGCTCTGCAGGATCTCGATCGTGCGGCCGACGTCGCCCTTGTAGGTCTTGCTTACGGGTCCCTTCTCCATCTGCTGGCGCGCTTGCTCGCGCAGCGTCTTGACGTCCGACAAAAAGGGTTCGGCGGCGCTGCCGCCGCGGTTGGACAGATCGTTCATGTGGGACGCCTCCTGGCTTAGCCGACCGAGCTTGAAGCTCAGCTGCGTTAACGCGCGCCGGCCCGCCTTTGCTCCGTAGCGGCGACAGGCGCCGGATAGCGCCAGAGCTCGCCCTGGCCCTTGGCGGCGGCGAGCTGGTAGGCGGCGAAGTCCCAATGCGGCAGCCGCTCGAACCAGGCTTCGAGGAAGCCTTTGCGGTCGTTCTGATGGTCGAGGTAGTAGGCGTGCTCCCAGAGATCGCAGACCAGCAGCGGCACGATGTCGGTCTTTGTCAGCGTGTCGTCCGCATCATGCGTCGTGCGGACGGAGAGCGCGCCCGACCGGTCGGCGACGAGCCAAGCCCAGCCGGAGCCGAAGTGTTCGGCGCCGTCCTTGACGAACGTTTCCTTCAGCTTGTCGAGGCTGCCGAACGCCTTTTCGATCGCCTTGGCCAACGCGGCGTTGGGCTGCTCGGCGGTCGGCGTCATCGCCGCCCAGAAGAAGGCGTGGTTCCACGCTTGAGCGGCGTTGTTGAACAGCGTCTTGTCGCCGCCGGTCGCTGCGTCGTGAATCACTTCCTCGAGGCTGCGCGCGCTGGTTCCCGCCTTCTCCAGCAGCTCGTTTGTCTTCTTGACGTAGGCCCCGTGGTGTTTGTCGTGATGGAACTCCATCGTGCGCCGGGAGATGACCGGCTCCAGCGCGTCGTAGCCGTAGGGGAGCTTGGGTAGAGTGAACATCTGCTTCCTCCTTCGCCCGACTTAACCCCTGGCGCTCGAAGGCGTTCACCGTCAGCGCGAGGAATGCGGCGCGGCGAGTCGGAAAGAGGTTCAAGATGCCGGCACTCTCCATCGTCATTCCGTCCAACCGGACGAGCCTCAGCGCCTATGGCCGGATCATGAGCGCGGGCGCGTGGGCGTCCGACACGATCGAGACCGTCGTCCGTGACAACTCATGTTCGGCCGAGAAGCGGAACGTCCTTGGCCTGGCGGAACATCCAAACTTTCGCGTCATCTTTTCCGAGCTCTGCGACGCCACGACCAACTTCTTCGAAGCGCTCGGCGAGGCGCGCGGCGACTTCGTCCTGTTCCTTGGGGACGACGACGCGGCGTTCGACCGCGGCATCGCTGGCGTCGCCGACGTCGCCGCCAGCCAGGCAGGCGACCCATCGATCGCCGGCATAACGGGTCCCTACCTCTTTGAAGACTTCGATGCGTCAAGAATATGCGGCTACGAAAACGTCGATTCGGCCAACATCCAGTCTCGCATAGCCGGGTTTCTTTCTTTCGACGGCCCAAATCTGATCTTCAACTCGGCGGTCCGGCGAGAGCTGGTCCAACGGGTGTGGGACTATGCGATGCGGCACCCGTTCCGTTTTCCGTTTCACGACCAGCTGTGCTCGCTGCTTTACCTTTTGTCGGGGCGCTTCGTCTCGGTCGGACGCCTGGTCTACGTCTACCAGAACACGAACTGGGAGGTTCGCTCGGGAGCTCATCCAGCCGACCTGCGTTGGTACGCAACAGCGGAAATGGATCCGGCGATCCGATGGCTGCAGTGGATCATCTGCGGGTTCGAAGGCGCCGGCTTCATCATGCATTCGCCGTTCGGCGCACAGCACTCGGCCGAAGAGCGGCAGGCGCTGGCGAACATGTGGTTCGCAACCATGTTCGGCCGCTTCGTGCGCGAGCCGATCGTGCCCACGTCCTCCGCGCTGCATCCCGCTGCGGCGGCGTTGGCAGACCGCTGGCGGAGCGGAAGTACGAACTTCTCGCTGGACGCTCTCCTGGAGGAGATCTCCGGCTTCATCGCCATGTTCTCGCCGGAGAAGGCTC
>DATGIN010000073.1:0-5862 GCA_035295705.1 Caulobacteraceae bacterium
CCTAGCTATCGCGGCGCCGCCGAGGTGGACGATCAGGGGCGCATCGTCTCGGAGAACCGCACGCCGCACCAGTGGCGGCAGGTGCGCTACGCCTACATGGACTGCCGGCGCGAGGCGAACAAACGCGGCCTGACGCTGCGCGGCACGCAAAAGATCTGGGACTCCTCGATCGCCGCCATCGGCCTGCTGTGGGCGAAGCGCCAGGGCGATGCTGTCCTGAAGGGCTATACCGACCTGACCTTCGAGCGCTTCTGGCGGCGCGAGCTGAACATCGAGGACCCGATGGTGGTGGACGGCGTGCTGGCCGAGGCCGGCGCCGACGTGGGCGGCTTTGCCGACTTCCTGGCTGGTCCGGGACGCGCCGAGCACGACGCCATCCGAACGGCGGCGGAGGAATTCGGCATCTTCGGCGTCCCCAGCTTCGTGGTCGACGGCGAGCTCTTTTGGGGCAAGGAGCACTTGCCCGCCATCAAACAGAAGGTCCTCGCATGAGCGACGTGCGCGAAGGCGGCTGCAACTGCGGCGCGGTCCGTTTTCGGCTGAGCCAGCCGCCGCTCACCGCCTATATCTGCCACTGTCACCTCTGCCAGAAACGCACCGGGAGCCCGTTCGCCATGAACGTGGTGTTCCCGGCCGCCGGCCTCGAGGTTACCGCCGGCGAGCCGTTCGAGCTGCCCCGCGACCTGGGCGGCGGGGTGCAGAGCGTCTCGTTCCTCTGCCGCCAGTGCTACAGCCGGCTCTGGACGCATCGGACGGGCGCGCCGGTCGTCAATGTTCGCGGCGGCGCGCTGGACGACGCCGGCGACCTCAGGCCGGTCGCCCAGCTCTGGACCTCGAGCGCCCAGTCATGGGCGGTGCAAAGCGACATGCTGAGCTACGAAGAGCAGCCCGCCGACTTCACGCCGATGGTGGCCGCCTGGGCCGAGCGGGCGCGCTAGACTATCGCCGAAAGACGCCAACCAGCTCCACGTGCGGGGACCACAGGAACTGGTCGACCGGCAAAACCTGGGCAAGCACGAACCCGCCGTCCACGAGCGTTCTTGCGTCACGGGCAAAGGTCGCCGGATTGCACGAGACGCCCACGGCAAGCGAGACCTTGGAGCGGGCGATCTCCCGCGCCTGAGCGGAGGCGCCGGCGCGCGGCGGATCGAAAACGACCGCCTCGAGCCGTTTCATCTCCGCGGCCAGAAGCGGGCGGCGGACCAGGTCGCGAACCTCGGTCGTAACGGCCTTAAGTCCGGCCACGCCGCCGCTCGCAGCCGACAGCGCCTTCACCGCAGCCGCCGACTGGTCGATCGCCGTGATCGCCGCGTTTTCGGCGAGCCGAAACGTCAGCGTCCCGACGCCGCAGTAGAGGTCGGCGATCCGCCGCGTGCCTGCCGTGGCGGCCGCGACGAACGCGGCCATCGCAGCTTCCGCGCCTGGGACAGCCTGCAGGAAGGCGCCCGGCGGCAGGGCCACGCTTGCGGGTCCGAGGTGCACGATGGGCTGCCGCGCCTGGTAGAGAACCTCCCCGGCCAGGCTCACGCGGGCGAAGTCGTAGGCCGCCGCGCGCCCCGCGACCGCTCGCCGCGCATCGGCGGAAAGCGCCCCGGCGCGGCGCTCGACGCCGGTCACGTCGATGTCGAGCCCGGTCTCGGTGAGCGTGACATGCAGCGTCGGCGCGGATTTCGGGTGCTCGAAGAACGGCGCGGCGAGCTCCGCGAGCGCCGGCAGCGCGGCCTCGAGCCTCGGGTCGGCGATCGGGCAGACGCCGATCTCGACCAGCCGCCAGGACCGGCGCGCCTTGAACCCCAGCGCGATGCGGCCGCCGGCCTTGCGCGCATGCAGCGCCAGCCGACGCCTCGAGTGCATGGGCGAGGCAAACGGCGGCAGGATCTCGGTCTCGATGCCGACGCTGGCCAGCCCGGTCCTCACCTGCTCGGCCTTCCACGCAAGATAGGGCGCACGCGCCCAATGCTGCAGCGCGCAGCCGCCGCAGTCGCCGAAGTGTGGGCAGGGCGGCGCCACCCGGTCGGGACTCGCGGTCAGGATGCCGGTGAGGTCGGCGCGCTCGGCCGACCCGTCCGCCAGCACGCGCTCGCCGGGCAGCGTCAGGGGCACATAGACCGGCCCGGCCGCGATGCCGTCGCCCTGCGCCCCGATGCGTTCGATCAGGACCTCGGGCAACGCCGCTCCGCTAGGCCTCCTCGGCGAACAGCTTCTTCAGCTCGTTCTTGAGGATCTTGCCGTTCGGGTTCCTGGGCAGGGTCTCGTGCCAGAACAGCACCTTGACCGGCACTTTGAACGCGGCGAGGCGCTCGGCCACGAAGCTCCTGAGCTCCTGTTCGGTCGCCGTGGCGCCCGGCTTGAGCGTGACGACGGCCCCTGGCTCCTCGCCCAGCGTCTTGTGCGGAATGCCGACCAAGGCGGCGTCCATCACCGCCGGGTGGTCGTAGAGGACGTTCTCGACCTCGATGCAGTAGATGTTCTCGCCGCCGCGGATCAGCATGTCCTTGGCGCGGTCGATGATGTAGCAGAACCCTTCCTCGTCGAGGCGGGCGAGGTCCCCGGTCTTCACCCAGCCGTCGACGAAGGTCTGCGCCGTCGCTTCCGGCTTGTTCCAGTACTCGCGCACCACCTGCGGGCCCTTGGCCCAGAGTTCGCCGACCTCGCCCACGGGCAGCTCGCGGTCGCCTTCGACGGTCATGATCTTCAGATCGCTCACCGGCACGGCGACGCCGCAGGAGTCCGGGCGGTTCTCGTAGTCCTCGGCCGAGTTGCCGGTGACGCTGGCCGAGGTCTCGGTCATGCCCCAGCCCTGGCCGGACGAGGACTTCGGGAAGACCTCCTTCAGCTTGCGGACGAGCTCGGGGGCGGACGGCGCGCCGCCGTAGGCGACCGACTGCAGCGACGAGAGGTCGTAGTTCGACCGCAGGGGGTGCTCGAGCAACTGCCAAGCGATGGTCGGCACGCCGCCGGCCATGGTCACCTTCTCGCGCTCGATCAGCTCGAAGGCGCGCACGACGTCCCAGCGGTGCATCATCACCAGCTTCGCGCCGCCGACCAGCATGGGGTTCAGGATCGCGAAGCAGCCGGTCGCGTGGAAGAACGGCACCGAAAGCAGGCTCGTCATCTGCGGCGCGTCCGGGTCCGGGGCCGGCGGCCGCTCGCCCCTGCGGAGGAAGGCGCGCGGGCCGCCGATCGCGCCGGCCAGGATGTTGGAATTGATGTTGCGATTGGTGCCGAGCGCGCCCTTCGGCTTTCCGGTCGTGCCCGACGTGTAGAAGATCGTCGCCGGATCGTCCGGGCCGATGTCCGCCGCCGGCAACGGACGGTCCGGCAGCTCGGCCCAGGCCCCGGTCTCGCCAATGACGGACTCGAGCTTGGTCACCTTGGGGTCGGCTTCGTCCTCGACCAGGCGGCTGACGTAGATGGCCTTCAGTTCGGGGCAGTTGGGAATGTGCTCGCGCAGCCGTTCGAGCCGCTCGGCGTCGAGGATCGCGACCTTCGAGCCGGAGTCGGTCAGCCCGTACTCCAGCTCGGGGCCGGTCCACCAGGCGTTGAGCGGCGTGACGATCGCGCCCAGCGCCTCGCCGGCGTAGAAGGCGACCGGCCATTCCGGCAGGTTGCGCATGACGATCGCCACCCGGTCGCCCTTCCGGACGCCCTTCGCGTGCAGCTCGTGCGCGAAGGCCGAAACGGCGCGGTAGAAGGCCTCGAAGCTGGCGCGTTCGTCCTCGTAGACCAGGAAGATCTTCTCGCCGTGCTGGCGGCCGGCTTCGACGACGCTCCGCAGCGTCGGAGGCGCGTTCTTCCAGGTGCGGGTCTTCACGCCGCCGATGTCGATCTCTTCCATTTCGAACGGCATGCCCGGCGCGGTCAGGATCGCGTGCGCCTGGGCGATCGACATCGCCGGCCAGGGCTTCGTCTGCTCGGCGGCGTCAGTCATGAGCGGTCTCCTTCGAAGCGCCGGTGCGCGGGTCTAATGCCCCAATGAATCACCAAGATCACGCTATTGCGGAACGAGCCGCCCGTCCCTGAGCGCGACGACGCGCTGCATGTGGGTGGCGAGCTCCATGTTGTGGGTGGCGATCAGGACGCCGACGCCGGTCGCCGTGGCGAGCTCGTAGAGGTTCTGGAACACCGCCTTGGAGGTCTCCGGGTCGAGGTTGCCGGTCGGCTCGTCGGCGAGCAGCAGCCTTGGCTCGTTGGCCAACGCGCGGGCGATGGCGACCCGCTGCTGTTCGCCGCCCGATAGTTGCCCGGGCTGGTGGTTGAGGCGCTCTCCGAGACCGAGGTGCGTCAGGAGGGCCGTCGCGCGCCGGTGTGCGGCCGAGCGGCTACGGCCGGCGATCATCTGCGGCAGCGCCACGTTGTCGATCGCGCTGAACTCCGGCGAAAGGTGGTGGAACTGATAGATGAAACCGATCAGGCCAAGGCGCACGCGGCTGCGTGCGGCGTCGCCCAGCTTGGAGCAGTCGCGCCCGTCGATGACGATCTGGCCCGCGGTCGGCCGCTCCAAGAGGCCCGCAGCGTGCAGCAGGCTCGACTTGCCGGAGCCGGAAGGGCCGATCAGGCCGACCACCTCGCCCGGGGCCACATCGAGGTCGACGCCGCGCAGAACGTGCAGCATCTGTTCGCCGGAAGGGTAGTCGCGGACGACGCCCCGCAGCCGAAGGATCGGCTCATTCAAAACGGAGCGCCTCGACGGGATCGAGCCTGGCCGCCTGGAACGCCGGCGGCAGCGTGGCCAGGAACGAGGCGCCGAGCGAGAAGATCGCGACGCCCGCCACCTCCGTCCAGTCGATGCGCGCCGGGATGTGGGCCAGGAAGTAGATCTCGGCGTTGAAGACCTGCGTGCCGGTCGCCCACTCGACGACGCGCTGGATGATTTCGATGTTGAGGCAGAAGAGGATTCCGAGCAGCAGGCCCGCGGCCGTCCCGATCGCGCCGATGGTCGAGCCGGCGAGGAAGAAGATGCGCAGGATCGCCCCCTGCCCTGCTCCGAGCGTGCGCAGGACCGCGATGTCGCGGCCCTTGTTCTTCACCAGCATGATCAGACACGAGATGATGTTCGCGGCGGCGATGAGCACCAAGAGGCCCATGATCAGGGTCATCGTCGTTCGCTCGACCTCGAGCGCGTTGAAGTAGGCCTGCTCCTGGTCGCGCCAGTCGCTGACGACGCCGTCCGGGCCGACCGCCCGCTGGATCGCCGCCCGCATCTGCTGGGTCCGGTCGGGGTCGTCGACCATGATCTGAATCGCGTCGGCCGCCGCCCCGCGGCCGAAGAAGAGCTGCGCCTGCTGCAGCGGCATGTAGATAAATGACTCGTCGAACTGGCTCATGCCGACCGTGAACGTGCCGGCGACCGTGTAGGCCTTCGAGACCGGCGTCGAGCCGAGGACGGTTGCGCCTGCGGACGGCGAGGTGAGCATCAAGGTATCGCCTGGCTCGACGCCCATGGCGGCCGCCAGCCTGCTGCCGACCAGGATGAGGTCGCCGCCATCGTCCCCCTGGCCGAAGCCCTGCAGCGAGCCGGACTTGATGTCGTTGGCGATGAACGGGGTCGAGCGGACGTCCTCGGGCCGCATGCCGCGCACCACCGCGCCAGACGACTGTCCACGCCCTTGCACCAGCGCCTGCGCCTCGATCACCGGCACGGCCTGCACGACGCCGGGCACGGCGCGGATGCGGGCCAGCGCCAGATCGAGCTCCGGTTCGTTGGTGACCATGCCGCTGACGTGCATGTGGCCGTTGAAGCCGAGGATCCGGTTGAGGAGCTCGGTGCGGAAGCCGTTCATCACCGACATCACGATGATGAGGATCGCCACCGCCAGCATGATGAGGATGAAGGAGATGGTGGAGATCAGCGCGACGCCG
>DATGIN010000074.1:0-9815 GCA_035295705.1 Caulobacteraceae bacterium
GAAAATGGCGCGCCCGACAGGATTCGAACCTGTGACCTCTGCCTTCGGAGGGCAACGCTCTATCCAGCTGAGCTACGGGCGCATCGCGCGGGGCGCGAGGCTTAGCTCATAACACGCCGCCACGCGAGGCTCGATTGACGGCGCGGGGTCGCGCCGCCTACCTAGCGCCAGTCCTGCTTCGGGCGGCTTTCAGGAGGCGAGATGGCGCGCGCGCCGAAGGTGCAGCAACGACCCGAGCCCGCGCCGGCGCGGGCCTCGCTGCAGCCCGACCTGCCGCCAGCCGAAGAGATCGTGGTGCGATCGCGGCGCGTCGCCTGCGACGGAGTCGGCGGGGCGCTTGGCCATCCGCGCGTCTACCTGGAGATGGGCGAGGGCGACTTCGTCGAATGCCCTTACTGCGACCGCCGTTTCGTGCTCGCCCAGGGCTCGGAGGGCCACGAGGACGAGCGCCTGGCCCCCGGCGTCTACGAGGGCCCGACCGGGCACTAGAGCTAGCCGGTGCTCATCGCCAAAACGCGGCTGATCGAGGTCAGGTCGCGGCCGCTCTCTTCGGCCCAGGCGTTGAAGGCGTCCTGCACGGCGCGGAAGTCGCGCTTGCCGCTCGGCGGTTTGCTCAAGACGCCCTCCCGCACGAGGGCCGCGGCGACGTCGCGGCTGGTGATGAACGACGGCTTGCCGAGCGAGCGGAGGAACCGCATGGCCGCCTCGCCGCCCAGCCGCGAGGCCTTGGCCCTGAGGAGCTCGAGCAGACCGACGTAGTCCTCGTCGGGCCAGTCGGCCAACGCCTTGGCGGCCGACCCATGCTCGCCGGCCAGCTCGACCAGGAAGCGGCCATTCAGCTGCACGGACATGATCTTCTGGGCGTTGCGGACGATGCGCTTGTCCTTCAAGAGCGCGTCGAATTCCTCCTCGCTCATCGCCCCGCACCAGACCGGATCGAAGCCGTGGAACGCCGCCTCGAAGCCCTTCCACATGTTGGCGACGACCCGCCAGTTGAAGCCGGCCTGGAACACCCGCTCGGTCATCATGGCAAGGATGCGGTCGTCGGGCGTCGCGGCGATCTCGGCCTTCGATTTCGGCGCATGCTCGGCGATCAGCGCCTCGAGGGCGGCGTCGCCGCCCTTTCGCGCCGAAGCGAGCGCGTAGATGCTGGCGAAAGACCCCATCAGGCGCCGCCCTTCTCGCGCATCGAGACCTCGTCCCACAGGTGGATGCGATAGCCGTCGGGATCGAGCAGCTCGGCGCCATAGCCCCAGAACACCTTCATCGGCGGATGCACGAATGCAACGCTTCGGGCGGAAAGATCGGCGTACGCCGCCTCGACGTCGTCGACCTGGATGGTGAAGCCGAGCGAGGGGTTGGAGATGACCTCGCCGTTCTCGAGAAAGACGGTCAGGTCGGCCTCGTCGACCATGGCGACCGTCGCGCGATCCGGAATCTCGAACTCGACCTTGAAGCCCAGCACGTCGCGCCAGAAGTCGCGCGAGCGGCGCCAGTCGCTGACCGGCAAGGACATGTGATCGAGCCGTCGCATCGCTGAAGCCGCCTCTCTCCGCCGCAACCCTTGCCGAGGGCCACGTTGCCAGAGGCGCCCGGTGGCGTCGAATCCGTACGCTGGTGACGTGACCCGACAGCATGGGCGGCCTATCTTTGCTGGCATGACCGACACGCTCACCGAGGCGCCGACGGCCGCCGCGGAACGTCAGCCTGGCGAAGAGGGGTTGGACGTGCGGCTCTATCTCGTCGACGGGTCGGGCTACATCTTCCGCGCCTACCACGCGCTGCCGCCGCTCACCCGGAAGTCCGACGGGCTGCCCACCGGCGCGGTCGCCGGCTTCTGCAACATGCTGTGGAAGCTGATGACCGACATGAAGAGCTCGCCGGACGCGCCGACGCATCTCGCGGTCGTGTTCGACAAGTCCGAGCACACGTTCAGGAACGAGCTCTACTCGGAGTACAAGGCGCACCGGCCGCCGGCGCCGGAGGACCTCGTCCCGCAGTTTCCGCTGGTGCGTGACGCCACGCGCGCGTTCGGCGTGCCCTGCCTCGAGATCGCCGGCTACGAGGCCGACGACATCATCGCGGCCTACGCCTGCCAGGTCCGCGACTCCGGCGGCGAGGTCGTGATCGTCTCGTCCGACAAGGACCTGATGCAGCTGGTCGGCGGGCCGGTCTCGATGTTCGATCCGATGAAGAACGTGCGCATCGGGCCGGCCGAGGTGTTCGAGAAGTTCGGGGTGACGCCCGACAAGGTGGTCGACGTACAGGCCCTCTGCGGCGATTCCGTCGACAACGTTCCCGGCGCGCCCGGCATCGGGATCAAGACCGCCTCGGCGCTGATCAACGAATACGGAGACCTGGAGACGCTGCTGGCCCGCGCCGGCGAGATCAAGCAGGACAAGCGCCGCCAGACTCTGATCGACTTCGCCGACCAGATCCGCCTCTCGCGGCGGCTGGTGCAGCTGGACTGCGACGCGCCGCTGCCGGAGCCGGTCGACGCGTTGGCGCTCGCCGAGCCGGACATGGGGGTGCTGTCCGAGTTCTTCGACGTGATGGAGTTCCGCGCGCTGGCGCGCCGGGTCGCCGAGGCGCGCGGCGAGCTGCCCGAGGCGCATGCGAAAGCCCCGGCGACGCCGAGCGAGCTGCCGTCGGTCGACACCGGCGCCTACGAGTGCGTGCGCGACCTCGCGGCGCTGCAGCAATGGGTCGAGCGGGCGCAAGCCAAGGGCATGGTCGCCATCGACGTGCAGACCGACGGTCCAATCGCGGCCGATGCGACCCTCTGCGGCGTCGCGCTGGCGATCGGTCCGCGCGAGGCGGCGTATGTCCCGCTGGCGCACGGCGTCGCCGAGGGGCTGGCGCTGGAGACCACCGCTGCGCTCGAACAGGTCCCGCTCGAAGCGGCCATCGCGACGCTGAAGCCTTTGCTGGAGGACCCGGCGGTCCTCAAGATCGGGCACAACATCAAGACCGCGATCGGGGTGCTGCGGCGCTACGGCGTCGAGCTGGCGCCGATCGAGGACACGCTCTTGATCTCCTACGTGCTCGACGCCGGCGTGCACGCGCACGGCCTGGACGAGCTCGCCCGCACCTGGCTGGCGCACGAGCCGATCGCGCTGAGGAGCGTCATCGGCAGCGGCAAGGCGCAGACCAGCTTCGCCAACGCCCCGCTCGAGCACGCCACGGCGCACGCCGCCGAGCGGGCCGAGATCGCGCTCCGCCTGCACCACCACCTGCGGCCCCGCCTGGTGCGCGATGGGGTGCTGAGCGTCTACGAGACGTTGGAGCGGCCGATGCCGGCGGTTCTGGCCGGCATGGAAGCCTGGGGCGTCCGCATCGACGCCGACCGCCTCCGGCTGCTGTCCAACGACTTCGCGGTGCGCATGGGCGAGCTCGAGACCGAGGCGCACGCGCTCGCCGGCCATCCGTTCAACCTCGGCTCGCCGAAGCAGATAGGAGACGTGCTGTTCGGCGAGATGGGCCTGCCCGGCTCGAAGAAGACCGCGACCGGCGCCTGGGGCACGGACGTGCGCATCCTCGAGGACCTCGCCGAACAGGGTCAGCCGCTGCCGCGCGTGCTGCTCGACTGGCGGCAGGTCTCGAAGCTGAAGAACACCTACACCGACGCCCTGGTGCAGGCCGTCTCCGGGCGCAGCGGCCGCGTCCACACCTCCTATGCCCTGGCGGCCAGCTCCACCGGCCGCCTCGCTTCGAACGACCCGAACCTGCAGAACATCCCGGTCCGCACCGAGGAGGGGCGGAAGATCCGCCGCGCCTTCATCGCCGAGCCGGGCTACGTGCTGATCAGCGCCGACTACAGCCAGATAGAGCTTCGGCTGCTCGCCCACATCGGCGACATCCCGCAGCTGAAGGCGGCGTTCCTCGCCGGCCAGGACATCCACGCGATGACCGCCTCGGAGATGTTCAGCGTGCCGATCGAGGGCATGCCGGCCGAGACCCGCCGACGCGCCAAGGCGATCAATTTCGGCATCATCTACGGCATCTCGGCGTTCGGCCTCGCCAACCAGCTCTCGATCCCGCGCGACGAGGCGGGCGCCTACATCCAGACCTACTTCGAGCGCTTCCCCGGCATCCGCACCTACATGGACGAGCGGCGCGGCGAGATCCGCGAGTTCGGGTTCGTGAAGACCCTGTTCGGGCGCAAGGTGCACATCCCCGACATCCGCTCGGGCAACGTCGCCCACCGGCAGTTCGCCGAGCGGGCGGCCATCAACGCGCCGATCCAAGGCACCGCCGCCGACATCATCCGCCGGGCGATGATCCGCATGCCGGCGGCGCTGACCGACGCGGGGCTCTCCGCGCGCATGCTGATGCAGGTGCACGACGAGCTGGTGTTCGAGGCGCCGGAGGGCGAAGCGGAGGCGACCTGCGAGCTGGTCAGCGCGGTGATGGCGCGCGCCGCCGACCCGGCCGTTTCGCTGAGCGTTCCGCTGGTCGTCGACGCTCGCGCGGCCGCCAATTGGGACGAGGCGCACTAGGCGGGCGGCGGCATTGACTGACACCTTCCAGGGCCCTATCGCTCCCCGCCTCCTAGCCTGGGCCCAGGTGGCGGAATTGGTAGACGCGCTGGCTTCAGGTGCCAGTGGCTTAACGGCCGTGAAGGTTCGAGTCCTTTCCTGGGCACCAACAAGCGGCGAAGCGAAAACCCGATGACCGCCGCCGCAAACCCCCAGCCGATCCATCTGCACGAAGGCGACCTGCCCGATGGCCTGAATCTTGGGCCCGAGGTCGCGATCGACTCCGAGACGATGGGCCTAAGGCTCGGCCGCGACCCGCTTTGCGTGGTGCAGCTGTCCGCAGGCGACGGCTCGAGCCATGTCGTGCGGCTGAATCGGCAGACCTATGAGGCGCCGAACCTGAAACGGCTGCTGGCGGATCCGGACACGCTGAAGATCTTTCACTTCGGGCGCTTCGACATCGCGATGTTCGTGCTTCACCTCGGCGTCGTCACCCGGCCGGTCTACTGCACCAAGATCGCTTCCAAGCTCGCCCGCACCTACACCGACCGGCACGGCCTGCGCGACCTCGTGCGCGAGCTCCTCGGCCTCGACATCTCCAAGGCCCAGCAGAGCTCCGATTGGGGCGCGCCGCAGCTCAGCCCCGAACAGCTGA
Organism: Caulobacteraceae bacterium; assembly: GCA_035295705.1. GTDB lineage: Bacteria > Pseudomonadota > Alphaproteobacteria > Caulobacterales > Caulobacteraceae > Poindextera. The sequence goes on from DATGIN010000074.1 coordinate 5,134, forward strand.
CCTATGCCGCCGGCGACGTCGCGCATCTGCACGGCCTGAAGGCGAGGCTGAACACGATGCTGGAGCGCGAAGGGCGCATGGGCCTGGCGCAGGCCTGCTTCGACTTCCTGCCCTGGCGCGCCAGGCTGGATGTGGCCGGATGGGCCGACGTCGACATCTTCGCCCACGAGTGAAGCCGTGGTGAGCGCCGCGACGCCGACCACGCCTGCGCCAGCGCGACGCGCCGAGCGCCGCGAGCGCGATATGGCGCGCTGGCGGCGGCGCTCGCGGGTCATCGCCGGCTTTCGCGTCGCCTTGCCTCTCGTGATCGCCGCCATCGCCATCGCCTTTGCCGCCTGGGCGCTGTTCGGCGATCTCGCGAGCCGCATCGGAGCGGCGCACCGCAACGCCGGCGGCGGCACAATCCACATGACCAACGCCCGTTTCCTCGGCCGCGACGAGCAGGGGCGCGCCTATGTGCTGACCGCCGCCAGCGCGGCCCGCGACAATACCAATCCCATGCGCATCCGGCTCGACAACCCGGCGATGACCTTCGACGCGGATGGCGCCAACCCCACCCACATGTCCGCAGACGACGGCGTCTACCGGCAGGACACCCGGATCCTGTTGCTGATGGGGCACGTGACCCTGCACGATGCGCTCGGCGACAGTTTCGCGACCAACCAGGCGATCGTCGACACCGTCAAAGGGGCGGTCGCGGGTCGCTCGCGGGTGGCGGGCGCGGGTCCCACGGGCGCGATCCAGGCGGACTCCTACGCGGTGATGGACCGTGGCCAGACCCTGGTCTTCCAGGGTCGGGTCCACTCACGGCTGAATTCCAAGAACGGTCAATTCGCACTAGAACCCGATCGTTCCGCCGCCCGCGGGCGCTAAAGGACCAACGATCTCAATGCAGCGACCGGCTGTTGTTCTCTTGATCCTCGGCATCGCCGCCGCGCCCGGCGCAGCCCTTGCGCAGCTGGCGCAGGGCTCGAACGCGCCGATCGACGTCAGCGCCGACCAGTTGGTGGCGCAGAACCATGCGTGCGTGGCGACCTGGAAGGGCTCGGTCGAGGCGCTGCAAGGCACGGCGAGGTTGCGCGCCGACACCCTCAGCATCTACGAGCGGCCCGGGGGCGACGCGGGTCAGGCGCAGGGTTCAGGGCCGATCCAGGGCAAGTGCGGCTCGAGCCCTCAGAAACTCACCGCCGACGGCTCGGTCTACTACGCGACCCCGCAGCAGGTGGTGAAAGGCGATCACGCCGTCTACCTCGCCGATTCGAAGACCATCACCGTCACCGGCGACGTGGTGATCACCCAGGGCAAGAACGTCGTCGTCGGCGACCGCCTCGTCATCGACACCGTGACCGGCCAGGCGACGATGGAGTCGAACGCGAAGGGCCGCGGCGCGCCCGGCCGGGTGCGGGCGGTCGTCTATCCGAGCTCGAACCAGGCCGGCGGGCCGCTCGGGACCGGCTCGGCCGCGCGCTGATGCCGGACAGCGCGGAGTCCGTGCGCCCGCAGAAGGCGCGGAGCGACGACGGCTCGAACGGCGATGGCCTGTTCGCCGACGGCATCGGCAAGTCGTTCCGCGGACGGCCCGTCGTCTCGAACGTCAGCCTGCGCCTCAGGCGCGGCGAGGTCGCCGGACTGCTCGGCCCCAACGGCGCGGGCAAGACCACGTGCTTCTACATGATCACCGGGCTGATCGGGGCCGACTACGGCTCGATCTGGCTCGACGGCGAGAACATCACGGCCCAGCCGATGTACCAGCGCGCCCGCATGGGGGTCGGCTACCTGCCGCAGGAGGCGTCGATCTTCCGCGGCATGACGGTCGAGGAAAACGTGATGGCCGTCGTCGAGATGCGCGAACGGAACGCCCGCCGCGCGCGCGAGGAGGTGAGCGGGCTGCTCGAGGAGCTGCACATCGAGCATCTCCGCCGTGCGCCGGCGATTTCGCTCTCCGGCGGCGAGCGGCGGAGGGTCGAGATTGCCCGCGCCTTGGCGAGCGAGCCCGAGTTCATGCTGCTGGACGAGCCGTTCGCCGGCATCGACCCGATGGCCATGGCGGACATCAAGGAAGTCATCGCCTACCTGAAAGGACGCGGCATCGGGATCCTGATCACCGACCACAACGTGCGCGAAACCCTCGACATCATCGATCGCGCCTCCGTCATCCACGCCGGACGGGTGCTGTTCGAGGGCGGCCCGGACGAGATCCTCGCCGATCCGGACGTGCGCCGGCTCTACCTCGGCGAAAGCTTCAGCTGACCGACTTCGCTTGGCCGACCGCTTCGACGACGTCCGTGACCTGATCCGCGCCGCGCTGGTCGAGCGGTCCTTGCCCTCGCTCGCTGTCGCGGTCGTCGAGGACGGGCGGATCGTGTGGGAGGAGGGGTTCGGCTGGGCCGACCGCGAGCGGCGCATCGCGGCCGACGCGCACACGATGTACTCCCTCGCCTCGGTCACCAAGCCGCTGACGGCGACGGCGCTGATGGTCCTCACCCAGGCGGGAAAGATCGATCTCGACAAGCCGGTGAACGCCTATCTGGGCGCGGCGAAGCTGAACGGCCGCGCGTGGGACGCCCGCCAAGCGACCGTGCGCCGGGTCGCGAACCACAGCGCCGGCCTGCCGCTGCACTACCAGTTCTTCTATTCCGACGAGGCGTGGCCGCGGCCGTCGATGGACGAGACGATCCTGCGCTACGGCAATCTCGTGACCGAGCCCGGCGCGCGTTATCAGTACTCGAACCTTGGCTACGGGGTCCTCGATCACGTGATCGCGCGCGCTGCTTCGCGCGACTTCGCCACGGTGATGCGGCGCGAGGTGTTCCTGCCGCTCGGCATGCTGCACAGCGCGATCGGCGTCGGTCCCGGGCTCGAGCCCTTCGCCGCCGCTCGCTACGGCGCCGACGGCGACCGCATCCCCTTCTACGTGACCGACCATCCGGGCGCGTCCGAGGCGTTCGCCAGCGCCCACGACCTGGCCCGCTTCGCGCTCTTCCACCTGAAGAGGCCGCTGGACGACCAGCGCCGCATCCTGCCCGACGCCGCGATCGACGAGATGCATCGCGGCTCGTCGCCGGACGCTGGCGGCGGCCGCTATGGGGTCGGATTCGTCGACGAGATGCGCGATGCGCGCCGCGTGGGGTCCCACTCGGGCGGGATGGGCGGAGTCTCGACGCTGCTCCGTCTGTTCCCCGACCAGGGGATCGCCACGATCGTCCTCTGCAACGCGAGCGACCCTCTCGCCTTCGAGATCAGCGAGCGGCTCGCCGCTCTGCTCCTGCCAGGTTGGCGGGTGCAGCCGATCGAGCCGCCGCCGGCGCCGCCCAGGTTCGCGCCGCCTCGCGGCCTAGTCGGGACCTGGCGCGGGACGCTCTCGACCTACGCCGCCGACAAGCCTTTCGAACTCCTGGTGCGGCGCGACGGAGAGGCGCACGCCCGCGTTGGCCGCCAGCTCATGGCCCTGGTCAACAACCCGCGCATCGAGGACGGGTGGTTCGTCGGCGAGTTTCGCGCTTCGATCGGCACGCCGGACACATCGCGGTTTCCCAACTACATCCGCCTGGCGCTAACCGTGTCACGCTCGCGCCTCACCGGCGCCGCGACCGCCATCGACGACGATCGGCCGCGCGTGCGCAACGCGCTTTCGCATTGGCTGGAGCTGACGCGAGCGGCCTAGCCGGCCACCGTCAAGGCGGCTGAAGGTCGCTGCCGGCGCAAATCCGCGCCCGGTTAACCAGTCAGTGGGAAACGCCGCCTAGGCTCGAATAAGGCAAGAATTAGGCCAGGAGTAAGCGTTGGCGCTCGGTCCCAGACTGGAGCTCAGACAAGGCCAGGGCCTCGTCATCACGCCGCAGCTGCAGCAGGCGATCAAATTGCTGCAACTGTCGAGCGTTGAGCTCGAGGCGTATGTCGAGGGCGAGCTGGAGCGCAATCCGCTGCTGCAGCGGGACGAGCGTGACGAGGCGGGCGCCGAGCCGACCGCCGCAGACGCTGTCGAGCGCGAGCCCGAGATCGCAGAGAGGTCGCTGGATCGCATCTCCGATGCGCAGGCGGCCGCAGACATCGACGCGCGCCACGACGATCTCTATGCCGACGCCTCGCCCGGCGAGAGCGCCAACGAGCAGCCGCCCGCCGGGTCCGAAGGCTACCAGACCGGCGGCGCCGTCGACTGGTCGCGCGCCGGCCGGGGGGGCGGGTTCGACGGCGAAGAGGGCGGCCTGGAAGGCGGCGTGCAACGCGAGCTGACGCTCGCCGAGCATCTGGCGGGCCAGCTCGCGGTCGCCGGCCTCGCCGGCGCCGACCACGCCATCGCCCAGGTGCTGATCGATGGCGTCGACGAGGGCGGCTATCTGCGGCTCGATCTCGGCGAGGTGGCCGAGCGCCTTGGCTGCACGCTCGACAAGGTCGAGGCGGTGCTCGCCCGCCTGCAAGGGTTCGAGCCGACCGGCGTCTTCGCCCGCGACGTGGCCGAGTGCCTTCGCCTGCAGCTCGTCGATCGCAACCGTTGCGATCCGGCGATGTCGGCGCTGCTCGACCACCTCGATCTGGTCGCCAAGCGCGACCTGGCCGCGCTTCGCCGCATCTGCGGCGTCGACGAAGAAGACCTGAGGGAGATGCTGGCCGAGCTGCGGGCGCTGACGCCCCGGCCGGGCGCGGCGTTCGGCGGCGAGCCCGCCGCGCCGGTGACGCCCGAC
>DATGIN010000075.1:0-10789 GCA_035295705.1 Caulobacteraceae bacterium
CTGGGATCGCGCGGATCGATCACCACCTGATTGAGCAGCGGCCCGTCCGGCGTTCCCGAGTCGGCCGGAACCCACTTGTCGTACATCGGATGCGCGTTGAAGCCGGCGACACCGGTCCAGGTCTCGCCGTCGTCGTCGCTGACGAAGAGGCCAGGGGGCGAGGTTCCGGCCCACCAAACGCCCGGCTCGCTGGCGTGGCCGGGCTGGAGCCAGAACGTGTGGTCGACGGCGCGGGCGGCGGCGCCCTCCGCGGCTTTCGGAAACGCGGGCGGCTGACGCGCTTCGGTCCAGGTGGCGCCGGCGTCGAAGGAGCGGAAGACCGTCGGCCCCAGATGGCCGGTCGCCGCCGCCATCATGCGCACCTCCGGCCGGCGGGGATCCTGGACGACGTGGCTGACGATCTGGCCGAGGAACTGCGGGCCGTCGAGGCGCCAGTCGCCCCGCCGTCCGTCATCGCGCAGCACCCAGGCGCCCTTGCGCGTCCCGATCAGCAGCTCCGTCCCGGTCATGGATCGCTCTCCCCTGCGGTCACCTTTGCAAATTGGCCAAGTCGACTCCATACCGCGCCGCGTTGCGCTGCATATAGGCCGGGCGAGGCTCGACGGGGCGGCCCGCCAGCGTGGCCTCGAGGATGTCGAGGAAGGTGTGCCAGCCCATGGCGTTCTGCGTCTCGAAGCGATCCAGCACCGGCAGGTGCGTGAGCACCAGGCGGACGCCGTCAGCTTCCGGTTCGAGATCGATGGTCAAGTAGGACTCCGGATACGGCGAACGCTCCTCGCCCGGTGAGAAGACGTTCCAGGTGTGCGCCAGCCGACTCCCGGGCCGCCATTGGGTGACCACGCCGCGGATATGACCGCCCATCAGCCGCACGGCGCCGCCCTCGCGCGGCTCGATGCGGGAGTCGTCGCCGTACCAGCCGGTCAGCTTCGCGCAATCCGTCAGGTGCGCCCAGACCGAGGCGGTGGAGCCCGGCAGCCGCCGCTCGAAGCGGACGGCCGGCGCCCGATACGTCTCACCCAAGTCGCTCATGTTCCTGTTCCTCTCGTAGCTGATCTTCGAGCGCGTCGAGGCGGGCCGACCAGAAGCGCCGGATATTCGCCATCCACGCCGACATCTCGTCCAGCCCGGCCGGGTCCAGCTCGTAGATCCGCCGTTGCGCCTCGGCCCGCACGCGCACCAGCCGCGCAGCTCTGAGCGTCTTCAGGTGCTGCGAGATGGCCGGAGCGCTGACCGTGAACCGGCCGGCGATCTCCCCCGATGAAAGCGGGCCGGCGGCCAGCGACTCGATGATGCGCCGGCGGGTCGGATCGGCGAGGGCGGTAAGGCTGTCCATGCGCCGATGATAAGTCCACGCTTAATTAAGTCAATACTACATTACTCGGGAACTGGCCCGCCGGGCGAGCGTTGTCTGCGTGGGCTGACGGGCCACAATAGGAGTGAGGCCACTCATGACCATCTCCAGTCTCTCGAAGCGTTTGACGCTTGCGGGATTGGGCGCGCTGGGGCTCGCGGTAACCGCGCCGTCCATGCCAGCGCACGCACAACCCTACGACGACTATCAACGGTACGGCTCGGACGCAGGCGTGGTGACCGTCTATTCGCCGCGTCGCTTTGAGCGCGACTCCACCACCGGGGCGCCGATCGATCTGGTCCGCGAGTCGCGGCCGGTCTACTACGGCGACCTCAACTTGAGCACCGGCTGGGGCATCCGCGCGTTCCACGCGCGCGTCGTCCGGGCCGCGACAGAGCTCTGCAACGACATCGACATGCAGCCCGGCAGGGTCCCCCTGAACAGCAACCAGGTGGACTGCGTGCGGCCAGCGGTCGAGGAGGCGATGGCGTCGGCGCCCATCCCGGATGGGATGCGCTACCGCTACGAGAACGTGCGCTACGGCTACTAGCCGATGCGACCGGCCGGCGGGCCAGGGCGTCTCGCCGGCTGACCTCGCCCAAGCGAAGGAACCAGCTCTATGACGATCACCAGATATCCGGCGCGGCTCGCGCTTGCCGGCGCGAGCGCGCTCAGCCTCGCGGCCGGCGCCGTTTCGACGCCCGCCCACGCCCAGCCCGGCTACGACACCGCTGCCGGACCGAGCGAGATCACCGTCCAGGCGCCCGGCGTCTACTCGCGCATCAACCCCTTCACCGGCGAAGGCTCGCTCAGCGAGTCGCGCGCGGTCTACTATGGCGACCTCGACCTTCGAACCGACTGGGGCGCTCGCGCCTTGCACGCGCGCGTCGTGAGGGCGGCGGTGCAGGTGTGCCGCGACCTCGACTATCGCGGCGGCGCTTCGCTCGTGTGGGAAGACATGGACGACTGCGTCCGGCCGGCGGTGCAAGGGGCGATGGCGCAGGCGCCGATGCCGGGATCCCTGCGCTACCGCTACGACTACGTCGGCTACCTCTACTAGCGACGACGATGGCCGGCGCGCTTCCGACGCGCGCCGGCCGGATCGACTCAGGCGCTGACCTGCCGCACCGCCCCGGCGATGTCGCGGACGACCTGCGCGACCAGCTTGGCGTCGTCGCCCTCGGCCATGATGCGGATCAGCGGCTCCGTCCCTGACGGCCGAACGACGATGCGGCCCGACCCGTTCAGGCGGGTTTCGCCATCCGCGATCGCCGCCTTGACCTGGGCGTCGTCGAGCGGCTTTGCGCCGTTCAGGTAGCGAACGTTCTCCAGCTTCTGCGGCACCGGTTCGAACTGGCGGGCGAGACGGCTCATCGGCTGGTCCGATTGCACCAGGACCGCCAGCACCTGCAGGGCGGCGATCAAGCCGTCGCCGGTGGTGGAGAAGTCCGACAGGATCACATGGCCGGATTGCTCGCCGCCGAGGTTGAAGCCGGCTTCGCGCATGCGGGCCATGACGTACCGGTCGCCGACGGCCGTACGCTGCAGCGTCAGGCCCCGCGCGCCCAGGAACCGCTCGAGGCCGAGATTGGAATAGACGGTTCCCACCACGCCGCCGCCGGTCACGCGATCGGCCTTGGCCCATTCGCCGGCGATGATGGCCATGATCTGATCGCCGTCGACGATTTCCCCGCGCTCGTCGCAGATCAGCACCCGGTCGGCGTCGCCGTCGAGGGCGATGCCGATGTCGGCCCGATACTCCTTGACCGCTTTCGCCACGGTCTTCGGGAAGGTCGACCCGCACTCTGCGTTGATGTTGACCCCGTTGGGCGAGACGCCGACCTCCTTCACCTCGGCGCCCAGCTCGTAGAGGGCGGTGGGCGCGACCTTGTAGGCGGCGCCGTTGGCGCAATCGACCACGACCCTCAGGCCGTTCAGGCTCAGGCCGCGCGGGAAGGTGCCTTTTACGATCTCGACATAGCGGGCTTGGGCGTCATCGATGCGCTGGACGCGGCCGAGGTCGGCTGGCTCCGCCAGCCCCTCCTGCAGCCCCTGGTCCATCAACCCCTCGATATCGAGCTCGATCTCGTCCGACAGCTTGTAGCCGTCGGGCCCGAACAGCTTGATGCCGTTGTCGGTGTAGCTGTTGTGCGAGGCCGAGATCATCACGCCGAGGTCGGCGCGCAGCGACCGCGTCATCATGGCGACGCCGGGCGTCGGCAGCGGTCCGAACAGCCGCACGTCCATTCCGACGCTGGCGAACCCGGCGACCAGCGCCGGCTCGATCGTGTAGCCCGACAGGCGCGTATCCTTGCCGATGACCACCAGGTGGCGGCGGTCGCCGCCGGAGCGGAACAGCTTCCCGGCCGCCAGCCCGACCCGCAGTGCAACCTCGGCGGTCATCGGGTGCCGGTTGGCTTGGCCGCGAATGCCGTCGGTGCCGAAATAAGCTCGCGGGCTCATGTCAGGAGGCGCTCCAGTCTTCGGAAACGATCGGAAATGCAGATTTTGTTCGGTTGGACCTGGGCCAATGCTAAATCCGGGCCAGCGAGCCGCCAAGTCGCGCGCCTGGCTCGACTGAACACAAGTGGCTTCGAACTATTAGCTTCATCGGCGGCGCAAGTAACAGGGCGATCCGGCGCAAATGTGCGGAATCATCGGCATCGTCGGGACCTCGCCGGTCGCCGAGCGACTGATCGACAGCCTCAAGCGCCTCGAATACCGAGGCTACGACTCCGCGGGCGTCGCCGCCATCGACGGCGGCCGGATCGATCGCCGCCGCCAGGCCGGCAAGATCTCGGGGCTCGAGGCGTTGCTGCGCGAGGAGCCCCTTCGCGGCCAGACCGGGATCGGCCACACGCGTTGGGCGACTCACGGCGCGCCGACCACCCGCAACGCCCACCCGCATATCGCCGGCCGCGTGGCGGTCGTGCACAACGGCATCATCGAGAATTTCGCCGACCTCAAGCGTGAGCTCATGCAGGCCGGGCGCAAGTTCTACAGCGACACCGACTCAGAGGTCGTCGCGCAGCTGATCGACGCCGAGCTCAACGCCGGGCTCTCGCCGCTCGACGCGTTGAAAGCCGCTCTCGATCGCCTCGAGGGGGCGTTCGCGATCGCTGTCATGGTCGACGGGGACGAGGAGCTGATCATGGGCGCGCGGCGCGGGCCGCCGCTGGTGGTCGGCTACGGCGACGGCGAGATGTACCTCGGCACGGACGCCCTCGCCGTCGGGCCTTTCACCCAGCGGGTCGCCTATCTCGAGGACGGCGACTACGTGGCGATCGACCATACGGGCGCCCGCATCTTCGACGCCGCCGGCGCGCCGGCAAGGCGCGCGGTCGTCACGGTGCCGCCGTCCGCGGCCCTGGTCGAAAAGGGCAACTACCGACACTTCATGGAAAAGGAGATCCATGACCAGCCCGATGCGTGCCAGCACACGCTGTCGAGCTACCTGGATCCCATCGCCGGCAAGGCGGCCGCGCCGGACGGCCTCGACTTCGCAACCGTCGAGCGCCTGCACATCGTGGCGTGCGGAACCGCTTCGTACGCCGGCATGATCGGACGCTATGTCTTCGAGCGGCTGGCGGGCCTGCCGACCGACGTGGAGGCGGCCTCGGAGTTCCGCTACCGCGAGCCGGCGGTCGCGCCGAGCGGGCTTTGCCTTGCGATATCGCAGTCGGGCGAGACCGCCGACACCCTGGCCGCGCTTCGGTGGTGCAAGGCCAAGGGGCTGGCCACCGCCGCCATCGTCAACGTGCACGGCTCGACCATGGCGCGCGAGGTGGACCACTTCTGGCCCACCAACGCCGGCCCGGAGGTCGGCGTCGCCTCCACCAAGGCCTTTACCGCCCAGGTCGCGGCTCTGACCGCGCTGGCCATCGCCGCCGCCGCGCAGCGGGGCCGCATCGACGCCGCCGAGGAGGCGCGGCTGGTCGCCATCCTGATGGAGGCGCCGCGGCTGCTGGCGCAGGCGATCTTCGACGAAGAGGCGATCCATGCGCTTGCCGCCGAAGTGGCGAAAGCGCGCGACGTGCTCTATTTCGGGCGCGGGCCGATGTTCCCGCTGGCGCTCGAGGGCGCGCTGAAGCTGAAGGAAATCAGTTATATCCATGCGGAGGGCTACGCCGCCGGCGAGCTCAAGCACGGACCCATCGCCCTGGTCGACGAGCAGACCCCCATCGTCGTGGTCGCGCCGTCAGATGCCCTGTTCGACAAGACGGTTTCCAACATGACCGAGGTCATCGCCCGCGGCGGGCGGGTGATCCTGATCACCGATGCCGAAGGCGCCGCGCGCGCGCCCGATGGCGCGCGCGCCATCGTCGCGCCGACCGCCGACCCGCTGATCGCGCCCCTGGTGTTCGCAGCGCCGATCCAGCTGCTGGCCTACCACGTCGCCGTGCAGAAGGGCGCGGACGTGGATCAGCCGCGCAACCTCGCCAAGTCGGTCACCGTCGAATAGCGCGCCTAGCGTCCGCCGCCGGCGCCGCCCGCGGCTCCCGCGCCGGCGCCCGCTCCCGCGCCCGTTCCGGCGCTGCCCGCAGTCCCTCCGGCGGCCGTCGAACCTGTTCCCGAACCACCGGTCGCCGTGGAGCCCGTCCCCGCCAGGCCCGTTCCGGCGGACGTCGAGCCGGCCGCGGGGGCGCCGAGCGCCGGGGTGGCGTGTCCCGCCGCGACGCCGGCGGCGGACCCGTTGGCGTTCACGCCTGCCGTTGGCGTGCTGCGGCCCGCCGCGAGACCATTCGATGCGGTCCCCGGCGCCGGGGCGGCCGTTCCCATGCTCGCGCCGCCGTTCGCGCCCGTCGACGTCCCGCCGGTGGCCGAACCGCCGGCCGGCGCCGAGGCGCCGCCGTTCGATGTCGCTCCGTTGGTCGCCGCGCCCGCCGCCGGACCGCCGCCGAGGGCGCCGCCGTTCGTGGCCGCGGTGTTGGAGCTCAGTCCGCTCGAGCTCGAGAGGCTGGCCATCGTCGGGGGCGCGCCGCTCTGCTCGTCCGGACCTGGCCGGGCGCGCGCCAACAGCACGACGGCCAGGATCACGACCACGACCACGCCGGCAGCGACCTGCACGCGCCGGTCGCGCCACCAGCCGGGCCGGCTCATCACCGGGTCCTTGGGATAGTCTGGGCCTTCGATCGCCATCGTGAAAACGAACACCGCGGCGGTGCGGAAGGTTCCGCCTATGGCCTTGCCCGCGGCGAGCCGCTATGGCGAGCCCGCAAGATGGCGTCGATCAGGAAAGCAGTACTGCCGGTCGCTGGGCTGGGCACGCGCGTGTTGCCCGGTTCCAAGTCGACGCCGAAGAACCTGCTGAACGTCGTCGACCGCCCGATCCTCTCCTATGTCCTGGCCGAGGCGCGCGCCGCCGGCATCGAGCACCTGATCTTTATCGTCGGCCGCGGCCAGACGGCGATCGAAGACTATTTCGACCACAACCTGGAGCTGGAGCAGACGCTCGCCGCCAAAGGGCGGACGCAGATCCTGGCCGACGTCGAGCGCGACCTCGCGCGGCCGGGTGAAATGAGCTTCGTGCGCCAGATGCAGCCGCTCGGCATCGGTCACGCCGTCTGGTGCGCGCGCCATCTGGTCGGCGATGAGCCCTTCGCGGTCATTTATCCGGACATGCTGATGGACGCCGCGCCGCCGGCTCTCAAGCAGGCGGTGGACGCCTACGACCGCGTGGGCGGCAACATCATCGTCGTCGAGCCGGCCGCGGCGGGCGAAGCGCACAAGTACGGCATCGTCTCGCTGGAGGCCGGCGAGGGTCGCCTGCGCAAGATGACGGGGATGGTCGAGAAGCCGGCGCCGGGCACGGAGCCCTCGAACCTCTTCATCAGCGGCCGCATCATCCTGCAGCCGAAGATCTTCGAGATCCTCGAGGCTCAGGAGCCTGGCTCCGGCGGCGAGATCCAGCTGACCGACGCCATGGCCACGCTGCTGCAAAGCCAGTCCTTCCACGCGCTCGACTACGAGGGGACAACGTACGACTGCGGCGACAAGCTCGGCCTGCTGCAGGCCAACGTCGCCTTCGCGCTCAAGCGCCCCGATGTCGGCCCCGAGGCCCGCGCGGCGATCGAAGCGATCCTGCGCCGCTAGCCGTAGTACGCGCGGTACCAGTCGACGAAGCGGGCCAGGCCTTCCTCCAGCCGCACCTTCGGCGCGTAGCCGGTCAACTCCGTGAGCGCACTCACGTCCGCGAACGTCGCCGGCACGTCGGCCGCCGGCTTGGGGGTTGGCCGCGTCACGGCGCGGACGCCGAGCAGCTGCTGCAATATCTGCACCAACCTTAAGACCTGCTCGGGATGGCCGGCGCCGATGTTGAACAGGCGGCGCCGGGGATCCTCAGGCGGGCGGTCGAGCACGCCCAGGACGCCGTCGGCGATGTCGTCGATGTAGGTGAAGTCGCGGCTGAGCTCCCCGCCGGCGAAGAGCGGGATCGCTTCTCCGGCGAGCATGGCGCGGGTAAAGACGAAATAGGCCATGTCGGGGCGCCCCCATGGCCCGTAGACGGTGAAGAAGCGCAAGCCCGTCTGCGGCAGGCGATAGAGCCGCGCGTACGCCTCGCTCATCAGTTCGTCGGCCTGTTTGGTGGCGGCGTAGAGCGACGTCGGCGGCCCCAATCGATCGGTTTCGACGAAGGGCGTCTCGCCGCTCCGCTCGCCGTAGACCGAGCTGGACGAGGCGTAGACCAGATGCTCGAAGTCCGGGACGCCTCGGCACGCCTCCAGCACCGCGAGGTGCCCGACGAGGTTCGACCGCGCATAGGCCTGTGCGTTGTCGTAGCGGACGCCGGCTTGCGCCGCGAGGTGCACCACCCGCTTGGGCTGCGAACGCTCCAGCAGCGCCGCGAGCGCACCCGGGTCGGCAATGTCCATGCGCACGAGCTCGAAGCCCGGGCGGCCGGCCAGGTCCGCCGCGCGCGCCTCCTTCAGCGTCACCTCGTAGTAGTCGTTGAAGTCGTCGACGCCGACCACCGGCTCGCCGCGGTCGAGCAGCCGCCTTGCGACCGCGTGGCCGATGAAGCCGGCTGCGCCGGTCACCACGATCGGTTCAGCCCCGCTCACGCGACCGGCCAGGCTCCCGCGCTCTCATCGGCGCCGGCTTCTCGCGGCGCCCACCCTCTGCTGTCGCTTCCTAGTCACGCAGCGGCCCGGAGTCGACGGAGCGGTCGTTGGCGTGCGAACCTCCCTTGGAACGATGAGTTAACGACCGCGGAGCGCGCGGGGGAGCTCCGCATGGGGAAACGTCGAAAGAGGCGGTCATGCGGGTGCTGGTCCTGGGGGGCGACGGGTTTTGCGGCTGGCCGACGGCGCTGCACCTTTCGGCCCGCGGCGCCGAGGTCGGCATCGTCGACAATCTCTCCCGGCGCGAGATCGACAACGAGCTCGGCGTCCAGTCGCTGACGCCGATCGCCGCGCTCGATGCGCGCCTTGCGGCCTGGGCTGAGATCAGCGGGCGAAGCGTCGAGCACTTTCCGCTGACCCTCGGCCGCGACTACGACGAGCTTGTCGCGCTGCTCGCGGCCTGGCAGCCGGACGCGATCGTGCACTTCGCAGAGCAGCGCGCCGCGCCCTATTCGATGAAGTCGTCGCGCAACAAGCGCTACACGGTCGCGAACAACGTCTGCGCCACCCACGACGTGCTGGCCGCCATCGTCGAGTCGGGCCTCGATATCCACCTCGCCCACCTGGGCACGATGGGCGTCTACGGCTACGGCGCGGCAGCCGGAGCGCCGCTCCCGGAGGGCTATCTCACCGTCAGGATCGAGACGGACGACGGCTGGGTCGAGCGCGAGATCCTGCACCCCGTGGCGCCTGGATCGATCTACCACATGACCAAGACCCAGGATCAGCTGCTGTTCCAGTTCTACGCCAAGAACGACGCCTTGCGGATCACCGACCTGCACCAGGGGGTCGTGTGGGGGTGCCAGACCGAGGAGACTCGCGTCGATCCGCGCCTGATCAACCGCTTCGACTACGACGGCGACTACGGCACGGTGCTGAATCGGTTCCTCATCCAGGCCGCGGTCGGGCATCCATTGACCGTCCACGGGTCCGGCGGACAGACGCGCGCCTTCATCAACATCCAGGATACGGTGCGCTGCATCGCGCTGGCGCTGGCGCACCCGCCCGCGCGCGGCGATCGGGTGGCGATCTTCAACCAGATGACCGAGTGCTGGCGCGTGCGCGACCTGGCCGGAATGGTGGCGCGGCTGACCGGCGCGCCTGTCGAGTTCCTCGCCAATCCGCGCAACGAGGCGAAGGAGAACGAGCTCTCCGCCAAGAACGACACGCTGATCAAGCTCGGGCTCGAGCCGATCACGCTGGAAGCCGGCCTGATGAGCGAGATCGTCGAGATCGCCCGCGCGCACGCAAGCCGCGTCGACCTCACCAAGATCCCCAGCGCCTCGGCGTGGAACGCCGAGCGCGCCGCCGCGCTCGCCGCCGACCAGGACGCCCAGGAGCAGCTGCGCGCGGCGCAGTAGGCAAATTTGCTATGGAGGCGCCGATGGCGGCGCTCCCGGCGAACTTCACCCTGCTGCAGGTGATCCCAGACCTCGGCGCCGGCGGCGCCGAGCAGACGACGCTCGACGTCGCACGCGCCGTCGTCGCCGCCGGCGGGCGCGCGATCGTCGCCAGCCGGGGCGGCCGGATGACCGCCGAGCTTAGGGCCCGCGGCGGCGAGCTTCGGGTGCTGCCCGTACACACGAAGAACCCGATCACGATGCTGGCGAACCGCGGCCGGCTGGCGGCGCTGATCCGGACAGAAGGGGTCAGCCTCGTCCACGTGCGCTCGCGCGCCCCCGCGTTCGCGGCGTTCGCCGCCGCAAGCGACGCCGGCGTCCCAGCCATCGCCACCTATCATGGCCTCTACTCCAGCGGTAATGCATTGAAACGTTGGTATAATTCGGTGATGACCCGCGGGCCGATCACGATCGCCAACTCGGGCTTCACGGCCAAGCACATCATCGCCGAGCACGCGCTCGACCCGGCGCGGGTCGTCGCCATCCCGCGCGGCGTCGACCTGGCGCGCTTCGATCCGGCCGCCGTCGCGCCCGAGCGGACCGCGGCGCTGGAAGCGGTATGGGCGCTGCCGCCGCGCGGCGAGGCGCTGCGTTTTCTGCTCGCCGGACGCCTCACGCGCTGGAAGGGGCAGATGCTGGCGATCGAGGCCGCCGCGCGGCTGGTCGCGGAGAGGCGCTTGGACTTCCGCATAGTGATGGTCGGCGACGACCAGGGCCGATCCGGCTACCGCCAGGCGCTCGCCCGCGAGATCCGCGCCCGCCGCCTGGCCGATCGCATCGTCCTCGCCGGCCACTGCGACGACATGCCCGCCGCCTACCTGGCGGCCGACGTCGCGCTGGCGCCGTCGCTGGAGCCGGAGGCGTTCGGACGCACGGCGGTCGAGCCGCAGGCGATGGCGCGACCCGTCATTGCGTCC
>DATGIN010000076.1:0-17097 GCA_035295705.1 Caulobacteraceae bacterium
CCCGGCCTCTTTGTTCTGTCCGGTCTTGGATCGCGCGGATTCTGCTCGGCGCCGCTCTTGGCCGAGCACGTGGCCGCAACCGCGCTCGGCGCGCCCTCGCCGCTGCCGTCGCCGCTCGCCGCGCTGGTCGAGCCGCATCGCTTCGAGATGCGACGCAGCAAGCGCCTCATGCGTTCAGTAACGGTTCAGGCAGACACCCTGAGATAGCAGCGCCGTTTTCGGCGCCGCTCAGATTGAAGGAGACTTCCCCCTTGTCCAGAATCTCTGCGACCCTGATGCGGCTGGGCATCGCCGCGGCCGCACTCACGGCGACTGCGGCCGCCGGCGTCCAGGCCAAAGCGCAACCCGGCCGCTACGGACAGTGCCTCTACGTGCGCAACATCAACGGCTTCAACGCGCCGAACGACCGCACGATCTACGTGCGCGAGGGCGTCAACGAGATTTGGCGTGTCGATCTGATGGTCGACTGCACAGGCCTCTCGTTCCGGCAGTCATTCGGCCTGGAATCGGTCAACGGCGACCCGTGGATCTGTGAGCCGATCCAGGCCGAGGTCCGCTTCCGCGACCTGGGCATCCACCAACGTTGCCCGGTCTCCGGACTGCACAAGCTGACGCCCGAAGAGGTGGCGGCGCTGCCCAGGCGCCTCAGGCCCTAGCGCGCCCGACACCCGAACCTTCGGCGCTTGCGCCGCCCGCCGCGCGGCCCGATAGCCTTCGCGGACAACCCAGTCCGAGAGGGGCGCCGCCGCATGATCAAGATCCATCACCTGAACAACTCGCGTTCCCAGCGAATCCTATGGCTGATGGAGGAGTTGGACCTTCCGTACGAGATCGTCCGCTACCAGCGCGACGCCGCCACCAATCTCGCTCCGCCGGAGCTGAAGGCCGTGCATCCGCTCGGCAAGTCGCCGGTGTTCGAGGACGACGACCACAAGGTCGCCGAGTCCGGCGCGATCGTCGAATACGTGGTGGACCGTTACGGCGGCGGCCGCCTCAAGCCCGACTCGCAGTCCAGGCAGCACGTCGCCTATATCGA
The DNA here is from genome assembly GCA_035295705.1 of Caulobacteraceae bacterium. Taxonomy (GTDB): domain Bacteria; phylum Pseudomonadota; class Alphaproteobacteria; order Caulobacterales; family Caulobacteraceae; genus Poindextera. The sequence goes on from DATGIN010000076.1 coordinate 1,037, forward strand.
GTGGCTGCACTACGCCGAGGGGTCGGCGATGCTGCCGTTGATGCTCAATCTCTACGTCATGCGGCTGGGCGAGGCGGCCGCGCCGCTCGGCCCGCGCATCGATAGCGAGATCGACAACCACCTCGGCTACATAGCGGGCGCGCTCGGCGACCAGCACTATCTCTTGGGCGCGTTCACCGGCGCCGACCTGCAGGTCAGCTTCGTAATGGAGGTGGCGAGGGCGTTCGGGCGCCTGGGCGCCTATCCGAACCTGGTAGACTATCTGACGCGCCTGCACGCCCATCCAGCGTTCCATCGCGCGCTCGAGAAGGGCGGCGCCTACAACCTCGCTTGAGCAGGGCTATTCCGTCGGCGGCGGCGGCGCAGCCTCGCCGCGCCGAATGATATGCGGCGTGACCACGATGTAGAGCTCGGTCTTCGCGTTCGTGCCCGTTCGCTGCCCGAGCAGGGGACCAAGGATCGGCACCTTGCCGATGCCCGGCAGGTCGATCTTCGAAGCGATCTCGCTTTCCTGCGTCAGGCCGCCGATGACGAAAGTCTCGCCGTCGTGGACGGTGGCCGAGGTCTCGGCTTCGCGCTGGCTGATCGTGGGATACCCCTGCGACGTCCCGGTCACGCTCGAGACCACGCAGAACACGTGCGAGGTCACGAACCCGTCGTCGCTGACCCTGGGCGCGATCTGCAGCGTGACGCCGACGTTGACGTACTGCACCTGCTGCGAGACGGCGTTGACGCCCGAAAGCGCGATGGAAGTCAGGATCGGCAAGGCGTCGCCGGTGACGATCTTGGCGGTCGAACCGCTCTGCGCCGAGATGCGGGGCTTCGAAACGATACGGCCGTGGCCGTGTTGGACCTGGGCGGAGATCGCCGCCTGCAGGGCGACACTGGTCAGCGGGCGCTCGCTGAGCAGGCCGCCGGGGATGAACTGCCCCGTCTGGAAGGTCGCCACGGCGATCTGATTGTTGGCGTTGTTGAAATCGAGCCCGACGCTCTTCGCGCCGGACTGATCCAGCTCAACGAACATCGTTTCGAGCAGGACGCTCTGCACGGGCACGTCGATCTGGGCGATCTCTGCCTTCAGCCGCGCGATGCGCTCGGGCGAGCCTTTCAGGATGATGGCGTTCAGGCGCCGGTCGACGGCGATGGTGTCGTCGACGGACTGCGCCAGCGGGTCGGTCGACGCCTCGTCGGCCGGCGACGGCGGGGGCGTGAACGCGGTCCCACCCATGCCAGCCGAGCCGAACGCCGGCTCGCGCGGCACGAAGACATCGTTGGACTTCACGCTCTGGCTTTCGGTGAGAAGGCCCACGACCTCGCTGACGTCGGCGTACTTGAGGAACACCACTTCGAACCCGTCATCGCCGGGCGGGGGCTCGGTCGTAGGCGGCAGTTCCGTGGGCGCGGCGGCGGCCATCGGCGGCGGCGCCTGGGGAGCGAGCGGCGCGAACGTGAGGCTGATAGCCGTCGGTCCGGCCGGCTCGGCGGTCACCCGCGTCTTGACCGCCGTCGAGAAGCGCAGGAGCTCGACCGCGCCCTGCTGGTCGAAGGCGATGGCCCGCAGCAGGCCGTGCATGCCCTGCGGCGCCGCGGCGCCCAGGCCGCGCGATGATAGCGCGAACGCTATCGCCGGCTTGGTCGTGTCGTTGTTGAGGACGGAAAAGCGCGGCGCCAGCGGCTGGAACGTCAGCAGGACCAGCGTCTTGCCGCCCGGCTGCTCGACCGCCGAGACCGCGGTGAGCACGGTAGGGAGCGACGGCGTTTGCGTCTCGGACCCAACCTTGCCCGCGCCGCAGACGACAGCCGCCAGAACGGAGAGAGTCAGCAGGCCGCGCAAAATCGCCGCGAGCCCCCGCGGCTCACGTCGGCGCTCAAACGAGATTGGCACAAGCCGTCGCACGATCGAATCGGCACTATGGCGCCGTTCGCAGGCGGAGTCGTCGCGGCCCTACGCCGCTATGGCGAGGCGGTCGAGCCGATGGGCCGGCCAAGCCTCCGAGGCTTGTCTAGAAGGCCGTGTCGCCGACCGGCGTGCCGAGGCCCGTGGGCCCGTCGTAGCCGGTCTCGCCCGTGCAGAAGTACGCCGTGGCGCAAGAGCCGTCCTTGCCCGAGCTAACGTCGGTGAGGCTCGCCGGCACGCCCGACGCACCGTACGGGAACGCTGTCGAATAGACGAACGGCGCTGTGCCGGTGGCCGGAGCGGCCCGCGCCTTCTCGCCATAGATGCCGCTGATGATCTGGGCCGACGCGCTCGTGCCGCCGAAGATGTAGTAGCCGGGCGAATAGGGCCGGATGTTCATGTAGACCACAACGCCGGTGTCCGGGTCGGCGACGGCTGCGACGTCATTCATGATCCGCTTGGTGCAGACGGTGTTGTCCGCCATGTTGCTGTTGCTGGACGACTGCCACGAAGGCTTGGCGTAGACGCTGCTGCAGCCGCTGCCGGAGCCTGACCATACGAGCTCGGTCCGCGGGCCGCTTCCGTAGACCAGGCTCGTGCCGCCGACCGCGATCACGTTCGGCGACGAGGCGGGAAACGACACGCCATACCCGCTGTCGCCGGCGCTTGCCGTGATGTTGACGCCGGCGTGCGTGTAGTAGGCGTTGTACGACGTCGTGCCGCCTTCGCTGCCGCCGTAGCTGTTGCCGATCGAAACGGCGCCGAGCGCCGCGGCGGTGTTTTCCGCGATGCCGAGGTCGGTGAGGTTGGCGGAATTGGCCTGCACGAGCAGGATGCTGCAGTTCGGGCACATCGCGCTGACCATGTCGAGATCGAGCGCCTGCTCCTCGTCCCAGCCGGCGTTGGAGAAGCGCGGCAGCGAGGTTCCGCCGTTCTCGTTCACGATGCGCAGACAGGGTTTGGCGGAAGGAAAGGACGTGCAGGCGACCATCGCCGGCATGGCGATGCCGTTGTTCGCGGTGTTGGCGCGGTAGGTCGCAAGATCGGCAGCCGCATTGGGGTAGGCATAGGCGTCGACGATGGCCACGACCGTGCTCGGCGAGCCGGTTCCGGTGATGCCGTAGGCGGCGCGCAGCTGGCTGGCCCAGTAAGGGCCGCCGGACACCGCCGCGGTGGCGCTTGGCCGGGCCCCGCGGAATCGCGGCAGCATTTGCAGGAAACGACCCTTGTTGTCGGTCACGACGTGCGCGTGGCAACGGGCTGTGCCCGCGACGGCGGGACCGGCGCAGGCTTCGACATGGAAAGAGCGTCCTGACCGCCAGACGGCTTGCGCCTGAGAAGCCGTCGTGACGACCAACGCAAGCGCAGCGCTCAACAGCGCCGTTGCGGTTATGCGGACCATCGGAAACCCCCGAGAATTGGCCGTGAGTCGCCCCGCAGGCGAGTTTACGGCGTTTGGCATAACCCTCAACAGGAAGAGTTAAGGTGGCGTCTACGGTGGCGGTTAACGGCGGGGTTGCAGCCCGTCTTATCGAGGCTCGCCGGTGACAGGCGCCGTCACGGCCTGCTGCGACCCGGTCACCGTGATCGCCTTCAGCCGCTTCGGATAGGTCGTCCAGCGCAGCGGGGGGACGGCGACGCCCGGCCGGTACATCATCGCGCACATCAGGCCCGGCCGTTCGGCGTTGTCGGCGACCACAACGAGCATCACCGCTCCGCCGGCGTCCGGCTTCACGCCGGCGGCCGGCCGCTGAAAGCGCGGATTCGACCAGCACGAATTCGGCAAGTCGACGCTCGCCTGCACGACGATCGTGTGGCGGGCGGTTCGACTGTAGGCGGCCTGGGCGCTGTGGACGACCGGGATCGTCTTCGTCGCCGCGGCCGCGACGTCGGGGACGATGAGGAGAAGCGCCAGTGTCGTCCAGGTCAGCGGTCGCATCGAACGCAAGGTCCCTTCGCGGCGGGAGCGCCGATGCATTGTCCTGGCATCCGCGCCGACCAACAAGCGCCAGCACTGCGCCGTTTCGGCGCGCGGCGGACGGCGCCAGGATGCTCAGGCGCGCAAGGCGTGATTCGCGCGGCGAAGAGGGAGCTCGAATCCTTGCCCGAAGGCGGCGCGGCAGTCCGCTCTTTCGCGCCCAAGACTAGGGTGGTCGAGGGCCAGGTGGTGCTGGTCACCGGCGGCACCGGCTCGTTCGGCCGCCGCTTCGTCCGCCGGGTGCTGGCCGAGCATGCGCCGCGCAAGCTGATCGTGTTCAGCCGCGACGAGCTCAAGCAGTACGAAATGCAGCAGGAGCTGCGGGCCGCCTTCCCCGCCGCCGACTTCGCCCGCATGCGCTTCTTCCTGGGCGATGTGCGCGACCGCGAGCGCCTGACGCTGGCGCTGCGCGGCGTCGAGGTGGTGATCCACGCAGCGGCGCTGAAACAGGTTCCGGCCGCCGAGTACAATCCCTCGGAGTGCATCCACACGAACGTCCTGGGCGCGGAGAATGTGGTCTGGGCCTCGCTCGCCAACCGCGTGCGACGCGTGGTCGCGCTTTCGACCGACAAGGCCTGCAACCCCATCAACCTCTACGGCGCGACCAAGCTCGCCTCCGACAAGACCTTCGTCGCCGCCAACAACCTGGCGGGCGACATCGGGACGCGCTTTGCGGTCGTGCGCTACGGCAACGTCGCCGGTTCGCGCGGGTCGGTCGCGCCTCTGTTCCAGAAGCTGGCCGCCGAGGGCGCGGCCGACGTCCCAATCACCGATCCGCGCATGACCCGCTTCTGGATCTCGCTCGACCAAGGCGTCGACTTCGTCCTCTCGTCGCTGGAGATCATGCGCGGCGGCGAGATCTTCGTGCCCAAGATCGGCTCGATGCGCATGACCGAGGTCGCCGACGTGCTCGCGCCCGGCCTGCCGCACCGCACCGTCGGCATCCGCCCGGGCGAGAAGCTGCACGAGATGATGATTTCCGGCGACGATGCGCGAATGACGACCGAGCTGGCCGACCGCTATGTGATCGAGCCGGAATTCGTCGAATACCTGCGTACGCCGTTCAGCCTCGCGGAGGGCAGGAGCGTCGAGGACGGGTTCGTCTACGCCAGCGACTCGAACCGGGAATGGCTGGACGGAGCGGGCCTGAAGGCGCTGCTCGCCGGGCATGGCTGAGTTCCTGCCCTATGGACGCCAGACGATCGAAGACGACGACGTAGCGGCCGTCGCCGAGGCGCTACGGTCCGACTTCCTGACCACGGGTCCGCGCGTCGAGGCGTTCGAGGAGGCGTTCGCCGCGGCGGTGGGCGCCCGTCACGCCATCGCCTGCTCCAGCGGCACCGCGGCGCTGCACCTGGCCATGGCGGCGCTTGGCGTGGGCGAGGGCGACGGGGTGATCGTCCCGGCCCTGACCTTCGCCGCCACCGCCAACGCGGCTCGCTACCAGGGCGCCGAGGTTGTGTTCGCCGACGTCGATCCCGACACCGGGCTAATGACGCCGGACACGCTCGAGGACGCCAAGGCGCGGCTGGGCGGAAGGCGGCTGGCGGCCGTCGCGCCCGTGCACCTGGCTGGGAATGCGGTCGACCTGGCGGCGATCGCCCGTCTGGCCGATGGCGCGCCGCTCGTCGAGGACGCCTGCCACGCGCTCGGCACGCGCATGACGCTCGGAAACGAGCAGCAGGAGGTGGGCGACGGCCGCCATGGCCTGATGGCCTGTTTCTCGTTCCATCCGGTCAAGACCATCACGACCGGCGAAGGCGGCATGGTCACGACGCCGGATGCCGCCGTGGCCCAGCGCCTGCGCCTCTTCCGCAGCCACGGGATCGAGCGCGACCCCGCGCGGTTCGAGGCGCCGCGCGCGCCTGCGGAGCCCTGGGCCTACGAGATGCAGGCGCTGGGCTTCAACTATCGGCTGCCGGACGTGCTCTGCGCGCTGGGCTTGAGTCAGCTGCGCAAGCTGGCGCGGTTCGCCGCGCGGCGGCGCGAGCTTGCGCTCGACTACTGGCGGCTTCTGGCGCGGCTGGCGCCGCACATCCGCCCGGTCGCGCCGCCGCCCGGCTGCGACCCGGCGCTGCACCTTCTCACGGTGCTCGTCGACTTTCAGGCGCTGGGGCGCGTCCGGGGAGACGTGATGCGGGCGCTGGCGGCGAGGGGGATCGGCTCGCAGGTGCACTACATCCCCGTCCACCGCCACCCGTACTATCGGGACCGCTACGGCGACATCGTGCTGGCCGGCGCCGACGCCTACTACGGGCGCTGCCTCAGCCTGCCGCTCTTTCCGGCGATGGCGGATTCGGACCCGGAGCGTGTCGTGACCACGCTCGCAGACGTGCTCGGCCTTTAGACCGCCTCGTCGAGGGCGACGTCGAGGCCCTGCTCGCGCACCTTGCGATAGAGAGTCGAGCGGCCGATGCCGAGCCGCCGCGCCACCTCGCTCATGTGGCCGGAGTAGATCTCGATCGCCAGCTGGATCAGGTCGCGCTCGATCTCTTCGAGCGTGCGCAGGTGGCCGCGCTCGTCGAGGATGCGCACCGGTGCGTCGACGTGCAGGTCGCCCATCAGGTCCGCGGCCGCGGGCTCGGCCCGCTCCGCCGGCTCGTTGGTGGGGGCGTTCATGCCGGAGATGGCGGGAAAGTCGTAGGGCTGCAGGTAGGGCGCATCGGCGAGCACTATGGCGCGGTAGATCGCGTTCTCCAGCTGGCGGACATTGCCGGGCCAGGCGTGCGCCTGCAGCAGCGCCATGGTCTCGGGGCTCGCACCCTGAACGCGCTTGCCCTCCTCGACGTTGAAGCGGCGGATGAAATGGTCGATCAGCCCGGCGATATCCTCCCGCCGCTCGCGCAAGGGCGGCAGCTCGATCGGATAGACATTCAGCCGGTAGAACAGATCCTCGCGGAAGCGCCCTTCCGCCACCTGCTGGGCGAGGTCGCGGTTGGTGGCCGAAATGATGCGCACGTCGACGCGGGTCGGCCGCTTCGACCCGATTGGATCGATCTCGCCCTCTTGCAGCGCCCTGAGGAGCTTGACCTGCATGTCGAGCGGCAGCTCGCCGATCTCGTCGAGGAACAGGACCCCGCCGTTGGCTTCCTGGAACTTGCCGAGGTGCTTGTCGGTCGCACCGGTGAAGCTGCCCTTCTCGTGGCCGAACAGGATCGACTCCACGAGGTTCTCCGGGATGGCGCCGCAGTTGACCGCCACGAACGGCTTGCCGGCGCGCTCGGAGCTGCCATGAATGGCGCGGGCGATCAGCTCCTTGCCGACGCCGCTTTCGCCGAGCAGCAGAACAGGGATCTGCGATTTCGCGGCCCGTTCGCCGAGGCGCATGACCTGCGCCATGGCCGGCGCGGCGCCGATCAGGTCGGCGAAGGTGATGCGGCCGGAGGCCTTCTTGGTCAGCCGGTCGACCTCGCCTTTCAGGTCGCCCATTTGCAGGGCGTTCCTGATCGAAACCATGATCCGCTCGGGCGAGGCGGGCTTGACGAAGAAGTCCTGCGCCCCAGCCTGCATGGCTTTGACGACCGTATCGATGCCGCCGGTCGCGGTCAGCACGATAACCGGCTGCGCGAACCCGCGCTGGCGCAGCTCGCTGAGCGCGCCCATGCCGCCCAGCCCCGGCATGTTGAGGTCCAGCATGATGGCGTCGGCCGAGCCGCCCGCCACCAGCTGGTCAATGGCCTGTTCGCCGGTCTCGGCATGGGCGACGCTCAGGCCCTCCCGCTCGAGCACCGCCTGGATCAGCCGCCGTTGCGTCGGGTCGTCGTCGACGACGAGAACCGTCTTGGCCATAAGAGACACACCCACCAAAAAGACGCGCTGTCCTGCTTCGGGACAGCCTCGATGTGTCCCGATTTAGGCCAGCACGGGTAAAGGTCGGGTTTCGGAGAGCTTGGCCAAAGGTTAACGCCGCAAGGGAATGGGACAGGCGCCGATTGCCCGTGAAATGCCGGTCCGGCATAGGTCCCCCATGGCCCATCCGGCCCGCATCGACACTGCGGACGAGACGCTGCCCGCGTGGCGGCTGGACGACCTGTTCGCGGGTCGCAGCGACCCGCGCATCGCCGCCGAGCTCGCCGAAGCGTCCGCGCTGACGGCCGAGCTGGGCAAGCTGAAAGGCGCGTTCGCCGCCGCCCGCGCCGACCCGCGGGCGCTGGGTGCGCTGCTGGCGCAGGGCATCGATCTGCACGAGCGGGCGACCACCTCTCTGCTCGTGGTCTCAGCCTACGCATCGCTGGCCGCATCCGTCGCCCGCGACGATCCCGCATGGTCGAAGTTCGAGGCGGACATCCGCGCCCGGACGAGCGAGATCGCCGCGGACGGCATCTTCTTCACCCTCGAGCTGAACGCGCTCGAAGAGAGCGAGATCGAGGCAGCGCTCGCCGCCGACTCCAGCGCGGCTCGGTATCGGCCGTGGCTCCGCCGCGTGCGGCTGGGCCGTCCGCACGAGCTCGACGCCGCGCTCGAGCGGCTGCTGCTGGACCGGGCGCCGGCGGTGGCCAATTGGGCGCGGCTCTACGACGAGACACTTGCGCGGTTGAATGTCCGGGTGGGCGCCGAGCAGCTGACGCTGGCCCAGGCGCTGAACGGGCTGTCGGATCCGGACGCCGGCCGCCGCAAGCGGGTGGCCGGCGGCCTGGCCCGGGCGCTGGAGGCCGCCGCGCCGGTGCTTGGCCTTTGCCTCAACACGGCGGCGTTCGAGAAGGGCGTCGAGGATCGCTGGCGCGGCTTTTCGAATGCAGGCGCCGCCCGGCACCTGGCGAACGAGGTCGACGGCGACGCGGTCGCGGCGCTCGAGGCGGCCGTGGTCGAGCGTTACCCCGCGATATCGCATCGCTATTACGCCTTGAAGGCGCGGGCGATGGGCAAGTCGGCGTTGGATCACTGGGATCGAAACGCCCCGTTCGGGGGTGAGGCGCCGCGCTATGGCTGGCGCGACGCGCAGGCGATCGTGCTCGAAGCCTACGCCGGTCTCGCCCCAGGCTTCGCCGACATCGCCCGCCGCTTCTTCGAGCACCCGTGGATCGACGCCCGCCCACGGCCGGGCAAGTCGTCCGGCGCCTACTCGCATCCGGTCACGCCCGACCGCCACCCGTACGTCTTCCTGAACTTCATGGGCGAGCGGCGCGACGTGCTGACGCTGGCGCATGAACTGGGACACGCGGTGCACCAGACGCTGGCCGCGCCGTTAGGCGCGCTCCTGGCCGACACGCCGCTTACGTTGGCGGAGACGGCGTCGATCTTCGGCGAGGGGCTGGTGTTCGAGCGGCTGCTGGCCGAGGCGCGGCCGGCTGAGCGGCGTGCTCTGCTGGCCGGGCGGATCGAAGACGGCCTGAACACGGTCGTCCGCCAGATCGCCTTCCACCGGTTCGAGAGCCGCTTCCACGCCGAGCGTCGCCGCGGCGCGCTCGCCGCTGACGACATCGCCCGCATCTGGCTCGATGTCATGGGCGAGAGCCTCGGCCCGGCGGTGCGGTTGAATCCAGGCTACGAAGTCTACTGGGCCTACGTCAGCCACTTCGTGCACGCGCCCTTCTATGTCTACGCTTACGCGTTCGGGACGCTCTTGGTGGAGGCGCTGATGGCGGCCCGCGCGGCCGACCCTTGTGGCTTCGCGCCGCTCTACCAGGAATTGCTGGCGTCTGGCGGCGCGCGCACCTATGTCGAAGCGCTGGCGCCGTTCGGCCTCGACCCGAGGACGAAGGCGTTCTGGGACTCCGGCTGCCAGCGGCTGGAGCAGCTGGTGGACGAATTCGAAGCGCTGATTTGAGCGTCAAACGATTGGATGCGTGCGCGCGCCCTGGTGTTTCTGCGGCAGCGCCTGGTTGATTTGAGGATTGCATGCCTGACGACCAAACCCCATTCGAGCCCTGGAACGAACGCGGCGAAACCCCGCTCGCGATCTTCGACGGCGAGGCCCCGGAGGCGCCCGACTGGTTCAAATGGGCCATCGCCCAGGAGCCGGAGCGCTCCTTCGTGACCGTCGACGGGGCCAGGATCGAGCTGCTGGCCTGGGGCCAACGCGGCAAGCCTGGGCTGATGTTCGTGCACGGCAACAGCGCGCATGCCGACTGGTGGAGCTTCATCGCGCCTTACCTCGCCCAGGACTATCGCGTCGCGGCGGTCTCGCTATCGGGCATGGGCGCCTCCGATTGGCGAGAGGCCTACTCGTTCGAGGTGTTCGCAAAGGAGCTCTTCGCCGGCGCCGAGGCGGCCGGTCTCTACGATGCGCCGGTCAAACCCGTCTTCATCGGCCACTCGTTCGGCGGCTCGCAGGTGTTCTACGCCGCCCGCCGCTACCCAGAGCGGATGCGCGGCGCGATCCTGGCCGACACCGGCTTCGGCGGTCCGCCGCCGGCGGCCGAGGGCTTCCGCCAGCCGCAGCGGCGCACGACGCCCAACCGTGTCTATCCGACGCTGGCTGCAGCGCTGGCGCGGTTCCGGTTCATGCCTCCGCAGGGCTGCAAGAACCTCTTCATCGCCGACTTCATCGCCCGCCGATCGCTGAAGCGCGCGCCGATGCCTGACGGGAGCGGCGAGGGCTGGACCTGGCGCTTCGACCCGCAGCTCTGGCACAAGCTCGACCGCACCGCCATGGAGGCGATGGCGATGGAAGAGAGCCCGACGCCGCTGGTGCAGATCATGGGCGCCGAATCGAAGATTATGCAGCGGCGGCAGCAGGTCGACCCGAACGCCCTGCTGCGCGATCTGGACGGCATCGTGATCCCGGATTCGGAGCACCACATCATGGTCGATCAGCCGCTGGCGCTGGTCGCTGCGATCCGCGCTTTGCTGCTCAACTGGCCCTGAGACCCAGTGACGCGACGTTACGCGCGGCTCCGCCTTGAGCGAGTCGGCGCATTGGTATAGTCGCCCTCAGCAAAATCCGTCAGTGCGCGAGGATGCCCCATGGCCGCCGAGGCCTCAGAGTACCACCACGGCCAACAGGACATCAGCGAGCAACAGAGGACGTTTCGCGACGCCATGGTCGCGACGAAGTGGTCGATACTGGCCCTCGCCGCTGGGATCACCCTTTTGACCATGTGGTTCTGCACCGCAGCGGGCTTCTTCAACGGGCTCATCGCCGCGGTGATCATCCTGGCTGTCGGGATCTTCTTCCTGCGCGAACGGCGATCGCCGGCGCACTGACCTTTTGGGCGCCCCGTCGGGGCGGCCGGAGAGGGTGCTTTTGAGGTCATGGGCGCGCGGGTCGCCGTCTTGAGGGAGCGCAGGCCGGGCGAATTGCGCGTGGCCGCGACGCCGGACAGCGTCCGCAAACTAGTCGCGCTTGGCCTGACGGTGGCGATCGAGACCGGCGCCGGCGCCGGAGCGTCCTACCCAGACGACGACTACCGCGCGGCCGGGGCCGAGATCGTTGGCGACGCCAGCGGCGCGGTGGCCGGCGCTGATCTCTTGCTCGCCGTGCGGGCGCCGGACGCAGCCGACATCGCGGCGCTCAAGGCCGGCGCCATCGTGGTCGGGCTGCTCGACCCTTATACCGACGAGGCGCTTCGCCGCTCGCTCGCTGGCGCAAACGTCACGGCCTTCGCCATGGAGTTCGTGCCGCGCATCACTCGCGCGCAGGCGATGGACGCTCTCTCCAGCCAGGCCAATCTCGCCGGCTACCGGGCGGTGATCGAAGCCGCCGAGGTCTACGGTCGCGCGTTGCCGATGATGATGACCGCCGCCGGCACCGTCGCAGCCGCCAAGGTGTTCGTCATGGGGGCCGGGGTCGCCGGCCTGCAGGCGATCGCGACCGCCAGGCGCCTCGGCGCCGTCGTCACCGCAACGGACGTGCGGCCAGCCGCCAAGGAGCAGGTCGAGAGTCTCGGCGCCAAGTTCATCGCCGTCGAGGACGAGGAGTTCAAGGCGGCCGAAACCGCGGCCGGGTACGCCAAGGAGATGAGCGCCGAATACCTGGCCAAGCAGGCGGCGCTCGTTTCCGATCACATCAAGAAGCAGGACATCGTCATCACCACCGCGCTGATCCCCGGTCGGCCGGCGCCCAAGCTGGTGTCGGCCGAACAGTTGGCCTCGATGCGACCCGGCGCCGTGGTCGTCGATCTCGCCGTGGAGCGCGGCGGCAACGTGGCCGGCGCGAAGCGCGACGCTATCGCCGAGGTCGCCGGGGTGAAGGTCGTTGGGTTCGACAACCTGCCCAGCCGCATTGCCGCCGACGCCTCGAACCTCTACGCGCGCAACCTCGTGGCCTTCACCGCCCTGCTGGTGCGCGAGGGGGGCGTGCTCGAGCCGGATCTCGACGACGAGATCCTGAAGGGCTCGCTGATCACGCACGCCGGGGCGGTGACTCACCCGGCGTTCAAGGCCGCTTGAGGCGAGGAGGAAGCGCGTGGAAGCCGTCGACCCGTTCGTCTTTCGCCTGGCGATCTTCGTCCTGGCGATCTTCGTCGGCTACTACGTGGTCTGGAGCGTGACGCCGGCGCTGCATACGCCCTTGATGAGCGTCACCAACGCCGTCTCGTCGGTCATCATCGTCGGCGCGCTGCTCGCGGCGACCGCCCCGCTCGCCGGTCCGGCCCGCCAGGTGCTGTTCTCCAAAGGGGTTGGCGTCGCCGCCGTCGCGCTCGCGTCGGTCAACATCTTCGGGGGCTTCCTCGTCACCCAGCGCATGCTGGCGATGTACAAGAAGAAGGAGCGGGGCAAGTGAGGCGCCAGGCGGGCACCGGGCGCGCATGAACGCCAACTTCGCGGCCCTCGCCTATCTTGCGTCGGGGGTTCTGTTCATCCTGACCCTGCGCGGACTCTCCAGCCCCGTGACCAGCCGCCGCGGCAACGTGCTCGGCATGCTCGGCATGGCGCTGGCCGTCGCGGTGACGCTGGCCACGCTCTGGGGCCAGCGGGCGCTAGACCCGGTGACAGTCGGGCTGATCCTGGCCGGCGTCGCAGTGGGCGGGACGGTCGGCGCGGTCATCGCGCGGCAGGTGCACATGACCGCGATGCCGCAGCTCGTGGCCGCCTTCCACTCGCTGGTCGGTCTCTCCGCCTGCTTCGTAGCGACGGCGGCGCTCTACGCCCCTGAGGCCTACGGCATCGCCGATGGCGCCCACGTGCGCCTCGAGAGCCTGATCGAGCTCTCGATCGGCATGGTCGTCGGCGAGGTAACCTTCACCGGCTCGCTGATCGCCTTCGCCAAGTTGAACGGCAACCTGACCGGCGCGCCGATCCTCCTGCCGGCGCGCCACCTCATCAACATCGCTCTCGCCCTGGCCATCGCCACACTGGTCGTCGTCCTGGTGGTGAGCGGCGGCGACGCCAAGGTGGCGTTCTGGGGAGCCGTGATCCTTTCGACCGTGCTCGGCGTCACCCTGATCATCCCGATCGGCGGCGCCGACATGCCGGTCGTGATCTCGATGCTGAACAGCTACTCCGGCTGGGCGGCGGCGGCGCTGGGCTTCACGCTGGCCAACACCACGCTGATCATCACAGGCGCGCTGGTCGGCTCGTCCGGCGCCATCCTCAGCTACATCATGTGCAAGGGGATGAACCGCTCCTTCGTCTCGGTCATCCTCGGCGGCTTCGGGGGCGAGGTCGCCGGGACCGGCGGCCCGGAGACACGGCCGGTCAAGCAGGGCTCGGCCGAGGACGCCGCTTTCATCATGAAGAATGCGTCGAAGGTGATCATCGTGCCGGGCTACGGCATGGCCGTCGCGCAGGCGCAGCACGCGCTGCGCGAGATGGCCGACAACCTGAAGGCCGAGGGGGTCGAGGTGAAATACGCCATCCACCCGGTCGCCGGCCGCATGCCCGGGCACATGAACGTGCTGCTGGCCGAGGCGAACGTGCCTTACGACGAGGTGTTCGAGCTCGAGGACATCAACGCCGAGTTCCCGAGCGCCGACGTGGCCTTCGTGATCGGCGCCAACGACGTCACCAACCCGGCCGCGAAGACCGATCCGAAATCGCCGATCTACGGCATGCCGATCCTCGACGTCGAGCGGGCGCGCACCGTGCTGTTCGTCAAGCGCGGGATGGGCTCCGGCTACGCCGGCGTCGAGAACGAGCTCTTCTTCCGCGACAACACCATGATGCTGTTCTCGGACGCCAAGAAGATGGTCGAGGGCATCCTAAAGGCGCTTTGACCGCGGAGGCGAGCTGGTGAGACCCGACCCGCGCGGCGAGTTGATCGAGGTCGACGGGCGACGGTTCCACGTCGTCCGGGCGGGCCCCTCGAACGTCGATCCGCTGGTGCTGCTCGAGGCCGGCAGCTACGGCTTTTCCGCCGACTGGGGGGTGGTGCAGGCGCGGCTGGCCGCGCGTGGCCACCGCTCGTTCGCCTACGATCGCGCCGGCATGGGCCTCTCCGACCCCGGTCCCGCGCCGCGCGACTCGATGGCCATCGTTCAAGACCTCGAGCGCCTGCTCGGAGCGGCGGGCGAGCACGGACCTGTCCTGCTGGTCGGCCACTCGATGGCGGGGCTGCACGTCAGACTCTTCGCCGGCCGCAACCCCGGGCGCACCGTCGGCCTGGTGCTGGTCGACGCCTTCACGCCGGAGATGGGCAGCCACCCCCTCATCGATGTCGGCGCCATGCACTACCGGCATTTCTCCCGCGCTGCGGTGGCGGTTGCTTCCACGGGCGCGCTGCACCTGTTCGGGGCGGCGCGCGACGCGATCGGCCTGGAAGGGGAGGCGGCGGAACACAAGCGCTGGGCTTTCTCCGACCCCGACCACACGCGGGCCGCCGCCGACGAGATCGCCGAGTGGGAAGCCTGCGTCCGGCAGAGCAAGGGCGTCGGCGCGCCAGACCCCTCGTTGCCGGTCGCGGTGGTCACCGCAGGAGCGTTCGGCGCCATGGGCTGGCTGAAGGATATGCAGGCCGCGCAAGCGACGGTGACGGTCGAACATGTCGCCGGCGCCAACCACGCGAGCCTGCTGGGCGTGCGCTACGCCGACACGATCGTGGCGGCCATAGAACGGGTCCTTAAGGCGTTGCAGCCTTAACTGGCGGTTCTTGAACGGGGTGGGCGATGCAGGCGGCGCTCGAGCTTCGGAGCGTGACCAAGCGCTACGGCGGCTTCACCGCTGTCGACGACCTGAGCTTCACCGTCAAACCGGGGCGCATCCTGGGCTTTCTCGGCCCCAACGGCGCCGGCAAAACCTCGACCATCCGCATGATCCTCGGCCTGATCGCGCCGACCGCCGGCGAGATCGCGGTGCTCGGCGCCCGGGATCTGAAGACCGTCCGCGACCGCATAGGGTTCCTGCCGGAAGAGCGCGGCCTCTATCGACGGATGACGCCGGTCGCGGCCATCGCTTTCCTGGCGGGGCTGAAGGGGATGCCGCGGGCCGAGGCGCGTCAGCGCGCCCGCGCCATGCTCGAGCAGCAGGGCCTCGGCGATGCGCTCGGGCGTCAGATCCGCTCCCTCTCGAAAGGGATGGCGCAGAAAGTCCAGCTGCTCTCCGCCCTCGTCCACGAGCCGGAGCTGGTGCTTCTGGACGAGCCGTTCTCGGGCCTCGATCCGGTCAACCAGCAGTCGCTCGAGACGCTGATCCGCGGCCTCGCCCAGCGCGGGGCGACGGTCGTCTTCTCGACCCACGTTATGCAGCACGCCGAGCGCTTGTGCGACCAGGTCGTGCTGATCGCCGAGGGCAGGAAGGTGTTCGACGGCACCGTCGATGAGGCCCGCGCGGCGGCGCCGCGGACGCTGATGGTCGAAGGCGCCTTCGATCCGGCGGCGTTGGCCGGGCTTCCCGGACTTGGCGAGCGCTCGGTCGAGTGCGTCGAGGCCGGACTCGTCCGCGTCACCGCCCCGCTCGCTGCCGGCGCGCCGGCGCAGGCGGCGTTGATGGCGGCGTTTGGCCTTGGCCTCGACATCCGCCGCTTCGAGCTCCGCGAGCCCCACCTGCACGACGCCTTCATCGAGCTCACCGGCGGCGGAGGAAGCGGCGCATGACGCGGCTCCTGCAGATCGCGCTCCGCGACTACGTCGCCTATGTGCGAACGCCCGGGTTCTGGCTTTCCATCATTCTGGTGCCCGTCGGGATCACGGTATTCGGCGGCTCCTCGGCCTTGATGGCGCGCACCACGCCGATACCGACCATCGCCGTCGCCGACTTCACCGGCGGGGGCTATGGCGCCGCCGTGACCAAGGCGCTCGAAGCGCCGGGCCACAACGAGCGCCCGATCGCGCACGTGGTCGCCCCGCCCGGCGGGCCGTTCGCGAGCCC
>DATGIN010000077.1:0-46467 GCA_035295705.1 Caulobacteraceae bacterium
ACCGTCGCCGCCCAGTCCGGGGTCAGGAACGGGGTCTCGAGCGCCGGGTCGGCGGCCTGGAAGCGCAGCCAGGCGGCGATCTCGCAGAAGCGGAGGTCGCGGGGCCGAACGACCTCGATCAGCACGGGGGCGACTCCATCAACGCGAACGAACGGGCGAAGCGGCCGCCCCAAGCCGGAAGCCGCCGTAGGGGACAGCGGCGCCCGAGCACCGCTCGGTTTGCAACGATCGTGCCGGCTGTGTGGGGAGCCGGGCGCGGTTCAGCGGGCCCCTGAGCAGGACGGCCGCAGCGCTATCCTCGCCGCGAGATGATCCATGCCTTCACTTTGCAGCCGCTGCTGCGCGGGCAGCTACACCGCCGAGGCGCTCGGCGGGAGCATGCGCAGGCGCATGAGAGGCGAGGCGATGAGGAAGATCTGCGCCGCCACGAGCCCCGCCGCGCCGATGAAGAGCGTGGGCCGCACGCCGATGCGCACCGCGGTGAACCCGGCGGCGAGCGCGCCAACGACGCCGGCCGCGCCGGCGGCGGCGCGCATCGCGGCGCCGGCGCGCCCGAGGACCCCGGGCGGCAGCACCGCCTGTTGCAGGCTCTTCGAGCCGATGATCACCGCAACGCCGAAGCTGTCGCCGAGGAGCTGGGAGGCGATCATCATTGCAAGCGCCAGCGCAAGGCTGCCGCCAGCGGCCGGGATGAGCAGCGCGCTCGCCGCCGAAACGATCCCGGAAACGACCGTGGCAGGCCCGAGGCCGATGGCGCGGCTGAGGGCGGTGAAGGTCAGCGCGCCGGCCAGGGCGCCGACCCCGCCCATGGCGATGACCAGGCCCAGCAGCGCCGGCGGGAAGCCGAGCACCCTGATCGCAAAGAGCATGTAGCAGGTCGAGAAGGCCGCCCCGAAGAAGCCGGTGACCAGGTTGGTCAGGAACGGCGCCCTCACCAACGGCTCGCCCATCGCGACCTTGAACCCGGCGCGAAGGTCGCTGGCGAGCGTCGTTGCCGGCCCGGGCTTGGGCGGAGCCTCCGCGTGGCGGATGCCGGCGAGGAGGGCCGCCGAGGCGAGGTAGGTGACCGCGTTCACCGCGATCGCGAGCGGCGCGGTGAGCAATCCTACGAGGAGGCCGGTCAACGCCGGGCCGCCGATCTCGGCGACCGACTCGGTGACAGCCAGCTTGGCGTTGGCGTCGGTGATCAGCGACCGCTCGACCAGGCTGGGCAGGTAGGCGTGATCGGCGATGTCGAAGAGAACGCTCAAGGCCCCGACGATGAAGGCGGCCACGTAAAGCTCGGCCATCGAGAACCAGTGCATGATCGCCGAGAGCGGGATCACGGCCAGCACGGCCGCACGTGCGAGGTCGGCCGCGATGAGCACGCGGCGGCGCCTCGACCGGTCGACCAGGCCGCCCGCCATCAGTCCGACGGCGACGCTCGGGCCCAGGCTGAGCGCGGCAAGGAACCCCATCTGCACCGGGTTGGCGCCGACCGTCAGAACGGCCGCGTAAGGCACGCCCTCGCGGGTGATGCGGGCGCCGAAGTCGGAGACCGTCTGCGCGCCCCACAGCTTCAGGAAGTCGCCATGGCGCCACAGCGGCCCCCGCGGCGAGAGGTTGAGCGCCAAGGGTCGTCTCCCGTCCGAAAGGCCGCGCTTGTTGCGCCTTTTGCCAGCCTGGTCGCAAGGGCTCGGCTTGACGAATCCATAAGCCTATACTTATGTGTCGCTTGATGAGCGCCGAGGCCGACCTCTTCCGCACTCTGGCCGACCCCACCCGGCGGGCGGTGTTCGAGCGTCTGGGCGCCGGCGAGCGCACGGTATCGGAATTGCACACCGGATTTTCGGTCTCGCAGCCGGCGATCTCGCAGCATCTGGCCGCCCTGAAGGCGGCCGGCCTGGTCAGCGAACGCCGCGCCGGGCGGAACGCCTACTATCGCCTGCGGCCGGAGGGGCTGAGCCCGCTCGCCAGCTGGGTCGGTCGCTATCGCACCTTCTGGCCCGAGCGCATCGGCCGCCTGAAGGAGGTCTTGAAGGACATGCACGCAAAGGATGGGCAGACATGAGCGAAGCCCCCGCCGCGCCACCCGCCGAACCCATCGTCGTCGACTGCGACCTCGACGAAGCGCCCGAACAGGTCTGGCGCGCACTCACCGAGCCGGAGTTGCGGTCGCAGTGGCTTCAGGAGGCCGATGATTGCGCGGAGGTGGTCGAGTCGGCGCCGAACGTGCGGCTAAGGCTGGCCTGGCGCGAGCGCGACGAGGGTGGATCGCTGGTCGAGAGCGACGTCACCTTCACCCTCACGCCTCTTTACAGCGGCGGGACGCGGCTCCGGGTCGTGCACGACGGCTTCGTGCTGACGCCGGCGATGGCGCTGGCGCGCTTGCCCGCGGCGCTCAAGCGGCCGCGAACGGTCATGGCGGCGTTGGCGTGGGCGGCGTGATGTCCAACCTAGTGCCCATGGTGATCGAGGAGTCGAGCCGCGGCGAGCGCGCCTTCGACATCTATTCGAGGCTTCTGCGCGAGCGGGTGATCTTCCTGAACGGGCAGGTCGAGGACGGCATGGCCGCCCTGATCTGCGCGCAGCTGCTCTATCTGGAGGCGGAAAATCCGAAGAAGGAGATCTGCCTCTACATCAATTCGCCCGGAGGCGTGGTGACCGCCGGCTTCGCCATCTACGACACCATGCGCTACATCAAGTGTCCGGTCGCCACCTTCGCGATGGGATTCGCCGCTTCGATGGGCTCGTTCCTGTTGATGGCCGGCGAAAAGGACATGCGGGTCTGCCTGCCCAACACCCGCATCCTGTTGCACCAGCCGTCCGGCGGCTTTCAGGGGCAGGCCTCCGACATCGAGCGCCACGCCGAGGACGTGCTGGAGACCAAGCGCCGAATGACCCGCCTCTATGCCGAGCATTGCGGCCGCACCTACGAGGAGGTCGAGCGGGCGCTCGATCGCGACAAGTTCTTCTCGCCGCAGGAAGCGCTGGCGTTCGGCCTGGTCGACCGGATCGAGACAAGCCGCGGCGAACGCGACGCCGCCTAAGCGAGCTCCGGCGGCTTCTCCGCCGCGGACCACGGCGAGCGCTCGGCCGGCGTCTGCGTCGCCGCCGCGCCGCTCGTCTGCAACAGATCGAGCACCGCTTCGACGAACAGCTCGGCGTTTCGCCGCGCGGCGTCGACCCCGCTGACGCCACACGCTTCCAGACCGGCAAAGCCACCGCCGACGGAGAAGAGCGCCCGGAACGCCTCTTTCTCCAGAAGCGCCGTCGGCAGCAGCTCGACCTGACGCTCCTGGAGCTGCTCGACCACCGACTTCAGCGACCTGGTGCGGATCGCAGCCGGTATGCGGGTGAGAAGCCCCCGGTGCGGCAGCGGCCGCCCGCCCCGCCGGCCATGCTCCCTGACGAGCTCCGCCGCCTTGATCGCTTCCGTCGCCTCGAGCGAGGAGCCGGCCAGCGGCGTGAGCACGAGGTCGGGGCGCATCTCCGTGAACGCCATCGCGCCGCGAAGGGTGCCTTCGGTGTCGAGGACGATCCAGTCGGGGTTGTCCCGCCGCGCGTCGCGGTGGGCGTCGCGGATATCCATGGCTGTCGGCGCGGGATGGACGGTTATCGAGTCCAGCGGCCGGCCGAGCCCGCGCCAACGGACTAGCGGCTTGTTCGGGTCGCCGTCGATCATGGCCACACGCCAACCGCGGTCCACGAGACCGAGGGCCAGAACCAAGGCCGCCGTCGTCTTCCCGGCGCCGCCCTTCGGGCTAATGAACGCAATGATACGCAAAAGAGAATCCCGCCCCGGACATTCTGGCATGCGTCGCCCGAGGCGTGTAGCCGGCCGCGCGCGCAAGCTGTCGCACCCGCCGAGCGAGCCTTGGCTGCGGAAATGAAGCGGTTAGCAAAGCCGGAGGCGGACTTCGGCCCCATGCCGGCGCCCGCCCCTTGCCTTCTCGTCGATCGCAGCGCCAAGCTCTCGGGTCGGGAGGGCGGCCACGATTGGAGGCACGCCATGAGCGTCTACCGCGTTACCGAAGTCATCGGCACCAGCACGACCAGTTGGGAGGACGCCGCGAAAGAGGCGCTGGCCGCGGCGGCCTCTTCGCTGCGCGACTTGCGGGTGGCCGAGGTCGTCAAGCTCGACATCGCGCTCGGCGACAAGGGGCAGGTCGAATCCTACCGCGCCAAACTGCAGGTCAGCTTCAAGTACGAACAGGCGTAGCGTAGAGGCGAAAATCGCGAGCGGCGGGCGACCTCGCCGGCTCAGCCGTAGTCGACGGCGAAGCTGTACTTGGGGTCGTAGTGCGCGGCCCAGTAGGCTTCCCAGAGCTTGCGGGTGATCGGGCCGACCTCGCCGGCGGCCACCGGTTGGCCGTCGAGTTGGGTGATCGGCATTACGCCGCCGGCGGTGGTGCAGATGAAGAGCTCGTCGGCGTGGTAGAGCGCCTCGACGGGGAGGAAGCCGAGCGCAGCGGGAATGCCCATGGCCGCCGCGAGCTCCAGGACGGTCCGCCGCGTCACGCCTTCGAGAACGCCGCGCGATGGGGTGGTCAGCGCCCCATCCTTGACCGCGAAGATGTTGTAGCCACCGCCCTCGGTAATGTTCCCGTCGCCGTCAGGCAGCAGCGCGTAGACCGAGCCGCGATCCATGGCCTCGAGCCAGCCGCGCACGAAGTCGCCCCACTGGAGGTTCTTCACCGTCGGGTCCATCGCGGGCGGCGTACGGCGGACCGTGCGCGTGACGATCGCCCGGCCGCCGCGCATCTGGCCCCTGAGCGGCATGGTCCACACGAAGGGGGTGACGAGGAGGTAGAGGTGGTTCTCGTAGCTCTCGTACTCGCGCACAAACTTTAGCCCGCGCGTGACGATCAGCTCGACGTAGGCGTCGCGGATGCCGCTGCGAGCGACCAGCTCGACGAGGGTCTCGCGCAGCTCCGCGCGGGCCATCGGGATGCGAAGCCGCAGCTTCGCGCAGCTGGCGTCGAGGCGATCGAGGTGGTCGTCGAGGCGGAAGAACCGACCGTCCCAGACCGCGGGAACATCGTAGGTCAGGTCCGAACGGAGGAACCCCTGATCCATGAGCGGGATGCGCGCCTCGGCGAGCGGAACGAACGCGCCTTCGATCCAGGCCAGGCCCTCGCGGTTCGGATGGCCGCCGGCCAGGCGTTCCGCCTCGCGCGCCTCGTAGCCGGCCGCCACCGACTCCATCGTCGAACGGGGCGCGGCCAATGAGTCCAAGCTCGCGCCTGCAAGCGACGGTGGCGGCTCGTTCATTGCGACCTCGTGCCTGGACCAGCTGTGGGGTAGTAGCCCAAAACCCGGCGGCTGGCTGCGAATGAGGAGAGGAACAAGATGGCTGTCTCGTTCGAAGGGCTGTTCGACATATCGGGGCGGACGGCGCTGGTGACCGGCGGGTCGCGCGGCATCGGCGAGATGATCGCCGCCGGCTTCCTCGCCAAGGGCGTCAAGGTCTACATCTCGTCGCGAAAGGCCGACGCCTGCGATGCGACCGCCAAGCGGCTGTCGGAGACGTACGACGGGACCTGCATAGCGCTGCCGGCGGACCTTTCGCAGCTGGCGGGCGTGGAGTCGCTGGCCGAGCGGCTGGCCGAGCGCGAGCCGAAGCTCGACATCCTGGTGAACAACGCGGGCGCCGCCTGGGGCGCGTCCCTGGAGGATTTCCCCGAGTCCGGTTGGGACAAGGTGATGGACACCAACGTCAAGGGCGTCTTCTTCCTGACGCAGAAGACCCTGCCGCTGCTCCGCAAGGCGGCCGCCGAGGGACCGCCTGCGCGGGTGATCAACATCGGCTCGGTGGACGGCTTGAAGAGCGCGACGTTCGACACCTTCTCGTACGGGGCGTCGAAGGCGGCGGTGCACCACCTCAGCCGCTTCCTCGCCGCGCACCTCACCAAGGAGCGCATCCTGGTCAACGCCATCGCGCCAGGCCCCTTCCCGACCTGGATGCTGTCGACCGGCGTCGGCTTCCGCGGCCAGACGGAAGGCGTCGACTGGGGCCGCGTCGGGGCCGGCAACCCGAGCGGGCGCGTCGGAACGCCCGAGGACATCGCCGGTCTGGCCATCTTCCTTTGCTCGCGCGCCGGCGAATACGTGGTCGGCGAGACGATCGCCTGCGACGGGGGCGAGGTCGGGACCCGCTAGGCCGCCGCCAGCGGCGCCGGCCCGACGTAGACCGACTGCGGGCGGATGAGGCGCCCGCCCATGACCTGCTCGCGGGCGTGGGCGATCCAGCCCGCCACGCGACCGATGGCGAAGACACAGGTGAAGGCGTCCGGCGGGAAGGCCAGCGCTTCGAGCAACAGCGCCGTGTAGAGCTCGACGTTGGTCGCGAGCGAGCGGTTGGGCTTGCGCTCCTTCAGCACCGCGAGCGCCGCCTGCTCGACCGCCTCGGCGAAGGCCAGGCGCCCCGGCACCGAGTTCGAGCCTTCGCCCAGCACCCTGACGGCGCGCTTAAGAGCGTCCGCGCGCGGGTCGCGCACCCGGTAGACCCGATGCCCGAAACCCATCAGGCGATCGCCGCGGTCGAGGGCGGCTTCCAGCCACGCGCGGGCGTTCGCGGGCTCGCCGATCGCGTCCAGCATCTCGATCACGGGGCCGGGGGCGCCGCCGTGCAGCGGCCCTTTGAGCGCACTGATCCCAGCGACCACCGCCGAGGTCAGCCCGGCGCGGGTGGACGCCACGACGCGAGCGGCGAAGGTGGAGGCGTTCAGTCCGTGGTCGCACACCGTCACCAGGTAGGCATTCAGCGCGTCGACCTCCGCCTGCGTGGCGGCGTGGCCCTTGATCATCCGAAGGACATCGGCCGCATGCCCGAGAGCGGGATCGGGCGCGAGCGGCTCTAGCCCCGCCTTCCGCCGCGAGACCGCCGGGGTGAACACCGCCGGCGCGGCGATGAGCCGAAGAGCGATGGCGAGGTCGTCGCCATCGGCGAGGCGGGCGACGAGCGCCCGCACGCCCTCGATCGTGCCGAGCGCGGCGAGCCGATCGTCCAGCGCCGCGACTTCGGCGAACACCTCGACGCGCGCGCGGCCGAGCGCCGCCGCGAGAGAATCCGCGTCCGGCAGGTCGTCGAAGAAGCCGTCGAGCAACAGGTGGGTCGCCTGCTCGCTGGTGGCGTGGCCGGAGAGCGCGCTGACCGGATAGCCGCGGATGACGAGGCGGCCGGCCTCGCCGTCCACCTCCGAGAGGACCGTTTCTGCGGCGACCACGCCTTCAAGGCCGTCTGACATGGCTCGTAGCTCCTCGAGCTTTGCTTTCAGCATCGCCATGCCGCCTCCGGTGTGCTACGGTCAATCTTGATCAATTGAATCAATATCACTGATGAGTGATTGGCTGAGCGCCGCCGAAACCCAGGCGCGGCTGAGGATCCGCCCGCAGACGCTCTACGCCTACGTGAGCCGCGGCAGGCTGGAGGCGAAGGAGGACCCGGCCGATCCGCGGCGCAGCCTCTATCGGGCGAGCGATGTAGCGCGGCTGGAGAGCCGCAAGGCGCGCGGACGAAAGCCCGCGCTGGTCGCCGAGGACGCCATCGCCTGGGGCGAGCCGGTGCTGGCCTCGTCAATCACCACCGTCGTCGACGGCCGGCTCTACTACCGGGGCCGGGACGCGGTGGCCCTGGCTGAGGCGGCGACGCTGGAGCAGGTCGCGCGCCTCCTGCGCGGCGGCGACGGGGTGCGGGTCAAGCAGCGCGCCTCGCCGCCGGCGCTCGACGACCCGCGGGCGCGCCTGTTCGCGGCGCTGGCGGCGCGCGCGGCGGCCGACGCGCCCATCCGCGGGCGCAGCCAGCATGTGCTGGCGGCCGAGGGCGCGAGTCTGCTCGACGCGGCGGCGGACGCTGTAGCCGGATCGGTGGGCGAAGGCCCGATCCACATCCGCCTGGCCGAAGCGTGGTCGGTGGGAAGCGACGGCGCCGGCGCGGACCTGATCCGTCGGCTGCTCGTCCTCCTCGCCGATCACGAGCTGAACGCCTCGACGTTCGCGGCGCGCGTGGCCGCCTCGACGGGCGCGTCGCTCGCCGCCGCCTCGCTGGCCGGCCTTGCCGCCCTTTCCGGCCCGCTGCACGGCGGCATGGCCCCGCGCGTGCAGGCGCTGGTGGCCGAGGCCGAGCGGGTCGGCGCGGGCGCGGCGGTCTACGCGCGGATCGCCCAGGGCCTGCCGGTGCCGGGCCTTGGCCATCAGCTCTATCCAGGCGGCGACCCGCGCGCTGCCGCGCTCTTCGCCGCCTTCACACCGCCTGCCGTCTACGCCGAGGTGCGCGAGGCCGCGGAAGCCGCGACGGGCCTCGCCGCCAACGTCGACCTGGCGCTGACCGCGCTCGCGGCGGCGCTCGCGCTGCCCGATGGCGCCTCCTTCCTGCTCTTCGCCATCGCCCGCATGGCCGGCTGGCAGGCGCACGCGTTGGAGCAGGCGCAGACGGGCCAGATCATCCGCCCTCGCGCGCGCTATGTCGGGCCGCACCCGGCGGGGTGAGGCGCACGCTCGCGGAATCCGTCGCGCCGGCCCGAATCGCAGGGAAGCGTGTTACGAGCGGCGCATGCAGGGGCGGCCTCGCCTGGGCTCTCGTCCTGCCTCGGCCAGGCTTTTTGACGTGCGTTGCAGGAGCGAGCCATGCCCGACTGGATCACCGCGATCATCCTCGGCATCGTCGAAGGGCTGACCGAGTTCATCCCCGTTTCCTCGACCGGCCACCTGATCCTGGCCAAGACGCTGCTGCAACTCCCGGCGGTCCCGTGGGACGTCTTCATCGTGCTGATCCAGCTGGGTGCGATCCTGGCGGTGGTCGTCCTCTACTTCCAGCGGCTCTGGGCAGTGGCGATGAAGCTGCCCAGCGATCCGAACGCGCGCCGCTTCGCGCTTTCCGTGATCCTCGCCTTCCTGCCGGCGGCGGTGCTCGGTTTCCTGTTCGAGAAGAAGATCGAGGGCGCGTTCGAGAACCCGAAGCTGATCTGCATCTCCCTCCTGATCGGCGGCGTCATCCTCTGGATCGTCGACCGCTGGCGGCCAAGGCCGCGCTACACGAACGCGATGCGCTACCCCTTGTGGCTGGCGGCGGTGATCGGGGCGTTCCAATGCCTGTCGCTCATTCCGGGCGTGTCGCGCTCGGGATCGACCATCGTGGGATCGCTGTTGTTCGGGAGCGAGCGGCGCGCGGCGGCGGAGTTCAGCTTCTTCCTCGCCATCCCGACGATGATCGGGGCCTTTACGCTCGACTTCTGGAAGCACCGCTCGGTGATCAACGGCGGCCACGCCGGACTGATCGCCATCGGCTTTGTGGTTTCGTTCGTTGTTGGCCTGGCGGTGGTTCGCTACCTGCTCGATTTCGTTTCGACCCGCGGCTTCCGCCCCTTTGCCTGGTGGCGGGTCATCGTCGGCGGCGGCGGTCTCATCCTGCTGTCGGTGCTAGGCCACTAGCGGCGGCGCGCACTAAGCGGCCGCGCTCACGGCATCAGCGTACTGGCCGCCCTTGCGGTAGCGGTAGAGGTACGTCGGCAGGATGGCCTCGAGGGCGGTCGGCGCGACGCCGAGCGCGGCGAGACCGAGCGACTGCGCGCCCACGACCCGATCGCTGCGTAGCGACGCCACCTGGTCGGAGGTGATGACCGGCGGCATGACGCTCGCCTGCAGATCGCCAAGCATGCCGATGACCTCGGCGAGCGGGAACGGGACGTCGAAAATGAGACGTCGGCGGCCGATCTCCTTCAACATCAAGCGCATCAGCGCCTCGAACGTGTAGGTCCCCGGTCCGCCCAGCTCGTAGGTCGTCCCCGCCGCGCCGTCATCGAGCAGGGCGTTCACCGCAGCTGCGGCCACATCACCGACGAACACCGGCTGGAAGCGGGTCTTGGCGCCGATCAGCGGCAGGACCGGCGAGGCCTGCGCCATGCGGGCGAAGCGGTTGAAGAAGTTGTCCTCGGGCCCGAACACGATCGAAGGGCGGAGAATAGCCGCCGAGGGCATGACCTGGCGCACCGCCGCTTCACCGGCTGCCTTGCTGCGGGCGTACTTCGACTCGCCGTTCGGATCGGCGCCGAGCGCAGAGATATGCCCTAGGCGTCGAACACCGGCCGCCCGGGCGGTTTCGGCGATCGTCCGCGCGCCGTCGACGTGGACGCTCTCGAAGCGCTGCCGGCCCTGCTCGGCGAGCACGCCGACGAGATTGATGCAGCCTTCGGCGCCGTGCAGGGCCCGCGCAACTGAGTCCGGAACGCGAACGTTGGCCTGCGCCACCTCGATCTGACCGACATCGCCCAGCATGCGAAGCCGATAGCCGCGCCAGGGCCGGCGCATCGCCGCGCGCACCCTGAGGCCCCGCTTGGCCAGCGCGCGGACGACCTGGGTCCCGATGAACCCGGAGCCGCCGAACACAACGACCAAGCCCTGCATCCGTTGGCGCTCCAGCGTCCCGATTCCAGCGAGCGGGGATAGCCGAGCCGCCCCGGGTGTGCAACGCGGGTGCGAGCGCCAGTCTACGCCGCCATCCCGGCGGACTGCATGAGCGCGCGGACGCGACTGACAGCTTCGGGCGTCTTGGCGATCTCTGCTCGGATCTCGGGCGCGCGCATCAGGCGCATCGCCTCGGCCTTGGCGCGATCCGCGGCGGGGCCGCGCGGTGCGGTGTCGGCCGCTGCCAGGCGCAGGAGCAGCGTCAGTCGGTTGACCACGGGCGCGCTGGCCTTGGCCAAGGCCTGGCTTAGCCCCGCGTCGGCTTCGACGAGCCCTCCGACCTCGCCGATCTTCAGCGCAATCGGATCCGCCTCCTCAGGCACGAAGCCGCAGCGGTAGACAGCCCGTTGCAGCTCGGCGAGCGCGGCGAGCTTTGTAGCGGCCGAATCCGGCCCGGAGCGCAGCTCGGTCTCGAAGCGGAGCGCGCTGACGTTGGCCTGCACCCAGCGGCTCGCCTGGCGCTTGTTCGCCGGTCCGGTGACGTTCTCGGAGAGCCAGAGCAGCGCCTCGACCTCGCCAAGGAGGCTGCGGTCGTGGCCGAGATACGCTTCGACGAAGTCGCCGCGCACCAGCGCCCGCGAACGGTGCACGAACGCCTCCTGCACCTCCTCCATGGTAAGGATGCGGCCGGCGGCCGTGGTCAGCGCCATGGCGAGCGCCCGCAGGATCACGATCTCCCCTTCGGCGTCGTTGGGCCGCAGACGCTTTGGTCCGGTGAGCTCGTTCAGGACGCGGTGGGCGATCGCGGCGCGGACGGACTCGAAGTAGGGCCCATCCAGCCAGTTGGCGAGGCGCGCCGCAGGGCCCTGCAAGAGCGGCATCACCCGCGCGACCGCAGGCTCGATGGAGATCAGTGCGTCCACGGCCTCGGCGGCGGCGAGGCGGGTCATCGCCGCCAGCGACGCGCCGAGATCGAGGTTGACGCCAAGCAGCTCCATGATGCCGGCGCGTGCTCCGAGAATCTCGGCCAGCGGCACCTCGAGCACCTGGAACGCCAGCGCCCGCGCCTGTGGCTCGCGCGGCGCCTGGTCCGCGAGGTCCAGCAGGCGGTTGACCTTGCCGCTCCAACTCGAGCCGGACGCCATCGTCCGCGCCACGCCGCCGCCCAGGCGGTAGTGCGCATCCGAGTGGCCATGCAGCCGCTCAGCGGCGGCCGCGAAACTCTCGGTCTCGAAGTCGGGGAAGCGGCCCTTGCGTTCGTCGCGCATGACCCGGTCGATGGTGGCCTGGGTCAGCGCCTGAAAGTCGCGGATGATGGCGTGCACCGTCTTGCCGCGCGCCTGCGCTTCGGGAATCGAGACTTTCTGGATCGCGTGCTGAAGCTCGAGGCCTGTGGCCTCCAGCTTCTCGATCAGGTCGGCGCGGTGCAGGAGCTCGAAGGGAGTCGCCTTGTTGCGGGCCAACCAACCCTCGAGAAGGCGCCCGATTCGATCGCGCGCATGGACCGTGTAGAGGTCTTGCGGGGTGACGCACAGCGGCTCGACACCCTCGCGCGGCGCCTTGGCCTTGCCGCGGTCCGGCTCGCCCTTGCTGAGGATGGTGACGGTCTTGAACTCACGCGTTTCCGCGTCGAGCGTCTCCTTCGCCACCTTCACGGAGATCGCCCGGCCCTCGGCCAGCATCTCCTCCGCCGCGGCGATGGCGCGGGCGCGATCCTCGGTGGCGAGCTCGAGCGCCCACGACGAACCGTGCTGGCGTCGGGCGAAGACCTCGAAGTGAACTTGGTCGCGATCCATGCTTTTCCCCGACGCCGGAACCTTCGGCGATTAGCCTTAAGAGCGGGTTGAGACATGATCGGGTCACAGTTTCGCCGCCCCGGCGTTGCTCCACTTCGGCCCAGTCACTAGCCTTTGTTCGAGGCATTCGAAGGCAAGGCGCGCGGAAATGGCGAAGATCACGCTGGTCGACGACGACGAGAACATCGTGACCTCGGTGACCCTCGCCCTCGAAAGTCTGGGCCACAAGGTTAAGGGCTACTTTGACGGCGCCGCCGGCCTGGCTGCGCTTGAGAGCGACCCCCCCGATCTCGCCATCCTGGACGTGAAGATGCCGCGCATGGACGGCATGGAGGTGCTGAGGCGCCTGCGGCAAACCTCGGAGCTTCCGGTGATCATCCTCACTTCGAAGGACGAGGAGATCGACGAGATCCTGGGCTTCAACCTCGGCGCCGACGACTACATCCACAAACCGTTCAGTCAACGTCTGCTCATCGAGCGGGTGAAGGCCGTGTTGCGGCGCGCCGGGGCGGCCGATGGCGATCCCGGCGCAGCGCCGACCGCGCCAGGCAAGGCGATCCGCCGCGGACGCCTCACGCTGGACCCGGCGCGGCACGACTGCTTGTGGGACGGCAAGCCGGTCAAGCTGACGGTCACCGAATTTCTGCTGTTGCAGTCGCTGGCGCAGCGCCCGGGTTTCGTGAAGAGCCGGGATAACCTGATGGACGCCGCTTACGACGATCAGGTTTACGTCGACGACCGCACCATCGACAGCCACATCAAGCGCATGCGGCGCAAATTCCGCCAGGTGGACCCTGAGTTCGACGCGATCGAAACGCTCTATGGCGTCGGTTACCGTTACCGCGAGGCCTGAGGCGGCGGCGCCGCCACGGGAGGACGAACCGCGCTGGCGGCTGCCCGGTTCGCGCCTCGGTCGGCTGATCGTCGCGCTCAACCTGCTCGGGCTGGTCATCCTGACCATCGGCGCGCTGGTGCAGAACGAGCTGAGCCAGGGCCTCATTCGCGCCGAGGAGGAGAGCCTGGCGACGCAGGGGCGCGGCATCGCGCACGTGATCGAAGAGGCGGCCACCTTCGGCGACCCGGCGCCGGGCCTGGACGAGCAGCGCGCCCGCGACACCTTGCAGGTGCTGTTCATCCAGGGATCCCAGCGGGCCCGCATCTACGACAATCAGGGCCAGCTGATCGCCGACAGCTATGTCCTGAACGACCACATCGTGCAGGAGCCGTTGCCGCCGATAGAGAAGCCGGGCGGATTCCATTTCAACTGGGACTTTCTGAAGCCCAAGAACCAGCCGGCCCAGGCGGAACGGGCGCATGCCGATCTCGCCGCTGAAGTCGGTCGCGCGCTGCAGGGCCAGACGGTCCACGACATGCGAACCACCGAGGGCGGCCAGCGCGTGGTGTCGGTTTCGATACCGATCCAGCGCGTGCAGGCCGTGCTGGGGGTGCTGACCCTGGAGTCCGGCGACGTCGACCAGGTGGTGGCCGATCAGCGCCGGGCGCTCATTCCCTTCATCCTGATCGCGGTTGCGGTGACGCTGACGTCGTCGTTCCTGCTCAGCCGCCTCATTGCGCTGCCGGTCCTGCGCCTGGCGCGCGCTGCCGACCGGGTGACCGCACAGAGGGCGCGGGCGATCTCGCTGCCGGACATCGCCGAGCGCGACGACGAACTGGGCGACCTCTCGCGCTCGCTGGAGACGATGACCCAGACGCTGTCGGAGCGGATGGACGCGATCGAGGGCTTCGCCGCCGACGTCGCGCACGAGATCCGCAACCCGCTGACCTCCATGCGCTCGGCTGTCGAGACCCTCGATCTGGTCACGGACTCCGGCGCGCGAGATCGCCTGACCGGCATCTTGAAGGCTGATGTCGGCAGGCTCGACCGGCTGGTCACCGATATCTCGAACGCATCGCGACTGGACGCGGAGATGTTCCGCGAGGCCCCGCGGCCCATCAACTTCGGTGAGCTCCTGCGCAACCTGGTCGATTACTACGGGCAGGCGGCCAACCCGGGCGAGCCGCCGGTGGCCTACCTCCCGCCCGAAAGCGAAGCGCCGGTTATGGTGCGCGTGCGAGAAGGGCCCCTTAGCCAGGTGTTCCGCAACCTGATCGACAACGCCCGCTCCTTCACGGCGGTGTCGGCTCGGCCCAATCCGTCGGTGCGCGTAACGCTGCGCCGGGTCGGCCGGCAGGCGATCGCCACCGTCGAGGACGACGGCCCGGGCTTGCCGCCGGAGAACCTGGAGACGGTGTTCGATCGATTCTACACGGCGCGGCCAAAGGGGGCCGCGTTCGGCGTTCATTCCGGGCTCGGGCTCTCGATCGCGCGCCAGATCGTCGAGGCGCACGGCGGGAAGATCCGCGCCGAGAACCGCACCGACGATACCGGCGCCGTCCTCGGCGCGCGCTTCATCGTGACGCTTGCGGACATCGGTGGATGATCCTGCACGCCGGGCTGATCGCACGGCGCAGCGGCGACGCCTGGCGGGGCGTGCTGATCGAGGGCCCATCCGGATCCGGCAAGAGCGATCTGGCGCTCAAGGCGCTGGCCGCGAACTGGATCCTGGTCGCTGACGATCGCACGCTGATCTGGCGGGATGCGGGGCGGCTTTGGGGTCGCGCCCCCGACGCGCTCGATGGTCTGTTGGAAGCCCGCGGCGTTGGCGTGGTAGCAACCCGACGTCTGCCATTCGCCGAGATCGCGCTGGCGATCCGTTGCGTGGAGGGTGCGGCGATCGAGCGCGTGCCTGAGCCGCAAGCCAGGACGGCGCTCGGCATCACGCTTCCGCTTGTTGCGCTCGCGCCCTTTGAGGACTCGGCGGTCGCCAAACTCGAGCGGGCGCTGGCCGTATTGGACTCGCTCGGCAATCGGCGTATCAAGCGGCCCGCGCCGCCGGGGGGCTCCCCGGAGGCGGGAGGGGTCGCGTGAGATTGCCGAAGTGATCGGACTTGTGATCGTCACGCACGGGCGATTGGCGGCTGAGTTCGTCTCCGCCATGGAGCACGTGGTGGGACCTCAAGCCAACGTCGAGGCCGTCTGCATCGGCCCCGAAGACGACATGGAACAGCGGCGCAAAGACATCCTGAGGGCTGCGGCCACCGTCGATGACGGACAGGGCGTCATCCTGCTCACCGACATGTTTGGCGGCACGCCATCCAACCTGGCCATCTCGGTGATGGAGCAGACCCACGCCGAGGTGATCGCCGGGTTGAACCTGCCGATGCTGATCAAGCTCGCCAGCGTGCGCACGCGCGAGCCGCTGTCGACCTGCGTCGCCTTCGCGCAGGAGGCAGGGCGCAAGTACATCTCGGTCGCCTCGTACGTGTTGGCCGGCGAGAAGTAGCGCTTTAGCTTCTCCGCCCATGAAGGCCGAGCGCACCGTCGAAATCGTCAACGAACGGGGCCTGCACGCGCGCGCCTCGGCCAAGTTCGTCAAGCTGGCCAACGAGTTTGACGCCGAGGTCACCGTCACCCGCGACGGGCAGACCGTCGACGCCCGCTCGATCATGGGCTTGATGATGCTGGCCGCCGGTCCCGGCTGCTGCATCGAGATCCGCGCCGACGGCCGCGACGCAGGCGCCGCCGTCGATGCGCTGGCCGAGCTGATCACGAGCCGCTTCGACGAGGAGCGCTAGGAGCCGGGTTCACCCGACGGCCGACGATTGCGGGGAACGGACCGTCCGTGCGATGGCTTTTTGGACCCCAAAGCCAGGACGGCCGGCCCCGATGGAGACCGAGCTCAAGTTCGAGGTGGACGACGCGGCCGCCGAGCGGCTGAGCCAGCGCCTCGGCCTTAAGGGAGCCCGCGCGAGGACAGCCCTTCTACGCTCGGTCTACTACGACACGCCCGACACGCGGCTGAACGTCGAGGGCATCGCCTTGCGCGTGCGCGAAGATGGCGAGCGGCGAATCCAGACGATCAAGCGCGCGGCCAAGGGAATGGGAGTCGAGCGCGGCGAATGGGAGACCGAGATCGGGACGCCAAGCATCGATCTCGACGCGGCGGCCGGCACGCCGCTGGAGGCCGCGCTCGACGGATGCGCGCCCGAGACGCTCAGGCCGGCCTTCGAGACGGTCGTCGAACGCAGGGCGCGGCGCGTGAAGGTCGAAGGGGCGTTGGTCGAAGCGGCGCTCGACCGCGGGACGGTGAAGGCGGACGGCGCCGACGAGCCGATCCTGGAGCTGGAGCTGGAGCTGAAGCGCGGCAAGTCCGAGGCGCTCTTTGCGCTGGCGCGCGAGCTGGCCGCGGTCGCCCCGATGAACCTGTCGTTCGCAACCAAGGCGGCGCGTGGCTATGCGCTGCTGGAGGGCGAGCCTCTGGCCCCGGTCAAAGCCGCCGACCCCGCGCTTGGCCGCGCCGATACCGCCGAGGCGGCGTTCAAGGCTATCGCCGGATCGGCGCTGGCCCAGATCGCAGCAAACGCACGGGTCTTGCGGCACGTGCGGCGCATCGAGGGTCTGCACCAGCTGCGCGTCGGCGCGCGGCGCTTGCGGAGCGCCATCTCGCTGTTCAAGCCGATGCTCAAGGACGGCGAGGTCGAGCGCGTGAAGGCCGAGCTCAAGTGGCTGACCAAGGAGCTGGACGACGCCCGCAACCTCGACGTCTTCATCACGGAGACGTTCCGCCCGGCGGCCAAGCGTCACTCGCGATCGATGGGGCTTTCGAACCTCGGCCGAGCCCTGATCACCGCCCAGACCCGCGCCTATGATCGCGCGGAGGCGGCTCTCGGCTCCGAGCGCTTCCGCTCGCTCATGATCGACACCGCGGCGTGGATCGAGACGGGTCCCTGGACCAGTGGCGAGGATCCGTTCCTGGCCGGGCTTCGCGAGCGATCGGCGCGTCAGGCCGCAGGGGAAATCCTTGCGCAGCGGCGGCGGAAGATCCGCAAGCGGGGCAAGCGGTTGGCGAAGCTCGACCCCGAGCCGCGCCACCAGCTGCGCATCGACGTCAAGAAGCTGCGCTACGCGTGCGGATTCTTCGCTGGCCTCTACCACGGCAAGGCGGGCAAGCGGCTGGCGCGATTCGTCGCCGCCATGGAGGCTTTGCAGGACGGGCTGGGCGCGGTCACCGACATCGCCGCCGCCGACCAGCTGACCGCCGAACTCGCCACCCACGCCGGCGGCGACGACCCGGCCAAGCTGGCGTTCGCCGCCGGCCAGATCGCCGGCGAGCGCCAGAACGACGAGGCCCGCGCGATGAAGGCCGCGGAGCGAGCTTTCAGGCGGTTCGACGAAGCCAAGCGGTTCTGGTGATCGCGACCTGGGGCGCGGCGCCGCGTCAGCGCATCACCATATAAAGATTTCCTTATGTCCGGTTGCAGCCCAACCGCGCGGCGGCTATAAGCCCGCGCGTTCCCGCCGCACTCCAGGAGCCTGCGTCCATGGCCGATCACGTCGTGAAGGATCTTTCGCTCGCCGACTGGGGACGAAAGGAAATCGAGATCGCCGAAACCGAGATGCCCGGGCTGATGGCGCTCCGCGCCGAGTTTGCGGCGGAAAAACCGTTGAAGGGCGCCCGGATCGCCGGGTCCCTTCACATGACCATCCAGACAGCCGTCCTGATCGAGACCCTGCAGGCGCTGGGCGCGGAGGTGCGCTGGGCGTCGTGCAACATCTTTTCGACCCAGGACCATGCGGCGGCTGCGATCGCTGTGCGGGGAACGCCGGTCTTCGCCTTCAAGGGCGAGAGCCTGACCGAATACTGGGACTATGCGCATCGCATCTTCGAGTGGGGCGACGGCGGCTATCCCAACCTCATCCTCGACGACGGCGGGGATGCAACGCTGCTCTGCGTGCTTGGACCGCGCGCAGAGACCGACGCCGACTTCCTCGAGCACCACTCCAACGACGAGGAGGAGGCCCTCTATGGGGTCATCAGGCGGTATCTGAAGGAGAAGCCGGGCTTCTACGGCGCGATCCGGAGCGCGATCCGCGGCGTTTCGGAAGAGACCACCACCGGGGTGCACCGCCTTTACCAGATGGCGGAGCGCGGCGAGCTGCCGTTCACCGCCATCAACGTCAACGACTCGGTGACGAAGTCGAAGTTCGACAACCTCTATGGCTGCCGCGAGAGCCTAGTCGACGCCATCCGCCGCGCCACCGACGTGATGCTGGCCGGCAAGGTCGCGGTCGTCTGCGGCTACGGCGACGTCGGCAAGGGCTCGGCGGCGTCGCTCCGCCACGGCGGCGCGCGGGTGATCGTGACCGAGATCGACCCGATCTGCGCCCTGCAGGCGGCGATGGAGGGCTACGAGGTCAAGCGGCTGGAGCAGGTGGCGTCCATCGGCGACGTCTTCGTGTCTGCAACGGGCAACAAGGACGTGATCCGCCTCGAGCACATGCGCGAGATGAAGAACAACGCCATCGTCGCGAACATCGGCCACTTCGACTCAGAGATTCAGATCAGCGCGCTGCGAAACTACAAGTGGGACCAGATCAAGCCGCAGGTGCACCACGTCGAGTTTCCCGACGGCAAGAAGATCATCGTCCTTTCCGAAGGTCGGCTGGTGAACCTGGGCAACGCCACCGGCCACCCGAGCTTCGTGATGAGCGCCTCGTTCACCAACCAGGTGCTGGCGCAGATCGAGCTTTGGACGAACGGCGCGGCGTACGAGAAGAAGGTCTACACGCTGCCCAAGCACCTGGACGAGAAGGTGGCGCGGCTGCATCTGGCCAAGCTGGGCGTCGAGCTGACCGACCTCACGGCCGACCAGGCCCACTACATCGGCGTCGAACAAGCCGGCCCCTTCAAGCCGGACCACTACAGATACTAGGCTGACGGGCGATGCCGCCCGCGGTTCTCATTCTCTCCTCGTTCGTCGCCGCCAGCCGCGTCGGCGGCGGCGCGCAGGCGATGGTGCTGGCTAGGCTTGGCCTGGAGCCCATCCTGGTCCCGTCCGTGCAGCTTGGGCGACATCCGGGCTTCGGCGCGCCTGGCGGCAAACCGGTCGAGCCGCAAACGATGGCCAGCATGCTGAAGGGCATCGACGCGCAGGGCACATTCCAGCGCCTGGCGGCCGTGATTACCGGCTACTTCGCGCTCGCCGATCAGGTGGCGGTGGCGGCGGACGCCATCGCCATGGCGCGATCCGGGAGTCCGGACGCGATGATCGTCGTCGACCCGATCATGGGCGATGCGGAAAGCGGGCTTTACGTGCGCGAGGCGGTCGCCGCCGCCATCGAGCAGCGGCTGGTCCAAAGAGCTGACCTGGTCGCCCCGAACGCCTGGGAGCTCGCGCGGCTCATCGATGCGCCGGTCCAGGACGCCGAGGCCGCGCTCCGCGGCGCCCGCGAGCTTGGAAGACCGGTGCTGGTCTCGTCCGTGCCGGCTGACGCCGCGATCGGCACGCTCTACGTCGACACGGCCGACGCCTTCCTCGCCTTGCACCCCCGCGCGCGGACGGCGCCGAAAGGCACCGGCGACCTGCTGACCGCGCTCTTCACCGCTGCCCGCGTCTCGGGACGCGGCCCGCGCGCGGCGCTTTCGGCGGCGGTGGGCGGGGTGGCCGACGCGGTGGCGCTGGCCGGCGATGCCCACGAGCTGCCGGTCGGCGCCATGCCGCTGAAGCTGGCCCCCTCGAAGCGGGTGCGGATCGCGCGGCTCTAGACTTAGACGTTCAGGCAGGCCGGAGTTGCCGGGCGGCGCGGAAGGCGCCGAACACGAAGACCAGCGCGCCGCTCCAGATGAAGACGAAGGAAACCGCCCGAAGCGGCGTCAGCGTCTCGCCGGTAGCGAGCCCGGTCAGGAATCCGAGCGTCGGGCCGATGTACTGCAGGAAGCCCAGCGTGGAGAACGGGAGGCGCCGGGCCGCCCAGGTGAACAGGGCGAGCGGCGCGACCGTCAGCGGCCCGGCCAGCATCAGCAGCGCCGTCGGCGCCGCGCCGTGTCCGAAGGCGCCGCCCCCATGGCCGCCCAGCCAGACCAGATAGGCGACGCCGGGGACGGCGATCAGCAGGCACTCGACGAAGAGGCCTGTCTGCGCCGAGGCGGCGACGCGTTTGCGGATGACTCCATAGGCGCAGAAGGACGCGGCGAGGAAAAGCGAGATCCACGGCAGGTGGCCGAGCGCGGCCGCCTGCAAGGCCACCCCGATGGCGGCCAGCACGATCGCCGTCCACGCGACGGCGTCGATGCGCTCGCGGAAGATGAGCGCTCCGACGGCCATGTTGAGCAGTGGATTGATGAAGTAGCCGAGACTGGAATCGATGTTGTGGCCGTTGTCCACCGCCCAGATGAAGACCGCCCAGTTGGCGCCGATCAGCACAGCGGAGCAGGCCAGCAAGGCGAACACCCGCGGGCGGACGAAGACGCCGAGCGCCTCGGCGCGCTGTCCGGCGGCAAGCACGAGCCCGCCGGCCCAGAGCGGCGACCAGAGCGCGCGCTGGCCGAGGATCTCCCACGGGCTCGCGCCCAGGCGGTTCATCAGGATGAAGATGCCGGGAACCGCGCCCCAGATCAGGTAACAGCCCAGCGCCGCCGCCAGCGCCCGGCGGTCACCACCGCCGGACGCCGCAGCGGGGCCGCTCATGCCAGGATCTTGTGGCCGAGCAGCGCTTGTTCGTCGGCGAGCTGGGCGATCTGCACCGAGTTCAGCGCCGCGCCCTTCCTGAGGTTGTCGGAAACCACCCACATGTTGAGGCCGTGGGCGACCGTCGGGTCGTTGCGGATGCGGCTGACGAAGACGCCGAATTCGCCCTGCGCCTCTTTCGCCGTCATGTAGCCGGTCGCATCGTGCTTATCGACGACCACGACCCCGGGGGCGTCGCGCAGGATCTCGCGCGCCTCGTCCTCGTCGAGCGGGCGCTCGAACTCGAGGTTCACCGCCTCCGAGTGGCCGACGAACACCGGAACCCGCACGCAGGTCACGGTCAGGCGAATCGACCGGTCGAGCATCTTGTGGGTCTCGTTCCACATCTTGTGCTCTTCGTCTGTGTAGCCGTCGTCCATGAAGTTGTTGGCGAACGGGATGACGTTGAAGGCGATCTGCTTGGGGAACTCCTTCGGCTCGGTCGGGCCGAGCGAATAGATCGCCTTGGTCTGGTCCCACAGCTCGTCCATCGCCGCCTTCCCCTTGCCGGAGACCGACTGGTAGGTGGAGACGACGGCCCGCTTGATGGTGGCCACATCGTGCAGCGGCTTGAGGGCGACGACGAGCTGGATCGTCGAGCAGTTCGGGTTGGCGATGATGCCCTTCTTCTTGGCGAGCACGATCGCCTCGGGGTTCACTTCCGGCACGATGAGCGGCACGTCGGGGTCCATCCGCCACGCCGACGAGTTGTCGACGACCAGCGGCCCCTGGGCGGCGATCTTCGGGCTCCATTCACGGGAGAAGGCGGCGGAGACGCTCATCAGAACGAGATCGACCTGGGCGAAGTCGAAGCTGTCGATCGCCTCGCAATAGATGCGCTCGCTGGCGAAGTTGACCTCGACCCCGATGGATTTGCGCGACGCCACCGCACGGATCTGATCCACGGGGAACTCGAGGTCCTCGAGGATCGCCAGCGTCTCGCGTCCCACATTGCCCGTGGCGCCCACAACGGCCACCCGGTAGCCCATCGGAAGTCTCCTTTTCTAACGAGGCGCGCGGGATACGCCGCTTGCGCCTGGCTGGCAATGCGGTTGAGCCGAAGTCCGGCGAACGACGTTCTATGCGGCGAGAGGTTACCGATGCCTGATCCCACGCCCGAACGGCCGCCGCTCGAAGAGCCGCCCCCGCCGCCCGAGACCGAGCCGGCCAATCCGCCGCTCGAAGACCCCCCTCCGCCGCCCGAGGTCGAACCGGCGAATCCCCCGCCCGAGGTTCCGCCCCCGCCGGCGCCGCCTACTCCGACCCCGGGGCAACCCACCGCCTAGCGGCGAACGCAGTCGGCGAGCCCGGCGCCACGCACGATCCCCATCGCGCGGCCGATGTGATAGGTGCGGCTGCGGACGATCCGCGCCGGGTCATCGACCCGCCAGCTCAGCGGCTTCGGCAGAACCGCAATCAGCCGTGCGGCCTCGGAGGCCGAAAGCTGCGACGCGTGCTTGTGGAAGAAGTGCTCGCTTGCGGCCTCGGCGCCGTACACGCCGGGGCCGAACTCCACGACGTTCAGATACATCTCCATGATGCGGCTCTTGCCCCACACGAGCTCGATGAGGACGGTGTACCAGGTCTCGATGGCCTTCCGGACGTAGTCGCGATTGGGCCACAGGAAGACGTTCTTGGCGGTCTGCTGGCTGATGGTCGAGCCGCCGCGGATGCGATTGGGCCGCCGCTCGTTGTGGCGCAGGGCTCGCTGGATAGCGCTGAAGTCGAAGCCGTGATGGAGGCAGTAGCGGGCGTCTTCGGACGCGACGGCCGCCTGCGGCAGCGCCGGGGACATCTGTGCGAGCGAGCGCCAGCGGTAGTCCAACCCGTGACCCTGGATCAGCCGCTCGACCATCAGGATCGTGATCGGCGGCGGGACCACCTTGTAGACCACCACCCCGACCGGCGGGACGACGAGAAGGGCTAGCAAGAGCGCCACTAGAACCCGCCGAAGGAACCTCAGAACGCCGCCGCGCCGCGGCGGCCGCGCCGGTCTCGTTCGCGCGGCCCTCCGTGCCTGCTCCGAGCGGTTCGACATGGGGTCAGGCCTCCGCTCGAGCGAGGACCCCCAGGTCCGCCACGCCGGCCGCGCCTTCCTCGTCGCCCCAGGCCAGGCGCTTGCCGTCGGCGGACATGGCCAGCGCGCTGATAGGCGCGCCGCCGCCGTCGCGCACGAACTCGATCCGCCGCGAGGTGAGGTCGCAGGCCCACACCCGGCCGTCGGCGAGGCCGGCCGCGAGCAAGGTGAGCTCGGGCGATGCGGCGACACGGACGACCGCGGCGCCTTCCTCGAAGCCGATCTCGGCGGCCTCCTTGCCCATCGGCCCGTCGGCGCCGCTGAACGGCCAGACGACCGCGCCTGGCGCGCCGGCGGTCGCCATCAGCATGCCCTTGGAGAGGAACGCGATGCTCTTCACCTTGGCTGGATAGCCGCCCATGCGCAGGTCGCGCGAGTCGGCGATCCGCCAGCCGTGCAGCTCGTTCTCCTGCATCGACGACATCAGGAAGCGGCCGTCGGGACTGAAGAGCACGAGGATGTGGCTGCCGGCCCACTTGAGCATGGCCGGCTTCTGCTCGGCGATGCGGGCATACCAGAGCACGGCGCCGCCGTACGTCGCAGCGGCCAGGCGCCGCCCGCGCGGATCGAAGGCGAGGCTGGCGACCGTCTTCTCGTGCGCGAAGGCGCGCTCGAACCTGGCGTCGGCGGCGTCCAGCACGCGCGCCTCGCGGCCGGCGGCGAAGGCGATCAGCCCGGACTCGGCGCTTGTCGCCACGACGTCGACCCAGCGGCCCTCGAGCGACGCCAGCGTCTTAGGCTCGCCGGCGCGCGTCCAGACCAGGCGGCCGTCGTCGCCGCCGGTCACCAGCCCCTCGCCGCTCGGATGCAGCGCGGCCGCGAGGATCGCGCCCGACCGATGCGCCTCGACGCGGGCGGCGTCCTCGCCCACGATGGTCCCGTCTCCGAGTGCGAACCAGGCGGCGCCGGTACGATCGAAAACGGCCTCGGTGACGAAAGCGTCGAGATTCATGGGCTTTCCTGGGGCTCTCCGCTTGCCGCTTTACGAGACGGGGGCATTCGTGGTTCTAGTCGCGCGACCGCGCGGGCAGAAGACGCGTTCGCTCGCGAACAGGGAGAGACGGTGAATGGCAGTCAAGCTTG
Source organism: Caulobacteraceae bacterium (assembly GCA_035295705.1). Lineage (GTDB taxonomy): Bacteria > Pseudomonadota > Alphaproteobacteria > Caulobacterales > Caulobacteraceae > Poindextera. The sequence continues at coordinate 23,908 of DATGIN010000077.1, forward strand.
GCGGCAAGAAGGGCGAGAAATACGAGCTCGGCCAGTCGCACGACATCAACGTCACGCCGTTCGTGGACGTGATGCTGGTGCTGTTGATCATCTTCATGGTCTCGATCCCCCTCGCCACGGTCGCGGTGAAGATCGACCTACCGCCGGCGCAGGAAAACCAGGACCAGAGCAAGAAGCCGACCTACATTTCGATCGGCCAGGACGGCAAGCTGACCCTGGTCATCCAGGGCGTGAACACGTCGACCACCCTCGACCGGCTGGGCGACGACCTCGGCAAGGCGCTCGGAGGCCCGAACCCGAAGGACCAGTCGGTGCTGATCCGCGCCGACCACACCGTGAAGTACGGGTCGTTCATGGCGGTGGTGAACCAGCTGCAGACCGACGGCTATTACAAGGTCGCGCTGATCACCGAAAACGAGCCCGGGACGACCTGAGGCCTCAAGCCGCGCAGGCTTCGAAGCCGGCGCGCAAGGACGCTTCGTCGAGGTTGCGGCCGATGAAGACCATGCGGCTGGTGCGGGTTTCGTCGTCCCGCCACGGCCGCTGCAGGTCGCCTTCCAGGATCATGTGCACGGCCTGAAAGACCAGGCGGCGCTCTTCGCCCTTCACGTTCACAATCCCCTTGGCCCGCAGGATGTCGGGGCCTTTCACCGCCAGGAGCTCGCTCAGCCAGCGCGAGACCGCGGCGCCGTTCACCGGCGCATCCAACGTCAGCGCAACGCCCTTGATGTCGTCGTCATGGACGTGGTCGTGGTGATCGTGGCCATCGTGCTCGCAGTGCTCGTCATGCACGTGGCCCGGCTCGCCGTGCGCCGGGTTCAGGAACTCCGGCTCCAGCTCGAGGATGCGGCCAAGATCGAAGCCCCCGCGGCCGAGGATGGCGTCGAGCGGCACGTCCGAGCGCTGGGCGCGGTGGATGGGCGCGAGCGGGTTCAGCCGTCGAAGCCGCGCTTCCAGCGCGGCGAGCTCGGCTTCCGGCACCAGATCGGTCTTGTTGAGGATGATCTGGTCGGCGAAGGCGATCTGCTCGCGCGCTTCGCGGCTGTCCTGAAGCCGATCGGTCACATGCTTGGCGTCGACGACGGTGGTCACGCTGTCGAGGACGGTCCTGGCTTTGACGTCATCATCGACAAAGAAGGTCTGGGCGACCGGCCCAGGATCGGCGAGGCCGGTGGTCTCGACGACGATCGCATCGAAGCCGCCTTTGCGCTTCGCCAGCCCCTGCAGCACGCGGATGAGGTCGCCGCGCACCGTGCAGCAGACGCAGCCGTTCGACATCTCGAACACTTCCTCGTCCGCCCCGACGATGAGGTCGTTGTCGATGCCGATCTCGCCGAACTCGTTGACGATCACTGCGTACTTGCGGCCGTGGTCCTCGGAGAGAATGCGGTTGAGGAGCGTGGTCTTGCCCGCCCCGAGATAGCCGGTGAGCACGGTGACCGGCGTTCTTTCAGTCTCGCTCATGAGCGCCAACTTAGGGACCAAACGCCGCCGCTTAAAGCCGCCGGCTTTGCCTCGGCCTGGACCCGGTGACAGAATTCCTTTCGGGGCGTGAAGGAAGAGCCAGCGATGAGCCTGACCGAAAGCTATTGGCCCGCCGACACGAGCGAGCCGGTCAAGGAGACCACCGTTGGCGGCATCCTGCGCGATGGCGCGGCGCGGTGGCCGGACAAGATCGCGCTGGTCGAAGCGGATATGGCGGGCGTGCTTCGACGCCGATGGACGTTCGCGGAGCTTCTGGGCGACTGCGAGCGCCTGGCGCGGGCGCTCGCGTCCCGCTACGGGCCCGGCGAGCGCATCTGCGTGTGGGCGCCGAACGTGCCGGAATGGGTGCTGGCGGAGTACGCCGCCGGGCTCGCGGGCCTTACGCTGGTCACCGCCAACCCGGCCTATCGGCCGCGCGAGCTCAAGTACGTGGTCGAGCAGTCGCGCGCCGCTGGCCTCTTCATCGTCCCCGAGCACCGCGGCAACCCGATGGCGGAGATCGCCGGCGAGGTTGCCGCCGAGGTTCCGGCGATACGCGAAGTCGTCGACATGACCGACCATGCGGCGCTGTTCGGGGTCGGAGCGCACCCCCGGCCGCTCCCCGACGTGAAACCGCACGACCCGGCGCAGATTCAATACACCTCTGGCACGACCGGTTTTCCGAAGGGCGCGCTGCTGCACCATCGTGGACTCACCAACAACGCCCGCTTCACCTGGGCGCGCGGCGAGATGCGCGAGGGCGACACGCTGCTCAACTTCATGCCGATGTTCCACACCTCGGGCTGCGCATTTCTGACATTGGGGGCGATGCAGTTCGGCTGCCGGATGATCCTGGCCAAGCTGTTCGACCCGGCGCGCATGCTCGACATCATGGAGCGCGAGAAGGTCGAGGTCCTGGGCGGGGTGCCGACGATGCTGGTTGGGCTGCTGGAAGCCCAGGCGGCGCAGCCGCGCGACGTCTCGTCGGTCAGGATCGCCATCTCTGGCGGCTCGATGGTGCCGCCCGAGCTTGTGCGGCGGGTGACGTCGACCTTCGGTTGCGCGTTCGAGATCGTCTACGGCCAGACCGAGAGCTCGCCGGTCGTGACCCAGCACAAGACGACAGACGCTTTCGAAGACGTCTGCGAAACCGCGGGCCAGCCCTCGATGCAGACGGAGATCTCGATCCGCGATCCGCGGACGAACGCGGTGGTTCCGATCGGAGCGGTCGGCGAGATCTGCGCCCGCGGCTATTGCGTGATGCTGGGTTACAACGACAACCCGAAGGCGACCGCCGAGGCGATCGACGCTGGCGGCTGGCTGCACACGGGCGACCTTGGGACGATGGACGAACGCGGCTACGTTCGCGTCACCGGGCGGGTGAAGGAGATGATCATCCGCGGGGGCGAGAACCTCTTCCCGGCCGAGATCGAGAACATCCTGCTCGAGCATCCGGACGTGGCCGAGGTCGCGGTGGTCGGCGTGCCGGACGAGCGCTGGGGTGAGATCGTCGCCTGCTTCGTGCGTCCGACGGCGGCCGGGGCCTTCGACCATGCCGCGCTGCGCGCCCACTGCCGGCAGCATCTGTCGCCGCAGAAGACCCCGGCGCACTGGATCGAGGTGGCCGAATGGCCGCTGACGGGCTCGGGCAAGATCCAGAAGTTCGTGCTTCGCGACCGCTTCGTCGCGGGCGAATTCGAGCCGGCTTGAGGGGGCGTTTGCGTTGACTTCAAAAGCCCCGTCTGTATAAGTCGCCGCCCTCGCCCGCGGGGCCTCCTCGCGGGCGGATTTCTTTTTGCGCTAGGACGTCTCAACGCCATGTACGCGGTCATTGAAACCGGCGGCAAACAGTATCGGGTCAAGCCCGGGGACCTCCTCGTCGTCGAAAAGCTCGCCGGGGACGTCGGCGCTACAGTGGCCTTCGAGCGCGTGCTTATGCTGGGCGATGGCGCCGAGGTGACCGTCGGCGCGCCGCTCGTGGCCGGCGCAAAGGTCGAGGCGGCGCTGATCGAGACCCGCAAGGGCGACAAGATCAAGATCTTCAAGAAGATCCGCCGCCAGGGCTATCGCCGAACGCGCGGCCACCGGCAGTGGGAAAGCGTGCTGCGCGTGACCGCCGTCAGCGCCGGCAAGCGCGCCGAAACCTGGGATGGGACGGTGGACCTCACGCCGCGCTCGGTGCTGAACGCGCGCGCCCGCGGCGAGGCGATCGTGGCCGCCGCGCCCGCGCGGGCAAAGCCGAAGGCCGCCCCAAAGCCGGCCGACGCCCCGAAGACCGCGCGCGCCAAGCCGGCGCCAAAGGCCGAACCAGCCGCCGAAACCAAGACGGAGGCGAAGCCGAAGACGGCGCCAAAGCCGAAGGGCGCCCCAAAAGCTAAGGCGGCGCCGAAGACGGAAGCGAAAGCAAAGGCTGAGCCGAAAGCCAAGGCCGCGCCGAAAGCCAAGGCGGCGCCGAAGAAGCCGGCCAAGCCGAAGGAGAGCTGATCCATGGCGCACAAGAAAAGCGGCGGCTCTTCGCGCAACGGGCGCGACTCCCCCGGCCAGCGGCTGGGCGTGAAGCGCTACGGCGGCGAGCAGGTAAACGCAGGCGCCATCATCGTGCGCCAGCGCGGCACCAAGTTCTGGCCGGGCGAGAACGTAGGCGTGGGCAAGGACCACACGCTCTTCGCGCGGGCCGCGGGCGCGGTGACCTTCACCACCCGACGCAACGACCGCGTCTTCGTGAGCGTGGCCTCGGCCATGCCGGCCAAAACCTAGGCCATTCCTGAGAATTTCTCCGGATTCGGCCGACTAGACATCAGCCGATCCGGACCAAAGTTTCGACGCGGGGAGTCCGGAAGCGGGCTCCCCGCGAAACGCGTCGGAGTCCTGCAACACGCAGAACGGGACCCGCGCGCATGAGTTGGGAGGCGAACATGATCCAGGCGATCGAGGCCATCACCACGCCCAGGCTGAGCCTGCGCGAACCGCGCGCGGCCGACGCCGCGCCCCTCGCCGAGCTGGCGAACGACTTCGACGTCGCGCGCATGACGACCTCGATGCCGCATCCCTACACGCGCGCCGACGCCGATGAGTTCCTGGCGCGGATGGCCGCGCGCGACCGCGCGCGCGAGGCGATTTTCGCCATCGAGGATGCGCGCGCGGGTCTGGTGGGCGTGCTCGGCTTCCATCCGAAGGCGGACGCGGCGGCGCCCGAGCTCGGCTACTGGATCGGGCGGCCGCATTGGGGGCAGGGCTTGGCCACCGAAGCGGCGCGGGCGGCGCTGCGGTGGGCGGACCGCGAGTGGGGCAAGCGCTGGACGATCGCCGGCCACTTCGCCGACAACCCGGCGTCGGGGCGCGTCTTGACCAAGATCGGCTTTCTCTACACCGGCGTGGTCAGCCCGCTGTTCTCGAGGGCGCGCGGCGCGGTCGCGGCCACCCGCATGATGGTGCGGCTGGCCTGAGCTGTCGCGGATGCACGAACTGCGACACACTTGAGCCGATGAAGTTCCTCGACCAGGCCAGGGTGCACGTGCGGTCGGGCGACGGCGGGGCCGGTTGCGTCTCGTTCCGGCGCGAGAAGTTCATCGAGTTCGGCGGTCCGGACGGCGGCGACGGCGGCAAGGGCGGCGACGTCTGGATCGAAGCGTCCGACGGGCTGAACACGCTGATCGACTATCGCTATCACCAGCACTTCCGCGCCAAGACCGGCCAGCACGGCATGGGTCGCGACCGGCATGGCGCGAACGGCGCCGACGTGGTGCTGAAGGTCCCCGTCGGCTGCCAGGTGCTCGAAGACGACGGCGAAACCCTGATCGCCGACCTCGATGCGGTCGGCCAGCGTCTGCGGCTTCTGAAGGGCGGGAACGGCGGCTTCGGCAACACCCACTTCAAGGGCCCGACCAACCAGGCGCCGCGGCGCGCCAATCCGGGACTGCCGGGTGAGGCGCGGACGATCTGGCTGCGGCTGAAGCTGATCGCAGACGTCGGGCTGGTCGGGCTGCCGAACGCCGGCAAGTCGACGCTGCTCGCCGCCGTCTCGGCGGCGAAGCCGAAGATCGCCGATTATCCCTTCACGACGCTGAACCCGAACCTGGGCATGGTCGACCTTTCGGCAAACGAGCGTTTCGTGCTGGCCGATATCCCCGGCCTGATCGAGGGGGCGAGCGATGGCGCGGGGCTGGGCGCGCGCTTTCTCGGCCACGTCGAGCGAACCGCCGTTCTGATCCACCTGATCGACGCCACAGAACCTGACGTCGCTGGCGCCTGGCGGACGGTGCGCGCCGAGTTGGCGGCCTATGGCGCCGGCCTGGCCGAAAAACCGGAGGTCACCGCGCTGAACAAGGTCGATGCGCTCGATCCGGACGCCCGCGAGGAGCGGCGACGAATCCTGGCGGCCGAGACCGGACGCGATCCCTTGCTGGTCTCTGGCGTCTCCGGCGAGGGCGTGACCGCGCTGATGCGCACGGCCTTCGCCGCGGTGCGCGCCGCGCGCGCGGCCGAACAGCCAGCGCCCCAGACCGAGGCGTGGCGGCCGTGAGCGTGCTCGCCGGGGCCAAACGGCTGGTGGTGAAGGTCGGCTCGTCGCTCCTAGTGCACGATAGGGACGATGCGGCCGACGTTGGCTGGCTCGCCGCCTTCGCCGAGGACGCAGCGCGCATCCGCTCGCGCGGCCAAGAGCTGCTGATCGTCTCGTCCGGCGCGGTCGCGCTTGGCCGCCGGCGGCTCGGCCTGGCCGGCAAGCGCCTGGACCTGCCGGGCAAACAGGCAGCGGCGGCCGCCGGCCAGTCGCGGCTGATGCACGCGTGGGAGGAGGCGCTGGCGCCTGTTGGCATCGTCGCCGCGCAGGTCCTGCTCAGCCGTGACGACACCGAGACCCGCCGCCGCTGGCTGAACGCTCACGCGACGCTCGAGCGGCTGCTCGGGCTCGGCGTCACGCCGATCATCAACGAGAACGACACGGTGGCGACCGAGGAGATCCGCTACGGCGACAATGACCGGCTGGCGGCGCGGGTGGCGCAGATGATGAACGCCGACCTGCTGGTGCTGCTATCCGACGTGGACGGCCTGTACACGCGCGATCCGCGAGAAGGGGGAGCCGCCGAGCACGTTCAGCGGGTGGCGGAAGTCACGCCGCAGATCGAGGCGATGGCCGGCGGCGTCAACCGCGCGGCCGGCGTGGGCTCCGGCGGAATGGCGACCAAGCTGGCCGCCGCCAAGATCGCCGCCAGCGCCGGCTGCGCCACGCTGATCGCGCTCGGCGCGCGGGCGGCGCCGCTGAACGCGATCGAAGACGGTGCGCGCGCGACGCTGATCGAGCCCCGGACGACGCCTGCCGCCGCCTACAAGGCGTGGATTGCCGGCTCGCTGGCGCCGCAGGGATCCCTGGTGATCGACGCGGGCGCAGCGGCGGCGCTCCGGCGCGGAAAGTCGCTGCTGCCGGCGGGGGTGAAGGCGGTCGAGGGTCGCTTCGAGAAAGGCGATGCGATCATCGTGCTCGACGAGCAGGGAATCGAGATCGCCCGCGGCTTGAGCCGCTACGACGCGGCCGATGCGGAGAAGATCATCGGCGCCCGCTCGGCGGAGATCGAGGCCCGTCTGGGCTTTACCGCCGGCCCCACCCTCATCCACGCCGACGACCTGGCGCTGAGCCGCCGCTAAGGGGTGAGGCCGTAGCTCCTGGCTTCGCCGGCCAGCGTCGGGTCGGTCGCCTCGGCCGCCGCGATGTCGGCCTGCCCGGCCGCCGACATGCCCTTGCGCAGCTTGGCGAGGCCGCGCCCGTAGAGCGACCAGGCCGTGCCCGGCCGGACGCGCAGCGCCGCATTGTAGTCGGTGAGGGCGTGGTCGAGGTCGCCCGACCTGAGCTCGGCGAGCGCGCGGCTGTCGAGGTAGGCCGGATCGCCGGGCCGGATCGAGAGCGCCTCGTTGCAGTCGGCGAGCGCCTGCTTGAGGTCGGCGTCCAAGAGCGTGTTCAGCCAGCAGCGCTCGTTCAACGCCGTCGCTCGCCTGTCGTCTAGAGGATGGCCGGCAAGCCAGGCGTCCAGCTCGGCGAGCGCGTCCTTGTCGCGCTTGATGCTCTCGTAGGCCTCGGCGACGGCGAGACGCTGGTCAGGCTGCTTCTCGGCCAGCGCAGCGGCGGCGTCGACATCGGCCTTCGCCTGCTCGACCGCGTGGTCGGCGAAGCGAACCTCGGCCCTGGCGAGCAGCGGGTCGAGGTTGGAGGGATCGAGCTTGACCGCCTGGTCGAGATCGGCAAGCGCCGCCTTGGCGTTGTGCTCTCCCAATTCTGACAGGGCGCGCTCATAGACGTAGTGGGGCTCGTTCGGAGACAGCGCCAGGGCGTCGGTCCAGTCCACGGCCGCGCCGGCGAAGTCGCGCGTGGCCATCAGCGCCGCCGCCTGGCGCGCGAATTCGTCGGCCGTCCGCGGAGTCTGCTTCGCCACGACGCCGGCGCTCGATGGCGAAGCTGGCGCGCCGTCGGCGCCGCGCGGCTGGCCCGCGCTGACCACGGCCGGGGGATGCGGCCCTCCGACGTTGAACACGGGCCCGCCGTTGTAGGTGAAGTAGAGGCGGTGCTGGCTGTTTGCGACCAGCATCCGGTGCGAGAGGAAGAAGTCCGCCCCGATCAGCATGTCGACGCCGCCGAGGTTTATGTCGCCGAACATGAGCCTGAAGTTCTTCAGCTCCTCGTCGCCGACCTTGAGGCTGGCGAACGTCCCGCGCCAGGCGGCCAGGTAGGAATTGCGGCCGAGGCCCGAGACATCGCCGGCGGGGGTGACCCCCGGGGTCGATGGCGTCACCCCGGCCAGGGCGGCGGCGCGGGTCGAGAGGATCGACATCGGTGAACCGGAGTCGAACCCAGCTTTGATCCTGACGCCGTTCAGCGTGACCTCGCCCACGATCTGCGGGGTGAGCGGCGTCACCGGGGCGATCGACATCTCCGAGTACGGCGCGTTCGAGTCCCAATAGGCGAGTGGCGCATATCCGCAGTCCTTCGCCGCGAAGCGGCGCACGACGCCGTCGGCGAAGTCGTATTCGACATCGGTGGTCTCGAGCAGGTTCTGGCCGATCAGTCCGACCTCCCCCGCCTCGGCGCCGCCGGGAAGGACGATGAAGTCCACGTTCGCCAACGTCCGGCCCGCCAGTTCGAAGGATTTCACCGTCGCCACGTCGATCTGGGCGCTCTTGCCGCCGACGCCCCTGATCTCGCTCATGCCGAACGGTGGGGGGCCGATCTTCAGGCCATAGGCGGTGGCGCTGGCGCGCGTCATCGAGCTGAAGAAGGCGCCGGTGTCGAGCACGAACTTCGCCTCGCGTCCGTTGATCTTGCCGGTGACCGTGGGCCTGAGCCCCTCCATGGTCACGGGCACCTCGGCCACCTTGGCGAGCGTGCAGGCGGCATCAGCCGTAGCGGCCAGGGCTGCCGCCGCCGCTGCAACGATCGATAGCAAAACCGGCCGCATACGAGCTGCGGAGAGTTGCAGACGACGCGCCGCAAGGAAAGCGCACCAGCTGCGACCGATCGTCGACCGCGACGGCGCCCTTGCAAAATCGCGCTCGCGCCGCGAAATGCCGCTGCATGGACGACGCCTCGCTCAATCTTGACGCGCTGATGCGCGACATGGGGGTCCGCGCGCGGGAGGGCGCGGAGGCCTTGAGGCTCGCAAGCGCCGAGACCCGCACGGCGGCGATCCGGGGCATGGCGCAGGCGATACGCCGCCGTGCAAACGGCATCCTGGCCGCCAACGCCGAGGACCAGGCCGCCGGCCGTGCGGCGAACCTCGCGCCCGCTTTCCTCGATCGTCTGGCGCTCGACGCCACCCGGCTCGACGGCATCGCCCGCGCCGTCGACGACGTCGCGGAGATCGCCGACCCGCTTGGCGCGATCATCGCCAGGTGGACGCGGCCGAACGGGATCGAGATCGAGCGGGTGCGCACCCCGATCGGCGTCATCGCCATGATCTACGAGAGCCGGCCGAACGTGACGGCGGACGCCGCCGCGCTCTGCGTGCGATCCGGGAACGCCGCCATCCTGCGCACCGGCTCCGAATGCCTGCGCTCGGCGCTGGCGATCCACGCCGCGCTGGAGGAAGGGCTGCTTTCGGCGGGTCTCCCGGCCGCTTGCGTGCAGATCGTCCCGGTGGCGGACCGGGCCGCGGTGGGCGCCATACTGGCGGGGCTGGCCGGCGCGGTTGACCTCATCATCCCCCGCGGCGGAAAGGAGCTGGTCGCCCGCGTCAAGGCCGAAGCGCGCGCCCCGGTGCTGGGTCACCAAGAGGGTCTTTGCCACATCTACGTCGACGGCTCTGCCGAGCTGGCGATGGCCGGGCCGGTGGTGCTGAACGGCAAGATGCGCCGCGTCACCGTCTGCCAGACGACCGAGACCTTGCTGGTCGACCGGGCTGATGCCGCGCGCCTGCTGCCGCCGTTGGCCGAGGCTCTCATCGCAGCCGGCTGCGAGCTGCGCGGCGATGCAGGCGCGCGCGCGATCGTTCCGGGCATGACCGAAGCGACCGAAGACGATTGGTCCACGGAATATCTCGCTCCTATCCTCTCGGTCGCCCTGGTCGATGGCATCCACGGCGCGATCGAGCATATCCGCCGCTATGGCTCCGGCCACACCGACGCGGTGGTCGCGCGTGACGAAGACGTGCTGCGGACCTTCGAGAAGGGCGTCGATTCGGCCGTGGTGGTGCTGAACGCCTCGCCACAGTTCTCCGATGGCGGAGAGTTCGGTTTCGGAGCCGAGATCGGCATCGCGACCGACAAGCTGCACGCGCGGGGTCCCGTCGGCGCCGAGCAGCTGACGACCTTCAAGTATGTCGTGCGCGGCGAGGGCCAGACCCGCGCGTGACGCGCCGCTCGAGCCAGAGCTTGCGGCTCGGCTTCGACCTGCGGCCGGGGATGCGGGTCGGCCTCTTGGGAGGTTCGTTCGACCCGGCGCACGAGGGGCATGCGCACGTGGCGCGGACCGCGCTCGCCCGACTCGGCCTGGACCGCGTCATCTGGTTGGTTTCGCCGCAGAACCCGCTGAAGGAGGGGCAGCCGGCAGCCAGCCTTGCCGAGCGATTCGCTGGCGCGCGACGCATCGCGTCCGGCCCGCGGATGATCGTCTCGGATCTCGAGGCCCGTCTCGGCTTGCGCTACACGCTCGATGTCGTCCGCATGCTGCGCAACCGGTATCCGTCGGTCCGGTTCGTCTGGCTGATGGGCGCGGACAACCTCGCCACGTTCCATCTCTGGCGCGGCTGGCAGCAGATCGCTCGGCTGGCGCCGATCTGCGCGGTCGCTCGCCCGGGCTGGGCGCTGGCCGGTCGGTCCTCGCCATTCGCGAGGCGTTTCGCCCGCGCGCGTCGGCCGGCGAGCGAGGCTCGCCGGCTGGCGACGCTGACGCCGCCGGCGTGGACCTACCTGACCGCCCCCCTCAATTTCGCCTCGTCGACGGCGATCAGGGCAAAGGCCAGGGCCGGTGCGGAGAAAGCCTCCTGACCCGAAGACTCGGGCGTGGTAGCTTCCCGCCAGCGGCAGCAAGCAAAGGAGTCGCCCGCTGAATCGTGTCCAAGCGCCTCGCGCGCCCGAAGGACGGCCCGTGGCGCCCGATCCTTCCTCTGTCCCGCCGCCCTCGGTCGCCGAGCTTGCGGGGCTGGTCCTGGCCAAGCTCGACGACGACAAGGCGCAGGATGTCGTTTTCATCGATCTGAAGGACAGGAGCTCGGTGGCCGACGCCATGGTCGTCGCCTCGGGTCGCTCGCATCGTCATGTCGGCGCCATCGCCGACCACCTGCTGAGGGCCCTGAAGGAGGCGGGGTACGGCCGCGCGCGCGTCGAGGGCCTGCCGCACTGCGACTGGGTGCTGATCGACGCCGGCGACCTGATCGTGCATCTGTTCCGCCCGGAAGTGCGCGCCTTCTACAACCTCGAGAAGATCTGGGCGGTCGAACCCCCGAAGCGCGCCGCCACGCACTAGCGAGCCGCCCTTTTGCAGATCGTGATCGCGGCGGTGGGCAAGCTGGGGCGCACCGCCGAGCAGGCGCTGGCGCAGACCTACGCCGAGCGCGCCACCGCCAACGGCCGATCGCTCCGGCTGGGACCGGTCCGGATCATCGAGGTCGAGGCGAAGAAACCCGGCAAGGCGGCCGAAGCGGAGGCGCTGGCGCCAGCCCTCGCCGACGGTCACGTCATCGCCTGTGACGAGCACGGATCGGAGATGAGCTCGCGCGAGCTTGCCGAGCGACTGACCGCGCTGCGCGACCAGGGCCAGCGGCGGCTTGTGTTCGTGATCGGCGGGCCGGACGGCCTGGCCGCCAGCGTGCTGCGCCACGCGCGCGAGCGACTGTCGTTCGGCCGCCAGACCTGGCCGCACGCGCTCGCTCGGCTCATGCTCGCCGAGCAGGTCTACCGTGCGACCACCATCATGGCCGGCCAGCCCTACCACCGAGACTGAGGACGGTTCGCCAACGGCGGCCATGGCTTCGCCCGACGGCGCCTTTCCTTCGCCGCAGCGTCCACTAGCCTCGCCTTCGATGGTTCGTCGACTCGGTCGGCTGGGAGCTCTGGCGGCGCTCGCGCTCGTCGCGGCGGCGCCGCGCACCCCGGCCGTGCGCGAGGTCCAGGCCGAGGCGAACGATCGCGAGCGGTCGCGGGCCGTCGCGCTGGAGGAGGCGCAGGACGCCAGGACTGCGATCGCCGGCTTGAACGCCCAGCTGGCTGAGTTCGACCGGGCCGAAGCCGCCGGCGAGAAGACCGTGAGCGGCAAGCGCCTGCGGCTCGCAGCGCTGAACGCCCAGCAGGCCGAGATGGAACAGCGCCTGGGCGCTGAGCGCGCCGAGCTCGCCAGGCTGCTCGCGGTGCTGGAGATCTTCCGACGCGAGCGGCCGCCCGCGCTGCTGGTCGATCCGCACGACATCAAGGACGCGGTGCGAGCGGCGATCCTCGTGCGAGCGCTGGCCCCCGTCCTGGCAGCGCGCGCCGATAAGCTGAAGGGCGAGCTCGCCGCCCTGCAGCAGACACGTCGCCAGGCGGCGCTGGCGAGCGAGGACCTGTTCGTCACCGAGAGCGATATCACCCAGCGGCGCGCCAGGATCGAGGACCTGCTCGCGGAAAAGACGACGCTGGAGCAGACAGCCGAAGCGGAGGCGGCCCAGGCCGATCAGGACATCGCGGCGCTGAATGCGCGCGCGCGGGCGCTGAACAACCTTGCGGAGAGCACGCCAGCGCTGCCGAACGGGCCAGCGCCGCCGGACCCGGAGCACGACGGCCTGTTCGGGCGCCCGAAAGCCTTCCTCGCCCCGGTGCCGGGCGCCCCGATCCGCCTTTTCAACGCGCCCGAGCCCGGCGGCGGGCCACGCTCGCGCGGGTGGACCTGGCGCCCGGCGCCGGGCACGTCCGTCGAGGCTCCGGCGGATGGGATCGTCGACTACGTCGGGCAATTGAAGGGGTGGGGCGTCGTGGTGATCCTGCGCCTCGGCGGCGGCTATCATCTGGTTCTGGCGGGAATGGACGCGAGCCAGGCGCCGTTCGGCGGCGCCGTGAAGGCTGGCGAGACGATCGGCCGCATCGCCGCCGCGCGGCCGCCGGAAGAGCTCTATTTCGAGGTGCGCAAGAACGAGGCGCCGATCGACCCGGCGCTGTGGATCAGGCGGTAGTCGTGGGGCCAAGCAACCCCGGCGGCTGAACACCTTAGGGCTTTGTAAAGCCGCCAACTGCGTCATACTGCGGGTCTTGGAAAAGTCGTATTGGACCCCTAAGCGGCCAGCCTCATGCGCAAGTACCTCCTGATCGGCGTCTCCTCCTTCGTGCTGGGCGCGGGGACGATGGCCTACGTCAACACGAGCGCGTTCGCCTCGGCGGCGGTCGGCGGCCACGCCGACGCCTATCACATGGAGGAGCTGTTCGGGGACGTGCTCTCGATCGTCGAGACCCAGTACGTCACCCCGGTCGACGACAAGAAACTGATCCAGGCTGCGATCGACGGGATGGTGACCTCGCTCGACCCGCACTCAGGGTACCTTGCGCCGGAGGACTACTCCGACATGGAAGACCAGACCCGCGGCTCGTACGGCGGGCTGGGGCTGGAGGTCACCAGCGACGAAGGCGCGGTCAAGATCATCTCGCCGATCGACGACACGCCTGCCGCGCGCGCGGGGCTGCAGTCGGGCGACTACATAACCTCGATCGACGGCAAGAGCCTGATCGGGCTGCCGCTGAGCGACGCCGTGAAGAAGATGCGCGGCACGATCGGTCAGCCGATCACGCTTACGATCGTGCGACCGGGCAAGGACCCCTTCGACGTCCATCTGGTGCGCGAGAACATTAGCATCGTCTCGGCCAAGGGCCACCTGGAGGGCGACTACGGCGTCCTGCGGATCTCGTCCTTCGACGAGAAGACCACCGACCAGACGGTCGCCACGATCAAGGAGCTCGAGGCCAAGGACCCGCACATCAAGGGCTGGATCCTCGACCTGAGGAACAACCCGGGCGGCCTGCTCGACCAGGCGGTCAGCGTCTCGAGCCTGTTCCTGAACGGCGGCGAGGTGGTCTCGCAACGCGGCCGCGATCCCAAGGAGATCGAGCGCTACAACGCCGAGGGCCCGGGCGATATGCTGCACGGCGCGCCGCTGGTTGTGCTCATCAACTCGGGCACCGCGTCCGCGGCGGAGATCGTGTCTGGCGCGCTGCAGGATCGGCATCGGGCGGCGATCGTGGGCCTGACCAGCTTCGGCAAGGGCTCGGTGCAGACGGTGATCCCGTTGCACAATGGCGCGGACGGGGCGCTGAAGCTGACCACCGCGCGCTACTTCACGCCGTCTGGCCGCTCGATCCAGAAGACCGGCATCGTTCCCGACCTCGAAGTCGCGCAGACCGAAGAGCAGGCGCAACAGGTGGCCAACGAGGCGTTCCAGTTCTCCGAGGCCAGCTTCTCGAACGCGTTGAACGCGGATGAGGGAAAGACGCGCGAGCCGCCGCACACGCCGGCGGAGGCCCCGCCGGCCGGCTGGGATGCGAAGAAGGACTTCCAGCTGCAGCGTGCTCTCGACGTCCTGAAGTACGGTTCGGTCGAAGCGACGCCCAAGTACCCGGCGCCGAGGCCCAAGCTCGCCTCGCTGCTCGGCGACCATGCGCCGCCGACCGGCGACAAGACGGACGCCCCGAACGACGTCGGCAAGACCGAGCCTGCGCACCCCTAAGTCACGGGCGTCATTCTCGGTTTCTTAACCATAGCGGCGGAGGTTTGGGCCGGAGCGTACGGCCGCGTGGGGGCGGCTGTCCGTGAAGTCGGATCTCCGGGGCCATGTTCTCCAAAAAGCCGCCGCCGCAGTCGTTCAAGCGCGAGCCGAGAACGTCGCTCGCCGCGCGCGCGCTTGGGCTCGTACGACGGCGGCCGGCGCTCGTCGTCGGCGGCGCCGCCGGCGTCTTCGTGACCGCTGCGGCGACCGCGCTCGTCGCGGCGGCCGACCCGCACGCCGGACTGCCGTCGGTGCAGATCGCGCTCTCGGCGCCCGGCGCGCCCGCGCCGCCGCCGGGATGGCGCGAAGCCCTGGCGCCGGATCCGAGCGGTGGGCAGGCGCCGGTCACCAACGGTTCGCTGCAGTTGTTCGTCGGGCAGCCGCCCGATGACGGCGCGCAGGCGCCGGTGGCGGGCCAGGCCATCATCAGTTTTCCGGACGGGACCCCGCCCGGCGCACCAGCCATCGACGCCCACTCGCCGCTGATCGCGGCGCCAATCTCCGGCCTGACCGCGCCCGGCCCTGGCGGGGCGTTCCTGCCGATCATCGGCGCGGACGGCCGTAGTCCCAGTCAGGCCTACGCGCGGCCCTTCACCGCGAACGGCAAACCGAAGGTTGCCCTCGTGATCGGCGGGTTGGGGCTGAACGCCAAGGAGACGCGGCAGGCGATCGAGCAGTTGCCGCCGGAGATCACGCTGTCGTTCGTGCCCTATGCGGACGGACTGCAGGGTTGGATCGATCTCGCGCGGGCCAACGGCCACGAGGTGCTGCTGGAAGCGCCGATGGAGCCGAAGGACTATCCGGACAACGATCCCGGGCCGATGACGCTGTTGACCAGCGCCACGCCTGCCGACCTCACCGGTAAAGTCGATTACCTCTTGTCGCGCGCCACCGGCTACTTCGGCCTCACCAATTACCTGGGCTCGAAGTTCGTCGCCTCGGCCGGCGCGATGGGCGTGTTCGAGGCGGACTTGCAAAAGCGTGGGCTCGCCTTCATCGACGACGGATCGGCCGCGGCCAGCGGCGGCGGCGTTCCGCGCGCCTCGGCCGACAAGGTCATCGACGATCAGCTGGAGGGGGCGGCGATCGACCAGGCGCTGGCGGCGCTGGAGACGGATGCGCAACACAACGGCCAGGCGTTGGGCAGCGGATTTGCCTACCCGATCACCCTCGACGAGGTCGCGCGCTGGGCGCAAACCGTCGCCTCGCGCGGCCTCCAGCTCGCCCCGGCCTCAGCGGTGATGGCCCGCCGCTAGTGCGCTAAAGAAGTCCCTTGGACCTTGCGCTCTACCGCCCGAACGTGGGCGTCGTGCTGTTTCACCGCGACGGGCGCGTCTGGTACGGGCGTCGGGCCGGCGCGGCGGCCCCGCACAACTGGCAATTCCCGCAAGGCGGCGTCGACGAGGGCGAGGAACTCTACGCCGCCGCCAAGCGCGAGCTTGCGGAGGAGACCGGCGTCACCTCGACCCGCTTCCTCGGCCGCACGGAGGAGTGGGTGGCCTACGACTTTCCGCCGGGCCACGGGGGCTCGAAGCAGCAGCAGGGCTGGAAAGGACAAAAGCAGATCTGGTTCGCGCTGGCCTTCGAGGGCCGCGACAGCGAGATCGACCTGCACCACGATGCGTTCGCCGAGTTCGACGCCTGGCGCTGGGGCAAGCTGGCCGAGGCGCCGGACCTGGTCGTGCCGTTCAAGCGCGCGGCCTACGAGCACGTCGTGCGCGCGTTCTCGAAGTTCAGCTGAGAGCCACGCTGCCGCACTGCGAGGGAGGAGGGTTAGACCTCGACCCGCGTGGCGTGCTCGGCGAGGATGGTCAGGCCCTCCGGCGTCACGTCGGCAAAGCCGCCTTTGACCTCGAAGCGGATGAGATCGTCGCCGATGTGGACGGTGACGAACCCTGTCTCCTTGAGCGCGGTCATGAACGGCGCGTGGCCCGGCAGGACGCCGAAGTCGCCTTCGGACCCAGGCGCGTCGACCTGGTCGACCTCGCCCGCGTAGAGCTCGGCCTCCGGTGAGACGAGGCTGAAGTGAAGGGCGCCCGCCACCGCGTTTAGGCGTCCACCGCCATCTGCTCGGCCTTCTTCACCGCCTCCTCGATGGCGCCGACCATGTAGAAGGCGTTCTCCGGGAGGTGGTCGTACTCGCCGTCGCAAACAGCCTTGAACGAACGGATGGTGTCCTCGAGCGGCACGAACACGCCCGGCAGGTTGGTGAAGGCCTCGGCCACGTGCATCGGCTGGGAGAGGAACTTCTCGATCTTGCGCGCGCGGGCGACGATGATCTTGTCCTCTTCGGAGAGCTCGTCCATGCCGAGGATGGCGATGATGTCCTTCAGCGCCTTGTATTGCTGGAGGATCTCCTGGGTGCGCCGCGCCACCTGATAGTGCTCCTCGCCGACCACCAACGGATCGAGGATGCGTGAGGTGGAATCGAGCGGATCGACCGCCGGGAAGATGGCCTTGGCGAACACGTCGCGGCTTAGGATCGTCGTCGCGTCTAGGTGCGAGTAGGCGGTGGCCGGGGCCGGGTCGGTCAGGTCGTCGGCGGGCACGAAGATCGCCTGCACCGAGGTGATCGAGCCCTTGGTGGTGGAGGTGATCCGCTCCTGCAGGTTGCCCATCTCGGTGGCGAGCGTCGGCTGGTAGCCCACGGCCGAGGGGATGCGGCCCAGCAGCGCCGACACTTCCGAGCCCGCCTGGGTGAAGCGGAAGATGTTGTCGATGAACAGCAGGACGTCCTTGCCCTCCTGGTCGCGGAAATACTCGGCCTGCGCCAGGCCGGTCAGAGCAACCCGTGCGCGCGCGCCGGGCGGCTCGTTCATCTGGCCGTAGACGAGCGTGCAACGCGAGCCCTCGGTCGAGCCGTTGTTGTCCCGCGGGTTCACATTCACCTTGGAGTCGATCATCTCGTAGTAGAGGTCGTTCCCTTCGCGGGTGCGCTCGCCGACCCCCGCCAGCACGGAGTAGCCGCCGTACTGCTTGGCGATGTTGTTGATCAGCTCCTGCATCGTCACGGTCTTGCCGACCCCGGCGCCGCCGATCAGGCCGATCTTGCCGCCGCGGGTGTAGGGGCAGAGCAGGTCGACCACCTTCATGCCGGTGACCAGCATCTCCTTCGAGGTGGTCTGGTCGGCGAAGGACGGCGCGTCGCGGTGGATCGACGAGGTGTAGTTGGACTCGATCGGCCCGGCGTCGTCCACCGGTTCGCCGATGACGTTCATGATCCGCCCGAGCGTGGCCGGGCCGACCGGCACCGTGATAGGCGCGCCGGTGTCGATCACCTCCTGACCGCGGGTCAAGCCCTCGCTGGTGTCCATGCAGATGGTGCGCACGGTGTTCTCGCCCAGGTGCTGGGCGACCTCGAGCACCAGGCGGAACGTCTCGCCGGAGCGCGGGTCGATGTTCGAGGTCTCGAGGGCGTTCAGGATCGGCGGCAGGTGATCGTCGAACTCGACGTCGACGACGGCGCCGATGACCTGGGCGATGCGTCCGCGGGGCGCGCTCGCGCTCGCCGTGGTCACGGCGTCGGCCCTGCCGGTCGCTGGCTTCTTGGCGGTGGCCATGGTCGTTCTGTCCTTCTTGCGTAACGCTTCAGAGCGCTTCGGCGCCGGAGATGATCTCGATCAGCTCCTTGGTGATCTGCGCTTGGCGGGTGCGGTTCATGACGATGGTGAGCGCGGCGATCATGTCGCCGGCGTTGCGGGTGGCGTTGTCCATCGCCGCCATCTGGGCGGCGAAGAAGCCAGCCTGGTTCTCCAGCATGGCGGCCAGCACCTGCACCACGATATTGCGCGGAAGAAGGGTGGCGAGAATGCTCTCCTCGTCCGGCTCGTACTCGTAGGCCGCACCCTGCAGGTCGATGGGCGGCGCGCCGGCGTCGACCTGGGCCGGGATGAGGCGTTTCCCGGTCGGGACCTGGCTGACCAGCGAGCGGAAGCGGCTGTAGAACAGCGTCACCACATCCGCCTCTCCGGCCTCGAACGCGGCGATGATCGCGTCGGCGACCGGCTGCGCGGCGGCGAGCGAGGGCTTGTCGCCGGCCTCGAAGAAGCCGGTGAAGCGGGCGGCGTAGAGGCGCCTGAGCTGGTCGCGCGCCTTGCGGCCGACCGGCAGCACCTTCACCGTCTTGCCCTGGTTGATCAGGCTTTCGATGTGCTCGCGCGCCGCGCGGACGATCGCCGAGTTGAACCCGCCCGCGAGCCCGCGGTCGGCGGTCATCACGACCACGAGGTGGGTCCGGTCGGACTGCGTGCCCACGAGCAGCGGCGGCGCGCCTTCGCCGGAGACGCCGGCCGCGAGGTTGGCGATCACGGCCGCCATCCGCGCCGCGTAGGGTCGCGCGTTCTCCGCCGCGGTCTGCGCCCGCCTGAGCTTGGAGGCGGCGACCATCTGCATCGCCTTGGTGATCTTCTGCGTGGACCGGACGCTGGCGATCCGGTTGCGCATGTCCTTGACGCTGGGCACGGAGGCGCTTTCCCCGAGGTTCCGCTTCCCGCCCCTACCCGAACGACGCCGCGAAGGCGTCGAGCGCGGCCTTGAGCTTGCCCTCGATCTCCTCGTTCAGGGTCTTCTGATCGCGGATGGCGTCCAGCAGGTCCTGGTGCTGGCTGTGCAGGCGAGCGAGCAGCTCCTCCTGGAAGCGGCCGACGTCGGCGGTCGCGATGCCGTCCAGGTAGCCGCGCGTCCCGGCGTAGAGCGAGCAGACCTGCTCCTCGACCGACTGCGGCGCGTATTGCGGCTGCTTCAGCAACTCGGTCAGCCGGTCGCCGCGCGCCAGCAGGCGCTGGGTCACGGCGTCGAGATCGGAGCCGAACTTCGCGAACGCGGCCATCTCGCGGTACTGAGCGAGGTCCTGTTTCAGCGTGCCGGCCGCCTGCTTCATGGCGCGGATCTGCGCGTTTCCGCCCACGCGGCTGACCGAAATGCCGACGTTCATCGCCGGGCGCACGCCCTGATAGAAGAGGTCGGTCTCGAGGAAGATCTGCCCGTCGGTGATCGAGATCACGTTCGTGGGGATATAGGCCGAAACGTCGTTCGCCTGCGTCTCGATGATCGGCAGCGCGGTCAAAGATCCGCCGCCGAACTCGTCCGACATCTTCGCCGCCCGCTCCAGGAGGCGCGAATGCAGGTAGAAGACGTCGCCCGGATACGCCTCGCGGCCGGGCGGGCGCCGCAGCAGGAGCGACATCTGCCGGTAGGCGACCGCATGCTTGGACAGGTCGTCGTAGATGATGAGCGCGTGCATGCCGTTGTCGCGGAACCACTCGCCCATGGCGCAGCCCGCGAATGGCGCGAGGTACTGCAGCGGCGCCGCTTCAGACGCGGTGGCGGCGACCACGATGGTGTAGTCGAGCGCGCCGCGCTCCTCGAGCGTCTTGACGATCTGCGCCACCGTCGAGCGTTTCTGCCCGACCGCGACGTAGATGCAGTAGAGCTTTTCCTTCTCGTTCCCCGACGCGTTCACCGCCCGCTGGTTCAGGATGGTGTCGATGGCGATCGCGGTCTTGCCGGTCTGACGGTCGCCGATGATGAGCTCGCGCTGGCCGCGGCCGATCGCCGTCAGGGAGTCGATCACCTTCAGCCCCGTGTACATCGGCTCGGTCACCGAGCGGCGCGGGATGATGCCGGGGGCCTTCACGTCGACCACCCGGCGTTCGGCCACGTCGGCGATCGGGCCCTTGCCGTCGACCGGCTCGCCCAGCGGATCGACGACGCGCCCGAGCAGGCCCTTGCCGACGGGGACGTCGACGATCTCGGAAAGGCGGCGCACCTCGTCGCCCTCCATGATCGCCCGGTCGTCGCCGAAGATCACGATACCGACGTTGTCGCGCTCGAGGTTCAGCGCCATGCCGCGCACGCCGGCTTTCGGGAACTCGACCATCTCGCCGGACTCGACCTTGTCGAGGCCGTAGATGCGAGCGATGCCGTCGCCGACCGAGAGCACCTGGCCTACGTCCGAGACGTCGGCTTCCTCGCCGAAATTGGCGATCTGGGCTTTCAGGATGGCCGAGACTTCGGCCGCGCGGATGTCCATGGTTCTTAAGCTCTTTTCAGGGCGGATGTCAGGGAATCAAGTCTGGACTTGAGCGAGGCGTCGTAGAGGCGGGAGCCGACCTTGACCTTGACCCCGCCGAGAATGGCCGGATCGACTCTGGCCTCGATCTCCGGCTCCTTGCCGAGCGCCTGGCGAAGCGCCGCGGCGAGGCCACGCTCTTGCGGCGCCGTGAGGGCGACGGCGGTCGTCACCTCGGCGGCGACGACGCCGCGGTAGTCGGCCTCCAGGCGCTCGAACGCCGCGATCACGGCCCTGAGCGCCGATGCGCGGCGTTGGCCGGAGAGCACGCCGAGGAACTTCCTGGTCATGGGCGCGAGCTCGGCCCGCTCGCCAAGGGCGGCCAACGCCCGACCCTTGACGGCGGAGTCGTAGATCGGCGAGGCGAGCAGGCCGCGCAGCTCGCGGCTCTCGGCGAGCATGCCTTTGAGCGACTTCAGGTCGGCCGCCACCGGGCCAAGCTGGCCGCCATCCTTGGCCAGCTCGAACAGCGCGGACGCGTAGCGTGCGCCTACCTCGCCAGCTTCGGAATCGTTGGCCACGTCAAGAACATCCGCCGGTTCAATTCGCCGCGCCGCAGAAGACCCGCGAGCGGCCACTAAAGGCTTGATTGCGCTTAAGAAAGCACGTGGGCGAAAGGAGCCGTGCGGCCCCCGCCCGAAGCCGCGGGCTGGATAGCACGAAGCCTCGCTGCGCCGCAACCAAAGGCGGGGCCACAAGGCTGATGCGGCGGCCTCGAACCGAGCGGGATAGCCTACTCGAACACTAGGCGCGGGAAGTAGAGGCCGACGACCCAGTTGGGCTGGTCGACGATCTCGCTGATGCGCAGGTCGGCGCAGACGCTGCAGAGCATGTAGGCGTCGACCGCGGAGAGGCCCTGCTGGCGGCCCAGCAGGTCGATCATGCCGCCGACGGCGTGACGGGCGGCGGTCATGAGATCGGGGCCTATGCCGGTCGTGACCTCGTAGCCCTTCGCATCGAGATGGCGGCTGACCGGACCAGGGGTGGTGAAGCGGGGGAACGCAAGGTCGACTCCCTTCACGAGGTCGAAGCGGACGACCGCCGTCATCGGGCTCTCGATCGCCGTGCCGCACACCTCGCCGTCGCCCTGAGCCGCGTGGGTGTCGCCGAGCGAGAAGAGGCCCCCGGCGACCTCGACCGGCAGGTGGAGCTCGACGCCGGCCGACAGGTCCCGCACGTCGAGATTGCCGCCGACCCGGCGGGGCGGAACGATGCTGTGCGGGCCGGGCGCCGCCGGGGCGAGACCTATCGTTCCGGCGAAGGGCTTCAGCGGAACGCGCCCGCCTGGGCCGTAGATGGCCGGCGCCACCGTCGCCGCGTCGTACGTCCAGATGTGCAGCGCCGGGTCGGGAAACTGGTCGGCGAGCAGGCCGAAGCCTGGGATGTTGGCGGTCCAGCCCCAACCCGAGGGGCCGAACTCGACCAGCGTCACTTTGATCGCGTCGCCCGGCTGCGCGCCGTCGACGAACACCGGCCCAACGACCGGGTTGACCTTGCCGAAGTCTAGGCGGCCGACGTCGGCGACGCTCGATCGCTGCGTAAGCTGGCCGCCGGAAGCGTCCATGGGATGGAATTCGACCGTCTCGCCTGGCGCAACGGTGAGCACGGGGGCGATCGAATTGTCCCAGCCGGTGTGGCCCTGGCGCGCGTGCAGCGTATGCGCAGCGGCGCTCACGCGAACTCGGGAACGTGCCTGGCCTCGATCGACCTGCGAAGCGAGGCGGGGATGTCGATGGCGCGCCTGGCGTCCAGGTCGAGGGCGATGCTGACGTCGTCGTGCAACGTGATCAGCCGCCCTGTTTCCGTGTTGAACAGCCA
>DATGIN010000078.1:0-5206 GCA_035295705.1 Caulobacteraceae bacterium
ACGGCTTCGCGGCCGCCGCGAACGAGGCCGCCGGGGAGCGCGCCGGTGTGGCGGCCGTCTTCGAAGGTCACTTCGCCGGACTTGATCGTGTAGCGGTAGCCCTCGGCGCGCTGCACGAGGCGCCGGCCGCCGGCCGGGAGGTCGTAGACCGCTTCCGGGCGGTGCAGCCGCAAGCCTTCGAAGTCGATCACGTTGAGGTCGGCCAGCAGGCCCGCCTTCAGCTGGCCGCGGTCGGCGAGGCCATAAGCGCGCGCGGTGTCGCTGGTCAGCTTGCGCACCAGGAATTCGAGCGGGAACTTCTCGCCCTTCACCCGATCGCGCGCCCAGTGGGTGAGGATGAAGGTCGGCATGCCGGCGTCGGCGATCACCCCGCAATGGGCGCCGCCGTCGGAGAGGCCGAACAGCACGTTCGGGTGCTGCATGTTCTTGCGGAAGAAGTCGAAGTTGTAGGTGAAGTAGCCTCCCAGCGGCTGATAAAACAGCTCGCGCCCGCCATCGCGGATGAGGAGGTCGTACATCATCTCCATCGGAGAGACGCCGGCCGCGTCCGCCATGCCGCCGACGCTTTCGCTGCGGTCCGGCTCGTAGTTGGGGTTATCGCCCAGCGGGAACACCCGGTAGAGCAGCTCGGTCGGGTTGGCCATGCCGCCGCCGCGCATGGCGCTCTCCTCCGACATCAGCGCCGCGCGGATCTCGGGCCGCTGCATCGCCGCCACCTTCTCGGCGAGCGGCAGGTGGGCGATCTCCTTCCGATAGGTCGGATGGCCGGAGAAGACGTGGAAGCTGGAGGTCAGCCCCTGCAGGATGCCGGTCGGACGACCGGCGATCTGCGGACGGATCTCCATGCCATGTCGGCGCGCCTCCTCGGCGATGTTGTACATCTTGTCGCCCTGGTAGGCGCCGGCCGAGGTCGCCACCAGCGTCACCGGCAAGTTGGTCTCCTGCACGAAGCCCTTGACCCACAGCCACTCGTCGTCGTCGCCCAGATGGTCCGAGACCATCTCGAACACGCCGTGCTTCAGCCCCTTCATCGAAAGGCCGAGCGCCAGCATCTCGTCGGAGCCGGCGAAGGTGCCTGGCATGTGCACGCCCTTGAGGTCCTTGTGCAAAAGGGTGCGTGAGGTCGAGAAGCCGAGCGCGCCGGCTTCGACGCCCTCGCGCACCAGCGCCGCCATCTCGCCGATTTCGGCGGCGTTGGGCTCGTAGTCGGTGTTGCACCGATCGCCGAGCACATAGGCGCGGATCGGCGCGTGCGGCACGTGGACGCCGACGTCGATCGTGCGGCGCTTGGCCTCGAGCGCGTCGAGGTACTCGGGGAAGCTCTCCCACTTCCAGTCGATGCCTTCGGCGAGCGCCGAACCGGGAATGTCCTCCACCCCCTCCATCAGCTCGATCAGGAAGTCGTGCTGGTCGGCCTTCACCGGCGCGAAGCCCACGCCGCAATTGCCCATGATAGCGGTGGTGACGCCGTGCCAGCTGGAGGGCGCCATCAGCGGGTCCCACGTCGCCTGGCCGTCGTAGTGGGTGTGGATGTCGACCCAGCCGGGGGTGACGATCAGGCCGGTCGCGTCGATCTCGCGCTTGGCGGCGCCCTCGACCTTACCGACCGCGACGATCCGCCGGCCGTCGATCGCGACGTCGCCGACGAACGGCTTGCCGCCGGTTCCGTCGACGATGGTTCCACCCCGAATGATCAGGTCGTGCACGGCGTTCGCTCCGCTTGGCGCTTCTTTGAAGGTCATCAACGATAACCCAGCTGCGCCCCGGCGCCCACGCTGTCGCGACGGCAGGCGAAGACGCGAGGGCCCGCCGGCTTTGTCAAGGCGCGGGCCGCTGTGGAAGACTGCGGGTCGGCTCTTCGGGCGCCGCGAGCGCAGGGGATAGACGATGACGATCACGCTCTATGGGGGCTCGCGGGGGCGGGCCAGCCGCAGCCTGCTTGCCCTCGAGGAGCTGGGGGTCGCTTACGAGCACGTTCCGCTCGAGCCGTGGGACAAGCCCGAACACCGCGAGACGCTGCTGCGCCTGAACCCCAACGCGCGGGTCCCGACGCTGAAGGACGGCGACTTCGTCCTTTGGGAGTCGATGGCGATCAATCTCTACCTCGGCGACCGCTTCGGCGGGCCGCTCTGGCCAGCCGATCCGGCCGATCGCGGGCGCATGTACCAATGGAGCACCTGGGCGCAGACCACCATCGACGTGCCGGCCCGTCACGCCGCCCGCTATGGCGCTGACCCGGAACGCAAGGCGCGCGCCGAAGCGGAGCGGCTGGACGCGCTGGGAATCCTCGACCGGGCTCTCGAGGGGCGCCAGTGGCTGGCGGGCGAGGCGTTCACCCTGGCCGACCTGAACGTGGCGGCGACGCTGGTGGAGCCCTGGGAAAACGGCCGGATCGATGGCGATCTCGATCCGGCCGACTTCGGTCTCGTCAATCTTGCCGACTGGCTGAAGCGCTGCACCAGCCGGCCATCCTGGGAGCGCGTTCGCGCGCTGCCCTAGGTCGCTTGGGCCGCTGGGGCTATAGCGCCCCGCGTCGGCCGAGGAACGCGTGCACGATCAAGAGCAGCACGATCGCCCCGACGGCGGCGACGAAGATGCTGTAGATATTTATCCCGGTGACCCCGCCGTGCCCGAGCGCGCTGAAGATGAAGCCGCCGACGAAGGCGCCGATGACCCCCAGCACGATATCCATGATAAGGCCCTCGCCGCGGCGATTGACCACCATGCTCGCGATCCAGCCGGCGACCAGGCCGACGACCAGCCATGCGATTATCGACATCTGAACGTTTCCTTGCTCGGCCGCGCCGGACTGGCGCAGCTTCGGCAAGGTAAATTGTCGAAATCCCGCGCGGTTCCTGCGCGGCGAGCGGCTCGAGCCCTCAGCGGCCCCGTCTGCCGCTGCTTGCCTGGCGCCGCACCGCCGCCGCCAGAAGCCGGGCCGGCGGGCCGCCCGCAAGGATAAAGAGCGCCGATCCGATCATCGCTCCGATCGCCCAGTAGAGGTCCACGCCGCCCCGCTCCTTTGCCTCGCCCCGACCGGCCCATAACCCGCAGGCCGAGTCGCGGCCATGGGACGTTTTGCCCCTGCCCGGAAGATCGTCGCTGAGGAACAGCTTCGCCGCCGGGGTGTTCTCTTCCTCGTCGCCCCTCGGGAGCTTTCACCATGTGGAAGAAGAAGAAGCTCGCCGCACGCAGTCTCGACCACCTACAGGACGCCGCCGACGCCATCGCGGACGATTTGCGAGCCGAAGTCAGCGGAAGGCTGAAAGACGCTTTCGGCCGCGCCAACGACGCTTACGACAGGACGCGCGGCCGCGCGATGGACGCCGCCGAAAGCGCCAACGGCTTCGTCCGCGACAAGGCGCTCATGCTGGTCGGCATCGCGGCCGGAACCGCGCTCCTGACCGGATTGCTGATGGGTGGTCGTCGCCACGCCTCCGCGGCGGAGCATCCGACCAGCGTCGGACTCTAGCACCGGCAGGCGCAACTTAAGCGGGTTGGCCGCCGGCCCGCGTCTGGCTGTATGAAGCGCCTCGCCTCCGTCGCGGAGGCCGTGGGTGCAAAGTCGTGGGCGCAATCCTTTCCCGTTCCGAGGCCGTCGAGCTTGCCGCGCGCTTGCTTGCGGCGCGTTATCCGCAGGCCGATGCGGGGTTCGCGGCCGGGTCGTTCGTCCGCGGCAACGCCGTGCCGCGCTCGGATCTCGATCTCGTCGTTCTGATGCCGGAGATCGAGACCAGCTGGCGGGAGTCGCTCATCTTCGAGGGTGTGCCGGTGGACGTCTTCGTGCACGACCCGGACACGCTGCGCCTCTATCTGCAGAAGGACGTGGACGCCAGGAAGCCGGCGATGCTGACGATGACCCGCGAGGGGGTGATCGTCGGCCCGCGGCCCCGGCCCGCCGAAGCGCTGAAGGCGGAGGCCGAGGCGATCTACGCCAAGGGCCCGCCGCCGTTCAGCCCCGAAGAGCTCGAGCGCTTCCGCTTCATGATCAGCGACCGCATCGACGACTTGCGCGACGAACGGCCCTGGCCGGAGCAGGTGGGGACGGCGGTGTGGCTGCACATGGTGCTCTCGGAGTTCATCCTGCAGGCCAACGGCCGCTGGGCGGCGACGGCGAAGTGGACGCCGCGGGCGCTTGCGGCCTACGACCCGGCCGTGGAGGCGGCGTTCACCGCCGCTTTCGAGGCTCTGTTCGAGCGCCGCGACGTGGCGCCGGTGATCGCCTTCGCGGAGGCCGTCCTCGCCCCCTTCGGCGGCCCGCTGTTCGATGGCTACAAAGCGACGGGCGAAAGCGCGCCAAAGCGGCGTGAGGCGTGAAGACGCCGGGCGCCGAGAGCTTCTCCCCGAACTCTGCATTTCTCCGCGCAGTCTGCGGTAAAAACCTGCGTCCCCGCCTTTCGCGGGAACGAGCGGATTGGGGCAACGTCGATGACTCCCACCGAGACCTTGCGGGCCGCCCGGAACTTCCTGGTCGAGAACCGGACGGACTACGCGAAGGCGTACGCGGAGTTCGCCTGGCCGAGGTTCGAGCGGTTCAACTTCGCGCTCGACTGGTTTGACGTGATCGCCCGCGATCAGGACGCCGAGGCGCTCCGCATCCTGGCCGACGGCAAGGAGCCCGAGGTCTGGCGCTTCAGCGAGCTGGCGCAAGCCTCGGACCGGCTCGCCAATTTCCTGCGCGCGCAAGGCCTGAAACGCGGCGATGCGCTGCTCATCATGCTCGGCAACGAGGCGCCGCTATGGGTCTCGCTGCTGGCGGCGATGAAGCTGGGCGCGGTCGTCATCCCGACCTCGACGCTGCTTTCCGGCGCCGAGCTGGAAGACCGCCTGACCCGCGGCGCGGTGCGCGCCGTGATCGCCGCCGCCGAACTCGCGGATCGCTTCCCCAAGGGCGGGTGGACCGGCATCGCGGTCGGCGGCGCCGCGGACGGTTGGCTGGCCTACGACGACCACGCCGCGGCCCCGGCCGACTTCACCCCGGACGCGCCTACCAGCGCCGGCGAGCCCCTGCTGCTCTACTTCACCTCGGGCACCACCTCGCGGCCGAAGCTCGTTCTGCACAGCCACGTCTCGTACCCTGTCGGCCACCTCTCGACGCTCTACTGGCTGGGGCTGACGCCCGGCGATCGGCATCTCAACATCTCCTCGCCCGGGTGGGCCAAGCACGCCTGGAGCTGCGTCTTTGCGCCGTGGCTCGCGGAAGCGA
>DATGIN010000079.1:0-15538 GCA_035295705.1 Caulobacteraceae bacterium
TCCAGGCCGAGAAGATCGCCTCGACGTAGTGCGCGTCAAAGAGGGCGCGGACTTGCGAGAGGTCGGAGCGGTCCACGCGCCGGCAGCGGTCGTCCGGTGATCGCGCTGGGCGCCCGTCGAGCCGATAGTATCGCATCCCCCGCTGATGTGGGGCTCGCCCGGCCAAGGCGCGCGTGACCCGCCTCGCCGCAGCCGCCTCGAGATGCAGCTCCGTCCTTCGCGGCGAGGCCAGCCCTATTTCCTCGTCCGCGTCCAGCCGACCGATCAGGGTCACGACGTCTGCGGCGTCGAAGGCAACGCCGAGCGCGACGCCCGCCCGACTGCGGCCGATCCGGGCGAAGCGGTCGCTCGCCCCGCGGCGCTCGGCCTCCAGCCCCGCGGCGAGATAGACGCGGAAGACCGGGTGCTCGCCGATCAGGTCTGCGATCAGCGCCAGATCCGCGTCCGACAGCGCGCCGAGCGGCGTCACGCGGCCAGCTTGAACGCGGCTCCCTCGTGAGCGAGCAGCCAGCGCTTGCGCTCCAGCCCGCCGCCGTAGCCGGTCAGGGAGCCGTCGGCGCCGATGACGCGGTGGCAGGGAACGACCAACCCGATCGGATTCGATCCGTTCGCCAGGCCGACGGCGCGAACCGCGGTCGGATGGCCGATCTGGGCGGCAAGGCCGCTGTAACTCTGCGTCGTTCCAGCCGGGATCCGTCTCAGCGCCGCCCACACCGCTCTCTGGAATGGCGTGCCGGCGCTAGCGCAGGGGATGTCGTCGATGCGGGTGACCTCGCCTTCGAAGTACGCGCCGAGCGCCAGGACAATCGCCTCCGGCGCGCGGCCAGGCGTTGGCGTCACGGGGCCATACAGGCGGGCGAGCTGGCGCTGGACCCGCGCCTCGTAGTCGCTCCAGTCGAAGATGCGGAGCGCACCCTGGGCGTCCCACATGAGCAGCGCCTCGCCGATCGGCGTCGGCAGGCGATCGAACGACAGGCCCTCAGGCGGCTTTGCGGTTGGCATCGGTCTTCTCCTTGATCGGTCGGGCGCTCGCCAGGTCGGCGGCCCAGAGGTGCTGTGCGGCATACGCTCGCCATGGACGCCAGCGCTCGGAGCGGGCGAGCACCGCGGCGGGCGTCGGGCGCACGCCGGCCTCGTCGGCGAGCGCGCGCAACAGGCCGATGTCGGCGGCTGGAAACGCGTCCGGCTCACGCAGCTGGCGCATGGCGATATACTGTGCGGTCCACTCGCCGATGCCCGGCAGCGCGCGCAGGCGGGCGATCGACTGGGCGAGCTCACCGCGCGGGCTGAACAGCGTGGGGTCGTCCGCTGCCGCCTTCGCGAGCGCCTCCAGCGCTTTCGAACGAGCCCGCGGCATCGGCAGGCTGGCAAGGTCCGCGCGCGCCAGCTGCTCGGGGCTGGGGAAAACGTGCGTCAGCCCAGGAAAGCCGGGAAGCGCAGCTTCGAGACGGTCGCCGTGCTCGCGGGCGAGCCGCCCGGCGAGGCCGATCGCCGCCGCGACGGTGATCTGCTGGCCGAGAACGGCGCGCACCGCCATCTCGAAGCCGTCCCAGGCGCCGGGAACCCGCAGGCCAGGCCGCGCGGCGACGAGGGGCTCAAGCGCCGGATCCTCGGCGAGGTGGGCGCCGATCGCGGCGGGGTCGGCGGCCAGGTCGAACACCCTGCGCACCCGCGCGATGATCGCCGGCAGCGCGGTCAGCGTCGGAAATGCGACGGTCACGGCGAGGCGGTCGCCGGCGGCGGGCCGGACCGAGATCGCGCCCGTCCCGGAGCCGATCCGGATCGTCCGCGCGTAGGCGCCCCGGTCCAGCGTCTCGACGCCGGGGATGGCGCGCGGCGCGAGGAAGCCCAGCATCGCGTCCCAGTCGTAGGGCGCGCGGTAGGCGAGCTTCAGGGTGACCGCGCCGGCGGCCGGCTCGTCGGGCCCGCGGCTGCGCCGCAGCGCCCGCGGGGGACGCTCATAGAGCTGATGGAAGGTTTCGTTGAAGCGGCGAACGCTGCCGAACCCCGCGGCGAGCGCGACGTCGGCCATCGGGAGGCGGGTCTCGTGAATGAGCTGCTTGGCCAACAGAACGCGCCGGGTCTGGGCGACGGCGACCGGCGAGGCGCCGAGGTGCTGGCGAAAGAGCCGCCGCAGCTGCCGCTCGCCGACGCCGAGGCGGCCCGCCAGTGCGTCGACATCCGCCTCGTCGAGCGCGCCGGCCTCGATCAGCCGAAGCGCCCGGCCGACCGTCGCCGAGGCGCCCAGCCAGGCGCCGAGATCGGGCGAGGTCTCCGGCCGGCAGCGCAGGCACGGACGAAAGCCGGCGGCCTGCGCCGCGGCCGCGCTGGGGTAGAACACCACGTTCTCGCGCTTCGGCGTCCGCGCCGGGCAGATCGGTCGGCAGTAGATGCCGGTGGTCCTCACCGCGGTGAACAGCCGCCCGTCGAAACGGGCGTCGCGGGTCTGGATGGCGCGGTAACAGGCGTCTGGGTCGAGATCCATGCCCCGGAAGATGGGCGCTTCGAGCGCGCACGTCTCGCGGTTTTCGGACTCCAAGGCGGGTAACCCGAGCGGCGCTCGCCATTAGCGCTCGGTCAACCTGAGCGACCTACAATCGCGCGCTGATGTCCACGCTCGCTCCTCCCAGTCTCGGCCGCCGCGCCGTCGACCTCGGCCAAGCCGAGCCCGCGAAATACGCCGGCGCCGAGCGCCGGAACGGCGCCGCGCGCCGCGTCGACCTGCGCGCCCGCTCGCTCATGACCGGCAAGGTGATCGTCGGCGACTGCCAGATGAGCGTCGACTGCATCATCCGCAACCTGTCGCAGCGCGGCGCCCGCATAACGATCCCGCGCGGCATCGATCTGCCCGCCCTCGTCGGCCTCATGATCGTGCGCGAGGGGGTCTACTGCGAGGCCGCCGTCGCCTGGCGGAAGGGAGATCAGACCGGCCTTGCCTTTCGCACGCGGCACAACCTGAAGACCGACACCGACCCCGCGCGCCGCGGCGTCCGGGCGCTCTGGTCGGCGCTCGTGTTCTAGAGGCGGCTAGACCAGGCCGCGCTCGGCGAGCGAGCGCATCAGCGCCCGCACGCCGAAGGTCCAGGGCGGCGCGGCGTCGGACGTGGCGACGCGGTTGACCAGCGCCCCGAGCTTGGGCGAGCGGATCGTCACCTTGTCGCCCAGCTTGTGGGTGAAGCCGCCGCCCGCTGCGTCGCGGTCCTGGATCGGCGCGAACAGGGTGCCGAGGAAGAGCATCAGCCCGTCGGGGTACTGGTGGTTCGCGTTCAGGGTCTGCTGAACGAGGTCGACCGGGTCGCGGCTAATTTCCGCCATCGAGCTTCGGCCCTCGAGGCGGAAGTTGTCCTGGCCCTCGACGACCAGCTCGAGCTCGGCGGCGCGCACATCGTCGAGCGTGAAGCTCGCATCGAACAGGCGGACGAACGGACCGATGGCGCAGCTGGCGTTGTTGTCCTTCGCCTTCGAGAGCAGGAGCGCACTGCGCCCCTCGAAGTCGCGCAAATTGACGTCGTTGCCGAGGCTGGCGCCGACGATCGCGCCTCTCGACGAACAGGCCAGCACCACCTCCGGCTCGGGATTGTTCCAGACGGACTTCGGGTGCAGGCCGATGTCGGCGCCGAAGCCGACCGCGGACAGAGGCTGCGCCTTGGTGAACACCTCGGCGTCCGGGCCGATGCCGACCTCGAGGTATTGCGACCACAACCCTTCGCGCTCCAGCACCACCTTCGCCTGCTCCGCCTCCGGCGAACCGGGTTTCAGGCCGCGCAGGTCGCCGAGCAGGCCGCCGAGCTCGGTGCGGAGCGCGGTCGCGGCGGCGGGGTCGCCCTTCGCCCGCTCCTCGATCACCCGCTCGAGCAGGCTGGCGGCGAACGTGACGCCGGCCGCCTTGATCGCCTGCAGGTCGCAAGGGGCAAGGAGCCGCCCGCTCGGCGCTCCGGCGATGGAAGCGTCGACGGCTTCGTCGAGCCCGCACAGCCGCTCGCCGGCGTGCCCGGCGGCGGCCGCGGCCGGGTCGTCGAGGTCGAACAGATCGCTGAGCGTGGGCGCAAGGCGCGAGAGGTCGAACAGGCCGCCGTCGCGGACGACGACCGTCCGCGGACCGGCGATCGGCGCCTCCAGCCAGAGCCGCCCTACCAGCACGCCGGCCGTTCCATCCGTCGGCAGGATCTGCTCGTCGCTCACGGCCGGTCGAGCCCGTAGAAGACGCTGGCCGTGCCGCCCAGGATCGCGTCGCGCTCGTCCCCGGAGAGGTCGACGAGCAGCGCCTCCGCCGCACCCCACCAGCCGGCGTAGGAGCCGTTCAGGTTCACGACCGGCCAGTCGGAACCCCACATCAGCCGGTCGGCGCCGAACGCTTCCAGGAGGACCTCGACGTAGGGGCGGAGCGTCTCGGCCGTCCAGCCCGGCGCCGCCTCGGTGACAAGTCCGGAGAGCTTGCAGACGAGCCTCGTTTCGGCGGCGATGGCGCGCATGTCGCGCGCCCACCCGTCCAGCGCATCCTTGGCGATCTCGGGCTTCGCGCCATGGTCGATGACGATGTCGAGCGCCGGATGACGGGCCGCGAACTCGCGCAGGATCGGCAGATGCCGCGGCAGCACCAGGGCGTCGAAGGTGAGGCCCTCGTCGGCCATGGCGGCGAGCGCCGGCGCGATCGCATCGGACAGCATCCAGCGGTCGTCCGGCAGGTCCTGGATCATGGGGCGAAGCCCGATCAGCTTCGGACGCGCCGCCAGCGCGGCGATGCGGTGCGCGGCGTCAGGGGCCGCGAAGTCGACCCAGCCCACGACGCCGGCGACAAGCGGCTCGTCGGCGGCGAGGCGGAGCAAAAAGTCGGTCTCGGCCTCCGTCGGCGCCGCCTGCACGAGCACGGTCTTTTCGACCCCCACGGCGGCGGTCAACGGCCGCAGGTCGTCGGGACCGAAGTCGCGGTGGATGGGCTGCAGATCCGGCGTCAGCCAGCCGTAGTCGCCGCGCTCGAGGCGCCAGAAGTGCTGGTGGGCGTCGACGCGCATCGCCTGCTCTCAAGCCTCCGGCCGAACCACGCCCTTCTTCAGGATCAGGTTGCCATACAGCCTCGTCTCGCCGCTCGCCACGATCGCGAAGGCTTCGCGGGCGCGGGCGTAGAAGGCGTGCCGCTCGATCGCCTCGACTGGCCCGACGTAGCCGCCAGCGGCCAGCGCCGCGGCGAACTCAGCTGTTATCGGCGGCGTCTCGTCGGGCGCATCGACCACCGCCATCCGAAACGCCGCGGCGGGCGTGAAGTCGTCGAGCGGCATGATCGACACGATGGCGGCGACCATCCGCACGGCGTCGATACCGTCCGCGCGAACCAGCCGTCGTGCGTTGGCCGCAGCGGGAAAGTTCGCGTCGGCCACGACGATTTCATCGCCGTGGCCCATGGCGCGCAGGATCGCCAGCAGCTCCGGGCCAAGCAGCGGATCGATCCCCTTCAGCATCTGGCGCTAGACCTCGGAGAGCGGCGTGGGCGCATCCAGGCTCATCAGCCCGGCGCGCTTCAGGTCCGGCCAGAGGCTGTCCGGGATCGGCGCCTGCAGCAAGGCGCGGTTCTGGGTCACCTCCTCGACGGTCTGGCCGCCCGGGATCACCGAGACCACGGCCGGGTGGGCGAGGGGGAATTGCAGCGCCGCCTGCGGCAGGCGCACCCCGTGCTTGGCGCAGATCGCCTCGATGAGGTCGCAGCGCGCCAGCACCTCGGGCGGGGCAGGGGCATAATTGTACATCGCGCCCGGCCGCGCGCCGGTCGCCAGAAGGCCGCTGTTGAACGGGCCGCCGATCACCACCCCGACGCCGCGGGCGACGCAAGCCGGCAACAGAACCGCCAGCGCATCCTGCTCCAGCAGCGTGTAGCGGCCAGCCAGGAGGAAGATGTCCGGGTCGGCCAACTCCAGGAGCCGCACGCACGGCTCCCACTCGTTGACGCCGGCGCCGATCGCAGCGACGTCGCCGCGCGAGCGGAGCTCGTCCAGCGCCCGCCAGCCGCCCTGGTCGATCAGGTCGTGGGTGCTGGCCTCGGCGGCGGCGCGCGACCCGTGCGTCGTCGCGTCGATGTCGTGCACGAAGAGGATGTCGACCCGGTCCATGCCGAGGCGCCTGAGGCTCGCCTCGTAGGAGCGCATCACCCCGTCGTAGGAGTAGTCGAACCGGACACGGACCGGCGGCACGCCTTCGTAGATGCCGCTGGCCTGCTCGCCGGGGGCGCACGGCTCGAGCAACCGCCCCACCTTCGTCGACAGCAGAAAGGCGTCGCGAGGCATGCCGCGCAGGGCCGCACCGGTCCGCCGCTCGGCCAGCCCGTGCCCGTACAGCGGGGCGGTGTCGAAGTAGCGGTCGCCCACCTCCCACGCCCGGCGCACCACCGCCTCGGCCTCGTCGTCGCCCAGCACCCGTCGCATGTTGCCTATCGGCGCGGTCCCGAATCCGAACGCGCTGAACGCGAGCGTGCGGCCGGCCCTGGTCGTGAGCTCGCGCGTTGGAATACGCATCGCCCTTCAAGCTTCGTAGCGCCTCGGGCATGGGAGGTTCGGGCGCCGGCTGTATGTCGAGCTTACAAACGCTCGGCCCTGGTCAGTCAACCGCGATCAGGTGCGATCAGGATCCATCAGCGTGTTGAGAAACGATCGCCTGCGCTTCTAGACTGCGGGAACGCCATGCCGCTCGATATCGCCCCCTTCATCGCTGGCCAGCCGCGATCGGCCGAACCGGCCCTGGAACAGCGCAATCCCGCCAACCTCGACGAGGTCGTCACGCGGCTGCCGGAAAGCGGCGCCGGCCTGGTCGAGGAAGCCGCGGGCGCTGCGCGGGCCGCCGTTCCGGCGCTTGCCGCGATCGAGGCGCGGTCGGACGCGCTCGACCGCATCGGCGCTGCGATCGCGAGCGAGGCGGGTGAGCTGGCCGCGCTCATTACCCGCGAGACCGGAAAGACGATCGCGGACGCGGGCGGCGAGGTGATGCGGGCGGCGCGGCTCTTCCGCTTCTTCGCCGGCGAGGCGCTGCGGGTCACCGGCGAGCGGTTTGATTCCGTGCGCCCCGGAGTGACGGTCGAGGTCGCCTACGAGCCGCTCGGCGTGGTGGGCGCCATCACGCCCTGGAACTTCCCGATCGCCATCCCCGCCTGGAAGGTCGCGCCGGCGCTGGCGTTCGGGAACGCGCTGGTGTGGAAGCCCTCCGAGCACGCGACCGCGACGGCGGACGCACTGATGCGCATCATCGCGGCGTCGGGTCTCCCGGGCGGCGCGGTCAATCTCGTTCCCGGCGCCGGCGAGACCGGCGCGGCCCTGGTTGCGGAAGCCGCCATCGACGCTGTGTCTTTCACCGGCTCGGAGGCGACCGGGCGCGGCGTCCGCATCGCCGCCGCGACGCGCGGCGCCCGCGTTCAGGCGGAGATGGGCGGGGTGAATGCGCTGGTGATCCTCGCCGATGCCGATCTCGAGCTCGCGACCGAAACATTGGTCAACGGCGCCTTCTTCGCCGCCGGCCAGCGCTGCACGGCGACCTCGCGGGTGATCGTCGAGGAAAGCATCGCCGAGCCGCTGGTCGAGCGGGTGAAGGCGCGCCTCGCGCGTCTCAAGGTCGGCGATCCCGCAGACCGCGCCACCGAGGTCGGCCCGTTGGTCTCGATGAAGCAGAAGGCGAGCGTGCTGGCCGGGATCGCCGCGATGCGCGAGGCCGGCCGCGACGAGGTCGCCGCGGGCGGCGCCAAGAGCGCGGCGTGTTTCGTCGATCCCGTCCTGTTCGATCGGGTCTCGCCCGACGATCTGGTGGCGCGCGAGGAAGTGTTCGGGCCGGTCGCCGGCCTGATCCGGGTGGGCAGCTACGACGAGGCGCTCGAGGTCGCCAACGCGGTCCGCTTCGGCCTCTGCGCCGGCATCTGCACCGCCGCGCTGAAGCACGCCGAGCACTTCAAGCGGAACGCGCGAGTGGGCATGGTGATGGTCAACCTGCCGACCGCCGGGGTCGACTACCATGCGCCGTTCGGGGGGGTGAAAGCGTCCAGCTATGGCGCCCGCGAGCAGGGGCGCGCCGCGCGCGAATTCTTCACCGTGACGAAAACCGCCTACCAGCGTCCGTGATCAGTCTTCGGCGGCGGCGCGGCGCGCGTCGGCCGCCATGCCGGCCAGGATCTCGGCCTGGCGCTCGGCGTTGTCCGGCCTCACCCAGGGACGCGTGATGTCGTCCACCCCCCGCCAGGCGTAGGGGTCTTCGCCGGAGATCATCACGATGTCGCGGACGTCCGGGCGCGCCTTTCCCGCGCCCAGCGTCCACGGCAGCATCGACTCCGCCGACATGTAGTGGGTGACGAGCGCGCGCCGGAAGCCGGCCTTGGTCCGGTTCGGCAGCGAGCGGTGCAACACATAGCCGTTGAAGAACGCCACGCCGCCCGCCTTCAACTCGACAGCGACGCCGCCCTCGCGGTCGTAACCGTGGCCGTAGGCTTCCTCGGCGCCATCGAAGCGGTCGTCGCCATGCGGCTTGATCGGGTAGATCACGCCCTTGGCGTGCGATCCCGGATGCATCCACATGCAGCCGTTCAGGGTGGTCGCATCGTCGAGAGCGATCCAGGCGCCGGTGAGCGAGCGGTCGCGGGTCGGGATGTAGTGCTCGTCCTGGTGCCAGGCCTGGCCTGGCTTGCCCGGCCCTTTGACGAACACCATCGTCTGCATGGCCTTCACGTTCGGGCCGATCAACGCCTTCAGGATCGGCGTGATGCGGGGGTGCGCCATGGTCGCGCGCATGAGCGGCGAGATCTTGTGCGGCATGTGGATGGCGAGGATGTCGCCGACCAGCGCCTCGTCCGTGCGCCCGTTGCGTGGCTCGGCGCCCGCGATTTCGCCGCGCTCGCCCAGCGCGACCGCCACGATCTCACGACGCAGGGCCTCGACCTCGTCGGCGCTCAGCAGGGCCTCGGCGACGACGAAGCCGTCGCGATCGTAGGCCGCCCGCAGGCGGGCGAGCTCGGCCTCGCCAACGGCCGATTTGCTGCTTGATCTGGCGGTATCGAGCATGGTTGCTCATGGAAGATCAAATTCGCTCAACTGTCCACGCGCGCGGGGGAAGGCCATGACCCAGATGCTGCGGCCGCCGTTCGTGTGGACGCCGAAACAGGAGATCGACCCGCGCGGCGGCCGGCTGGTTTATCTCGGCGGCGGCGACCGGCCGCTGGAGCGGAATCGCTGGTTTCTGTTCCGCAAAGTCGTTGAACTGGCGAAGCGGCCTGACACCGCGCCGGTCTCGATCACCGTCGACGGCCGTTATGTCCTGTACGTGAACGCGGCGAAGATCGGGCGCGGGCCCGTGCGCTGCAGCCCGCTGTTCCAGCGCTACGACGAATACGAGCTCACGCCCCACCTGAAGGCGGGCGCCAACGTGCTGGCGGTCCTTATCCACACCTATGGAACGGACACGGCCTTCTACGAGACGGTCAAGGGGCAGTGGCGGCCGGTGTTCGGCGATGGAGGCCTTTGGGTGGATGGCGTCGCAGACGGCGTCTCGCTGTCGACCGACGGCGGGTGGCGATGCATCCAGTCCGACGCGTGGCGGCAGGATGCTCCGCAGTCGAACCATTCGCTCGGCTTCGTCGAGGAGCTGGACGGCGCGCGGCTGGTCGGCGGCTGGACCGAGGTCGGCTTCGACGACTCCGGCTGGGACATGGCGCGGCCGCTCATCGAAGGCGGCGGCGGCCCGGAGGCGCCCTATGGCGGCATGCAGATCCGCCCGTTTCCGACGCTCGTGCCGCGTGGCATCCCGGCGCTGGAGGAAAGGCTCGAGCCGGCCAAACGCATCGTCTGGGTCAAGGGCCTCTATCCAGACCCCGACCTCGTGTTCCATCGCCGCGTCTACGACGAGCCGCTGATCGATCCGCCTGAGAACGCGCTTTCGCGCCCGGACGACCTCCTCAAGCTCGACGGCGGCGGCGCGGTCATTCGCACCGAGCCCGGGCGCGACGTCGCCATCCTGCTCGACTTCGGTCGCATCATGACCGGCCGCCCGTTCATCGAGCTCGATGCGCGGGGCGGCGAAACAGTCGAGATCGCCTGCGCCGAGGCCTTGCCCGGAGAGTGGCGCGACGGCGGCCCGGCGGCCGACGCGCGCATCACGCCCAGGCCTTGGCTGGGCGAGGACGCGCATCTGTGCCGCTACCGCGCTCGGCCGGGCGTCCAGCGCTTCGAGCGCTTCGAGTGGTGTGCGATCCGCTGGGTGCAGCTGACCGTGCGCGATGCGCCGGCGGGGCTGACGATCCGGGGTTTCGGCGCCAACCTGGTCAACTATCCGGTCGAGGAGCGCGGGCGCTTCAGTTGCTCGGATGACTTCCTGACCCGGCTCTGGGCCACGGGCGCCTACACCCTCCGCCAGTGCATGCACGACGCCTGGGAGGACTGTCCGAGCCGCGAGCAGCGCCAGTGGCTGGGCGACGTTACGGTCGAGAACCTGGTCGGGCACGCCGCCTTCGGGCCATGCGTGGCCCCGCTCACCGCCAAGTACCTCGCGCAGGCGGCGGAAAGTCAGCGCCCGGACGGCCTGACCCAGATGTTCGCGCCGGGCGACCACCGCGTGAACGCCCTGCTGATCCCGGACTGGACGCTGCAGTGGATCCTGGCCGCCGGGGACCACCTCGACCTGACGGGCGACCTCGACACGGTCGCGGCGATCTTCCCCTCGATCCTGAAGGCGCTCGCGTGGTTCGAGCGGCTGTTGGATGCGAACGGCCTCGTGGCGGACATGCCGTACTGGCACTTCATGGACTGGTCGGGGGTCGGCCGCGAGGGCGAGGCGGGCGCGTTGAACGCGCAACTGGCCGGCGGGTTCGCGACGGGGTCCCGGCTCGCGGCGGCGCTGGGTTGGGAGCGCGAGGCCGAACGGCTGGCGCTGGCCGCCGGGCGCATCGGAGAAGCGCTGGAAGCGCGGCACTGGGACGAGCGGCGCGGCGTCTTCGTCGACATCGTCGATCCGGTGACGGGCAAGCAGGATCTGCGCGTGTCCCAGCACGCGAGCGCCGCGATTGCGCTCTGGGGCGAGGCCGACGGCCAGCGACTGGCCCGCGCGCTCGACCGCATCACGGACTCAAAACGCCTCACCTTCACCGCCGGGCCGCCGATCGCCCCGAAGGGCGAGCGCCTCGATCCCGAGGCGGGCGTGGTCTTGGCCAACACCTTCTATTCCCATTTCGTCTACGAGGCGCTGGGCGCGCACGGCCGCTTCGCGGCGGCGCTGCGCCTGATGCGCGAGCGGTTCGGGCCGATGCTCGACGCGGGCGCCACCACGTTGTGGGAAAGCTTCGCGCCCACCGCCAGCCTCTGCCATGGCTTCTCCGCCTCGCCCACCTACCAGCTCTCGCGCCGTATGCTTGGCGTGGCGCCGGCCAGGCCCGGGTTCGCGGAAATTGCGGTGGCGCCGGACCTGGCGGGGCTCGAGCACGCGGAGGGCGTCGTCCCGACGGCCAGGGGCGACGTCGAGGTGCGGCTGGACGCCGATGGCGACGGCTTCGTCGCCCAGGTCAGGGCGCCCGAAGGCGTGCCGACGAGCCTCGTCTCGGCCCCCGGCTTGCAGGCGGCGAGCGCGGTGAAACGGAACGGCGCCGTGCTCGAGGGCCGCTTCACCCAGGCCCGTTGAAAGGCGACGGCTGCTCGCCGTATCCTCGCCTAGAGCCAAGAGACCGCCAGGAGGCCCAGCGCATGGCTTACGTGCAGGACCAGATCGTCCACGACGCCGACTCCCACCTGATGGAGCTGCCGGACTGCATCGACCCCTACTTCGAGGCGAAGATGCTGGCGCGCTACCACGCGTTGCCGATCTACAGGCACAAGCTGGGCAAGCCCGGCTGGGCCGAGGCGGCGCGCCGCCAGCACGAGGACCCCGCGTTTCGCGCCGGCGACGAGGAAAACATCCTTCTCAGGAAGAACTATCAGGCGCTTGGCGCCTTCCGACCCGACGATCGTCCGAAAGCGATCGACTATTTGGGCTTCGCCAGTCAGCTGGTCTTTACGACCTTCTGCCTTGGCAACTTCGGTCTCGAGTACGGTGACGACGTCGAGCTCGCCTACGCTGCGGCGACCGCCCACAACCGGATGATGACCGACTTCTGCGCCGTCGACCGGCGGCTGCTTGCGACCGGCTACGTGCCGCTGATGGACTTCGAGGGCGCGGCCGCGGCGACCAAGGAGGCGATAGAACTCGGCGCCAAGGCGATTCTGGTCGCCTCCCGCTGCCCGAAGGGCCACTCGCCCAGCCATGTGGCCTTCGACCCGGTCTGGGCGCAAGCGCAAGAAGCCGGCCTGCCGATCCTCTTCCATGTCGGCGGCGAGGAGAAGCTGAACCCGGCCTACTTCGAGAACGGCATGCCGCGGGTGAAGGACTTCCACGGCGGGGAGGAGAACTTCACCTCCGTCTCGTTCATGGCGATTCCCAACTCGGTGATGCAGACGCTGGCGTCCCTGATCATCGACGGCGTCATGGACCGCTTTCCGAAGCTGAAGTTCGGCGCGATCGAGCTCGGCGCCTCATGGGTCCCGAGCTGGATGCGGTTCATGGACTCCGCTCACGCCGCCTTTTTCAAGAACGAGGAGCGGCTGCACCGCCTGTCGGCCCCACCCAGCGAGATCGTGCGCCGGCAGGTGCGCGTCACGCCCTATCCGCACGAGCAGACCGGCTGGATCATCGCCAACTCGGGGGAAGAGGTCTGCCTCTTCTCGTCGGACTTCCCGCACGTGGAAGGCGGGCGCAATCCGCTCAAGCGCTTCAACGATGCGCTCGCGGGGACGCCCCAAGCCGCTGTTGACCGCTTCTATTGTGACAACTTCATCGACCTGATGGGCGAGGGCCTGGCCCCCGACCTGCGCCGGCCGAAGCACCTGATCGCGGCGTAAGCTGACCGACGCAAGGACAGATCCGCCGCCCCAGTCGCTCGGCGAGTTCGATTTCATCATTGTCGGGGCCGGGACGGCCGGATGCGTGCTGGCGAACCGGCTGAGCGCCGATCCGCGCCACCGCGTGCTTCTGCTGGAAGCCGGCGGTCACGACCGGCTCTTCTGGGTGCACGTGCCGATCGGATACCTCTACACCCAGGGCAAGCCGCGCACGGACTGGTGCTTTTCCACCGATGCCGAACCGGCGCTCGGCGGGCGTGCGCTGAAGTACCCGCGCGGGAAGCTCCTGGGCGGCTGTTCGTCGATCAACGGCATGATCTACATGCGTGGCCAGGCCGCCGACTACGACCACTGGCGCCAGCTGGGCTTGAGCGGCTGGGGCTGGTCGGACGTGTTGCCCTACTTCCTGAAGTCCGAGGACCATCACGGGCCGCCGGGCGAACTGCACGGCGTCGGCGGACCGTTGAAGGTTTCACGCCAGCGGCTGCACTGGCCGATCCTCGACGCCTTTCGGGCGGCCGCCGCTGAATGTGGCATCCCGTATACGGACGATTTCAATCGTGGCGACAACTTCGGCAGCGCGATGTTCGAGGTGAACCAGCACCGGGGCATGCGATGGAACGCCGCGCGCGGCTTCCTTCGGCCGGTCATGCGCCGGCCGAACCTGAAGGTGGTGACCGGCGCCCAGGTCGAGCGCGTGCTTATCGAAGAGGGGCGTGCGTCCGGCGTCCGTATGCGCGGCAAGGGGGGGCCGGCCATAGCGCGAGCGCGGCGCGAGGTGATCCTCGCCGCCGGGGCGGTCGGCTCTCCGCACATTCTGCAGCTGAGCGGCGTCGGTCCGGCGGAACGCCTGCTGAGGGCCGGCATCGCGGTCGAACGCGACGTGCCCGCCGTCGGGGCGAACCTGCAGGACCATCTGCAGATCCGCATGGTGTTCGAGGTCTCGGGCGGGACGCTGAACAGCCGCGCGCGAACGCTTGCGGGTCGGGCGCTGATCGCCGCCGAGTATGGCCTCCTCCGCACCGGACCGATGTCGATGGCGCCCAGCCAGCTGGGCATGTTCGCCTATTCGTCCGATCGCCATGCGACGCCGAACCTCGAGTACCATGTCCAGCCGCTCAGCCTGGACGCATTCGGCGAGCCGCTGCACGCCTTCGACGCACTGACCGCCTCGGTCTGCAACATCCGCCCGGCGAGTCGCGGCGAGGTGATGCTGACCACGCCGGATCCCACGGCAGCGCCGGCCATCCGCCCGAACTACCTTGCCGATCCAGCCGATCAGGAGGTGGCGCTCGAGGCCGTGGCCCTCACCCGCCGAATCTGCGCCGCCCCGGCTCTTCTGACCTACGAGCCGGCCGAGTACCGTCCCGGCGCCGAGATCACCGACCCGGCCGCGCTGATCTCCGCCATCGGCCGCATCTCGACCACCATCTTCCACCCGGTCGGCACCTGCCGGATGGGAGCCGACGACGCCTCCGTGGTCGACGCAGCGCTGTGCATGCGGGCGATCGCCGGCTTGCGGATCGCCGACGCTTCGGTGATGCCGACCATCACGTCCGGCAACACCAACGCGCCGACGGTGATGATCGCGGAGAAGGCGGCGGATCTGGTCCTGGCCGGCGCTCACGCCGCCTGAACGGCGTTCAGCTGAGGCTTGCGGAAGCCTCGTCGCTCGCGCATCTTTCCAAGCGCGCAAGGGAGAGAACGATGGCGGACGGCAGCATCACCAAGGACCACGACGGCAACATCACCAAGGACAAGATGTACGGCGCCGTCGCTCCGGATGATTTCGAGTCCATGCTCGAGCTCGATCGCTATCACGCCCGCTCGACCGCCTTCGACAAGATCATCTCGGCGACCCACGACCATTTCTGGGATCCGCTCGACAAGCGCTACATCGACTTCGACACGCCGTTCGACATGGAAAACGAGCCGATGACGCCCATCGAGCTCAATCCGATGTTGTCGCTTCCCTACGTCGCCGAGACGCTGAAGGACCACAAGGACAAGGTCCGCTTCATCAACCTGATGCAGCTCTACAACTTCTCCTCGATCCTGCATGGCGAGCAAGGGGCGCTGAACCTCTCGGCGTCGCTCTGCCATGTGCTGTGGGACCAGGGCGCGCAGGAGTATGCGGCCAACCAGACGCGGGAAGAGGCGCGCCACGTCACCGCGTTCGCGAAGTACATCAAGGCGCGCTGGGGTCGCCCGGTCGAGTGCGGCGCGGCGCTGAAGCGCCTTCTGGTCGAGATCATCGAGGCGCCGGAGGTCTACAAGAAGATCATCGGCATGCAGATGCTGGTCGAGGGGCTGGCCATGGGCGCCTTCTCGAACGGCTACAAGAACAACCGCGACCCGCTCGCCAAGCGTCTCTTCCAGCTCGTCATGACCGACGAGGCCTTCCACCATAAGTTCGGGAAGATCTGGGCCGACCGCACGGTGCCCGAGCTGACCGAATCCGAACGCAACATCGTCGAGGACTGGGCGGCGCATTGCGCCCAATCGCTGCTGTTCGACCGCGGCTCGCCGGTGCAGCAGCAGGCGATCTACAGTCAGTTCGGCCTCGATCCCGAGCGCGTGGTCGCCGACATCGTCAAGCGCCGGGAACAGCGCGACAAGGAAGACCCGAACCGCCGGTTCCGCGGCGAGACCAACAT
>DATGIN010000080.1:0-64109 GCA_035295705.1 Caulobacteraceae bacterium
GCGCGGGGCCCTGCTTGCGCATGAAGGCCAAGTCGGGGAGGACCAACGCGCCGGGAACGCGCGGGATATTCCGGCCTGGAGCGAGACAGTGCACGCACGCAATCCTTCGTGAACGAAGGCGAGGGTACGCCCCCAGCCTACTACCT
Organism: Caulobacteraceae bacterium; assembly: GCA_035295705.1. GTDB lineage: Bacteria > Pseudomonadota > Alphaproteobacteria > Caulobacterales > Caulobacteraceae > Poindextera. The sequence goes on from DATGIN010000080.1 coordinate 147, forward strand.
CTGGAGGCCAGGCATGACGGAGGCCGAACGCAACGGCGCGATCAACCTCGAAGCTGAGCGGGGTATTGCTGTGGATTGCCGAGCCGCCGGATGTTGAAACCCGCGAGCCAAGCATTGCTCGCGGCTCTGTTTGGGTTGCTTGTGCTTGCCCGACCGTCCGCGGGCACCGCCGGCGACGACGAAACGACCGTTTGCGCCCTGGCGGCACACCCAGAACACTACTCTTCTCAAATGGTCGAGGTGCGAGCCCAGGTAACATCTACGTCGACAGGCCTACTTCTGCTCTACGACAGCGCGTGTGTTCGTACGCCCATCGCTCTCAACATTCCGCACGAGATAAGACAGAGAGCTGACGTCTATCCCTTGTGGCGCGCGATATTCCGCGAAGGCGGGCACCTTGGCACTATAAATAAATACATAGTCGCAACCTTGTCAGGTCAGTTTATGACAGCAGAGGGTGGAGGTTTCCTGCAGAACGGCATGCTCACACTTCATTCAGTTAGGCATATATATATAAAGATTGACTAGCCGAATACGTCGACACGAATTGTATTGGATCAGCTTGAGAATTCCGGCATCAGCTCGAATCACTACCAGAGCCGCACAGCTGTGAGGCGCTCAGGCGAGGCCGAGTGAGAGAGCGGGGGAGGGCTGAGCGCAGCTAACAGTACGACCCGCAATAGCCACTCGGGATAACCTGGCTGGACGGGTTCTTCGCCACCGATGCCATCAGTTGCTCTCCTCATTGGCGCGGCCCGCTTCTCTCGATGGTTCGCGCAGCGGCGCAATGCGCAGCGCTGCTGCGCTTTGCGTCGCTAACTGACTCCCGATAAGGTTCGTCAGCCACAGGAAGCCCGCCATGCAGCTGCGCTATACGTCCGAAGAGATCCTGGCCGACCACCCCTACGCGCGGCCCAACCTCTTCGGGGAGCGGCGGTTGCACGGCGGCTATGACGCGGACGGTGTCTACCGTTCGCCCCGCACCGCCGTGCGCTGGCCGGCGATCAAGGCCTGGCAGGAGAGCCTGCTGGCCCGCGGCGGCGAGCTGGTCGACGTCTCCACGCGCATCCTCAGCGCCCCGCACTACCCGAACCTGGCGCAGATGAAGCTGCTGCTGGCGAACGGCGTGACGCTGCCGCTGTGGAACAACCTCACCACCACCGGCATCATCGAAGGGCGCGGGCGGATGCTGGCGACCATCGAAGCGCCCGACTTCCAGCCGCTGGTGGAGGAGGATATCTCCGAGACCGCGACCGCGCACCTCAACAAGGGACTCTTCGTCGCCCACGGCCTGGACGAGGGCGGCGACGGATCGGGCAAGGTCGGGGCGCACGATCAGATGTGGTACGTCGTCCGTGACCTCGTGCTGGGCGAGAAGCTGCACCCGATCCCGGAGATCCCGGAGCGCGGCGGGCGCCCCGGCGGCGACACCCGGGAGATGCCGCAGGTCCCGGCGCCCCACGAGGCGCTGATCAAACAGCTGATGAACATTCTCCTGATCGAGATCCGCGCCGAACGGAGCTTCGCCTTCAACATCGCGCTGATGCGCGATCCGGAGGCGTTCCCGGCCAGGCCGGAGCAGGCCAAGCAGGCCGCAGCAATCGTGGACCAGATCCGCCAGGACGAGGCCAGCCACGTCGCCTACCTGCAACTCTTCGTTTCCGAGCTGCGCGGTCTGCACTTCAAGGCCGCAGGCGGCCTGGTCGAGGGCAAGAGCTTCATCGATCCCGTATGGACGCGGGTCGTCGCTTGGAACGCCGACAATGTGCCGACGGCGGCGGCGCGAGCGACGCGCGAGCTGGTCGACCGCTGCTGCAAAGCCAAGCCGGACGGCGCCGCGCTCATGGAGCGGTTCGATGAGCTGGCGGACGTCGAAGCAACGAAGATGTTCGAAACGCAGCCGGCCTGAGGCTGGCTCGGCAGCATCCTAGGAGGGTTTGCCCATGAGGCTCGGCAGCCTCGCCGTGATCATCCTGGCCGGCCTGGTCGTGATCGGCGACCTCTTCTTCATCTACGGCCTCGCCAGCGATCTGATGCACGGGCCGGGCGGGCTCTAGCGCCGCCCGTTGGTCACCGGAATCGCCGCGCCGGTCACGGCGCTCGCGTCGTCCGAGAGCAGGAAGAGGATCAGCTTGCCGATGTCGGCCGGCTGAACCCAGCTGGCGAAGTCCGCCTTCGGCATGTCGCGGCGATTGGCCGGCGTATCGATGATCGACGGCATCACCGCATTGACCCGAACCTTCCCCGCGAGCTCCTCGGCCAGGCTTTCGGTCAGGCGCAGCACGCCCGACTTCGACGCCGCGTAGGCGCCCATGCCGCCTGCGGCGCGCGCCGCTGCGTTGGCGCCGATATTCACGATCGCGCCGCCGGCGGCGATCAACGCCCCTTCTGCGGCCTGCGAGGCGTTCACGGCCGTGAGCAGGTTCAGGCGGAACATGTGCTCGAAAGTCGACGCGCCGCCGTCCTTGAGCGTCTGCCAGACGAACCCGCCGGCGATGTTGACCAGCCCGTCGATCTTGCCGCCGCCGAGCGCTGCGATCCTGGCCATGACATCGTTGGCCGCAGCCGCATTGGTCAGATCGACTCCGCAGAAGACGAGCGGGCCGCTTGCCTTGGCTTCGGCGTGATCCACGCGCGCGACCCGCGCGCCCGCCGCCTCCGCCATGCCGGCAACGACCGAACCGAGTACACCCAAGGCTCCGGTCACCACGATCAGCTTGCCGCTCAGGTCCGCCATCGCAGTATCCCTCCACGCTCTAGCCGGACGTCATAGCCGTCCGGGCTGGCGCGCCCAATCCTTCCCGCGCCCAGACGACGCTGCCGCGGATGATCGTCGCCGCCACCCGCTCCGCGCTCGGATAGCGCAGCGCATCGGCCAGCGGCGCATCGAGGAGGCAGAGATCGGCCAGGACGCCGGCGCGGACGCGGCGCTGCGATGCGCCAGGCGAGGCCGGATCGCCGAGATATAGGGCAAGGGCTCGCGACGCCGCGATGCGCTCGCCCGCGCCGAGCGTTCGCCCCCCACGCGTGAGCCGATCGACGGCCGTGGCCACGCCGCGCCAGGGGTCGGGCGAGGCGTACGGAGCGTCCGAGCTGCCAGCGACCGCGACGCCCGCCGCTATCAGGCTGGCGCAGCGATAGAGGTCGCCGTGCTCGTTGGCCGGGACCTCGGCAAGATACCGGTCGCCGCGCTCGCGAACGAATGCGGGCTGGGTCACGACCGTGAGGCCGAGCGCCTTGATCTGCGCGATGGCGGCCGCGGGGATCACGCCGCCGTGCTCGATACGGTCGCCGACTTCCGACCCGGCGGCCTGAAACGCCGCCAGGGTGATCGCAAGTTCGCCCGCGGTGACGCAATGGACGGCCACGCGTCGGCCCCACCGCCGGGCGCTGAGGATCGTCTCGATCATGACGTCGAACGACGGCAGCGCATGGTCGTCGAGCAGGATCTTGACCGGCCCCACCGCGAAGGCGGCGTCCTTGGGCGGCTCGAGCGGGCCGCCGCTCATCAGCATGAGGCGCTGTGGCAGATCGCCCGCGCGATGCGCCGCCGCAAGCAGCGCCGCCGCCGCCGCGTCCGTGCCGACCGTCGCGTCGGTGACCCCGGTCACCCCGCATCTCGCAAGATCCCGCCCGACGCCGGCCAGCGGCGGTGCGTCGCCGCCGATGCGCTCGCGCAGCCACGCATCGCCGCGCCACAACCGCCCGGTCGGTCGTCCGGAGGTGCCCCGTTCCAGCGCCGAAGGGAGGTCGTGGGCGCCGAGCGCTTCCAGCGCCAGCCCATTGAAAATCCACAGCGAACCGGTCTGGTGCTGAATGCGCAGCTTGTGGCGCGGCGCGAGCGCGTCGAGGGCGTGGCGGTCGAGCTCGCCGGCCATCCGCTCGTGGTACCCGGTCGCCCTGATCCAAGCCCCCGCCGGCCGCGTCCTGGCCGCCGCTTGGATCCGCGCGGCGAGCTCGCCGAAGCCCGTGACGTCGTCGAGCAGGACGGAATCCGCGTGCGCCGCGAGCGCGAAGAGGTGAATGTGGTGGTCGACCAGCCCGGGAATCAGCGCGCCGCCATTCCCGTCCATCTCGTCGCCCTGGCCGGGAACCCGCGCATCGATCGCGCTGACAAATCCATCCTCGATGCGAAGATCGCAGCGCCGCCGGCCAATCTCGACGTTGCGGATGAAAAGAGGCCGGCTCACCCGGCGTTCCTCATCGCGGCGGCGGCGGCGGCGCAGTCGGCCATGGCGACCTCGACACGGGCGCCGCCCCCCGCGCCCAAGGCTTCCAGCGCGCCCACCGCCGCGCCGAGGCCGGTGACCGGGTCGGAGAGGGCGTCGCCGAGAAACTGCGGCTGGCCGGCCGGCGTCCAATCGACCAGGCCGCCGGCCGCGGCCGCGTCGTCGCCGAACGCGACCCGAACGTCGTCGGGCGACCGCCAGCCGTATCCGGTGATCGCGACCCAGGTGAGCCGGGGGTTTGCTCGGAGGATGCGCTCTGCATCAAGGCCGAGCGAGGGCAGCGCCCGCGGCCGGCAACTCGTGATCAGGACGTCCGCCGCCGCGATATGCGCGCGCAGCTCGGCCTGACCTTCGGCGGTCGCGAAATCGACTTCAAGACAGCGCTTTTGCGCATTCAATCGTTTGAAGAACTCCGCCGACGAGACGCGCGTCGGATCCGGGCGGCGCGGGCTTTCGAGCTTGACGACCCGCGCGCCCATGGCGGCCAGGATGGCGCCGCACATCGGCCCGGCCCAAAGCGCCGAAAGGTCGACCACGGCGATGGGCGCGGCCCCCCGCGCATCGCGCCGCTGCGGCGGCGTCGGGCCGAAGCCGGTCGAGACCCGCTCTCCCACGAGCGCCGCCGGCAGGCCGAGCAGAATCGCCTGCTGAATCAAAACCTCCGACGGCCTGGTCGCGGCGATTTCGACGATCGCATCCCAGGTGTCGCCCGGTACGTCGGCGCACAGCCACGCGGGCACGAGGTCCCGATCCTCCTCACGGGCGAGATTGATCGCGATCCAGGCGTCCTTCGCCCGCAGCAACCGGCACGCGCGGTTTGGCGACCAGAGGCCCGGTTCCTTGAGGTCGAGCAGCCCCTCGCGACTCATGATCCCGAGGGCGTCCACCTCGACCCGCCGTCCGAAATTCTCGGTCAGCTCGGCGATGCGACCGGCGAGGTGATGCAGCGCAGCGGCGATCGGGCTGGTCACGGCGCCGGCTCGAGCGCGTCGATCAGGCCCCAGGCCAGGGCGAGGTCGACATCGATGTCCGCGCCGGAGATGGCCATGAAGCAGGCGCGATGGCGGCCGATGCGGCGGGGGATCGACGCCGTGCCGCCGGCGCCGGGGATGAGGCCCATGGATACCTCGGGCAGCCGGAAGAACGCCCCGGGCCGCGCCGTCACATGCGCGGCCGCCGCCGGGACCTCGATACCGGCGCCGACGCAGGCGCCATGCAGGCAGGCGGTCAGACGGCCCCCCAGGGCGTGCGCCAGGCGCGCCGGCGATCGCAGGCTGCGGATCAGGTGCGCCCGGCCCGCATCGTCTGCGCGGCCGAATTCGTCGAGGTCGCCGCCGGCGCTGAAGGCGGGGCCGGCGCCGCACAGAACGACGGGAGGTTGGTCCGGATGTTCGATTGCAAATTCAAATGCTTCAGCGAGTTCGTCGCGCATCGCCGCATCGAACGCGTTGCGGGCGGCGGGGCGGGTCAAGCGGAGTTCGATAGCCGCGTCGGCGGCGTGGATCGCCACGCGAGGCGCCGTATCGGGCGGGCGGTCGCGCGGCGGGTTCGCGGCGCGCCAGGCGCGAAAGCCCTCCGAGGCGAGCAGCATCGAGTAGGCGATGGACTCCTGCACGAGCGCCTCATCGAAGCTGAGGCGCTCGCTGACCCGCAGCACCTGCGCGGCGACGGTAGCGGCGACCGGTTGGGCGGCGACGCGCTCCGCGAGCGCCATGGCGGCGGCCTCGGGGTCGCTTGCCGCCACCCAAGGCGCCGGCGCGTCGCGCTCGCAGCTCAGCAGGATGTCGAAGGGCTCCAGTCCGTTCGAGGGCCTTCGTCCCTGGCGATGGAGGCCGATGCGCACCAGCCCTGCCCGGTCCGGCGGGCGACCGCCCGTCACATCGATGATCGACGCGCCTGCGCCGCCACTGGCGATCAGCAGCCTCAGCGCGCCTCCGTCCGCGGCGGCGCCTGCGTCGCTCACCGCCCCGCGCCGACGCTCGCGGGCTGGTCGGCAGCCATCTCGGCGCGCAGCTGTCGGCGCAGCAATTTGCCGGTGTCGTTGTAGGGCAGAGCGTCGCGGAACGCCCAGACCTCCGGCGTCTTCGTCGACCGCAGCTTCGACTTGACCAGCGCGGCAAGCTCGTCGGGGCTCGGCCGCGCGTCCGTGGCCACGATGATGGCGGCGACGCGTTCCCCCCACTCGTTGTCGGGCACCCCCAACACCGCAACGTCCGCGACGCCGGGGTGCTGGCGAAGCACGTCTTCGACCTCGCCCGGCGAGATGTTCTCGCCCCCGCGCACGATCACGTCGTCCAGCCGGCCCTCGACGAACAGATAGCCGTCCTCGTCCAGGAAACCGGCATCGTTGGTGGCGAACCAGCCGTCGTCCTGGATCGCCTTCCTGTGCAGGTATTCGCCGGAGATCTGCTCGCCACGCACGTAAACCTCGCCGGACTCGCCGGCCCCCAGCGGCTTCCCGCCCGGCGCGCGGATCTCCAGCTCCAGCGTCGGCAACGGCCGGCCGACCGAGCCAAGCCGGGCGCGAACCTTGGGGTCGGCCGACGCGATCGCTTGCCGGTGGTCGTCCGCGGTCAGGACGGCGATGGTCGAGCTGGTCTCAGTCAGCCCGTAGGCGTTCACGAAGTCCACGTGCGGCATCAGCTCGAGCGCGCGCTCGATCACCGGCTGCGGCATGCGGCCGCCGCCGTAGGAGAGCGACCGAAGCCTGGGCAGGGTCTCGCTGCGGCCCTCGAGCACGGTCAGGATGCGGCCGAGCATCGTCGGCACGACCATGGCCTGCGTCACCCGCTCGCGAACCGCGGCATCGACCCAGTCCTCGGGGGTGAACTGCGGCAGGTAGACAGTCCGGCGGCCGGCGTAGGTCGCGGTGAGACCCGCGGCGATACCGGCGATATGGTAGGGCGGCACGCAAACCAGCGCCGCCTCGTCCTCCTCGGCGCCCATGAACTCGACCGTCGAGGTGACGTACGCGGCAAGGTGCCGGTGGCGCAGGACGGCGACCTTTGGCTCCCCCGTTGTGCCGCTGGTGAAGAGCAGCACCGCGATGTCGCGCTCCGGATCGGGCGCGGGCGCCGCGCGGAACCGGGGGTCGGCGCAGGCGCGCTCGAAGTTGCTGCGCTCAGCCAGGAGCACGCCAGGCACGTCCTCCACGCGGCCGATCATGTCGTCGTCCACGATGGCGATGGAGGGCGCGGTGCGCGCGAGCAGCCGCCGCAGATCCGCATCCGGCAGCCGATAGTTCAGCGGTGCGAACGGCATGCCGATCTCGGCGCTGCCGAACAGCACGACCGGCAGCGTTTCGCTGTTCAGGCCGATGAAGACGGCCGTCACGGCATCCTGCTCGGCCAGCCAGGCTCCGCCTGCGCGGGCGCGCGTCGCCAATTCGTCGAAGCTCAGGCCGCCGCTCAGCGGCCCGACAGCGATGCGCTCGGGGAAGGCTCCGGCGGCCATCTCGAGAAGGAGCGCGGTATGCATTTGAAGTGGGGCCTCAGTCCGAGGCGGGCAGCTTCTTTGCTTCCTTGGCCGTGATGGCGCGCCCGTCGATGGAGAGCGAGCCCCGGCCGCCCTTGGTGCACAACACTTCAAGGCCGGTTTCTTCGTCGGCGAAGCGCTTGCCCGGCTGGGTGCCGGCTGAGAAGCTTTCCGCGGGCTCGCCGCCTTCCGGCTTGGCCGCCGCGTGCGCGATCATCGCCTGGCCGCCGCACTCCAGCGCGACCGCGCTCTTCGGCGGCTTAACCACCACCACCTCGGTGTCACACACCGCGCTTTTCCAGCGCGATCCGGGTGTTAGCTGCATAAATTCACTCCCTCGAAGCCTCTGTTGGCGCGTCGCCTGCGCTATCGTCCGACGGCGGCTGTCCGCTGTCCGCGCTTTTTCCGACGCGTGGGCCGACATTCCAAGCGGTTTGTCGCGCTAGCCGGCGGCCGCCTCCGACCCCTTGCAGGACGTCGCCGCAAACGCCTGACGCAAAGCTTCGAGCTCGTCGCGATCGGCGCGACGGCTGAGCGCGGTTTCGCCGACCAGTCCAAAACCGTGGAACGCGCCGGGATAGACATGCAGCTCGACCGGGACGCCCGCGCGCATCAGGCGGCGCGCGTACTCCAGGTTCTCCTCCAGGAAGAGGTCGAGCGCGCCGACGGCGATGAAGGTCGCCGGCAGCCCGGCGAGGGTCTCCGCCCGCGCCGCGGCGGCGTATGGCGACACCCCCTCCCCGCCCGGCTCGCGTCCGAGGATGCTCGCCCACCCGAAACGGTTCGACTCGCGGTTCCAGATGAACTCGCCGACATAGCCGTGCGGCTCCGGATGCTCGCGGTCGTCGATCATCGGGTAGATCAGCATCTGGTAGGCCACCGCGACCTCACCGCGGTCGCGCGCGAGGAGCGCCAGGCCCGCTGCAAGGCCGCCACCGGCGCTCTCGCCCTTGATGGCGACGCGGCTCGCATCGACCCCGAGCGCGGGTGCATTCGCGTGGAGCCACTTCAGCCCCGCGTAGCAATCCTCGAGATTCCCAGGAAAACGCGTCTCCGGAGCCAAGCGATAGTCCACCGAGACGATGACGCAATCCAGATCGCGGGCCAGTACGCGGTTGGCGACGTCGGACATCTGCGCAGAGCCCAGCACATAGCCGCCGCCGTGGACGTGCAGGATCGCCGGGCGAGGCTCGCTCGCCGCCTTCGGCCGGTAAACGAGCACGCGCACGTCAGGTCCGCCGGCCGAGCCCGGCGCCACCCGCCCCTCCACCCCGATCCCTGGCGTCGCTACTTCCCGCTGCGGCCGTGGCGGCGCCGAGCGCAACAACGGCAGGGTCGCGGCGTCGACGGTGAAGGCTGGGTAGGCCGGAAAGGCTTCCAGCCCGGGCACGAGCTCGGGATGAACAAGGTGCTTGGACGACGGCATGACGCGACCCCTGGACCAGGCTGACGCCGCAGGTAGCCACAAACGGCGGGGTCGTGGGAAGACCGGCTACTGGGTTCTTGGCTGCATCACCAGGTAGTCGCCGCGCACCGGGTCGGTGGGAATGGCGGCCTGGTAGGAGCCCCAGGCGATCTTGTCCTCGACGTTGGTGATCGTCACCACCCCAAGATCCTGCATGTTCTCCTTCAAGACCTCGCCGGTCGCGGGGTCCGTGAGGCTCTCGCCGACGCGCTGCACGCTGAACCTGTCGCCGATGTTGACGCCGCCCTCGGCGCCGGCGTTCGCCCAGACGATGCCGGCCTCGTATTTCACCACCTGCCCGCGCCACGGCATGGCGGCGAGGGTCTTGGCGATCTGCTCGACGGCGTCCTCGAGCGCGGCGTCGGTGGCTTTGCCCTGCGGCGTGTTGAAGAAGGTGTTCGGCCCTACGGCGACGCCGTTGGTCGTGGTCGTGAGCCCGATCGCGTTCGACTGGATCTTGTGCTTGACCTTGAAGGTGTTCACGAGCGCGCCGGTGCGCGTGTCGACCATCCGCAGGTCGATCTCGATGTCGCCGCTGGAGTGGCCGAGCGTCAGCGCCGTTGCGCCAGACCCCAGGCTGAGGCCGCTGCCTCGGTCGGCCGTCGACTGCGCCGTGACGGACCCCACGATCAGGAACTGCGCCGGCAGCATGTTGCCGGGCATGGGCGCCGAATTTCCCGCGGTCACATGCGACTTCGCCAGGTCCATCTCGGTGACCATCGTTTGCGTGACGTCGCGTTCGACCACGCGGCAACAGCGGCTGGCGTTCAGGCGGGTGATGAGCGCCGCGGAGATCGGGCCGCCGGCGTTGGTGGCGCTGGGCGTGGCATAGGTGCCGATGAGGTCGATGGCGCCGACGGCGATGGTGTGTTTCGGACCCGGAATGAACGCCACGCGCTGGTCGACCGCCCACGCGAACGCCGGCGAGAGAGCGACAGCGCCGACCAGAGCAAGCGCGTGTCGGCGATGGACATTGAGTATGGTTTGCATGGCGTTCCCCCTGAACATGCCGCTCCAGCCTTCGAGACGCGGCCGGACCAGTTGCCGAACTGCAAATGTACGTCCGAACGGTAACACCAGCTTCGCTGCCCGTCACCGCCCCGCTTGATCCTGCCCCGCCGGGGCGGCGCAGAGAATCCGCTCGACGGCGGACGGCGCGAGGGGTTGAGGTATTGGCGGCCGCCTCTGGCCCCCCCTCTGTCCCCGGAGCACTGTCAATGGCCTCAAACCCGGCGTCGGCGGAACAACGGATCGCGAGCGCCCCAGGGCTCGACCAACCAGCAGAGATCCTGGTCGACCAATGGGGCATTCCGCACATCTACGCCGAGACGGCGCACGACGCCTTCTTCAGCCAGGGCTGGAACGCGGCGCGCGACCGCCTCTGGCAGCTCGACCTGTGGCGCAAGCGCGGCCTTGGCCAGCTCGCCGAGAGCTTCGGGCCTGCTTACGTCGCCAGGGACCGAGCGGCGCGGCTCTTGCTCTACCGCGGCGACATCGACGCTGAATGGAGCGCGTATGGGCCAGACGCGAAGGCTTGGTCGCGCGCCTGGGTCGACGGCGTCAACGCCTATGTCTCTGCGGTTCTGAACGGCGAGGCGCCGCTGCCGACAGAGTTCAGGATCACGGACACACAACCTGGGCTGTGGTCGCTGGACGACATGGTGCGCATCCGGGCGCATGGCCTGAACCGCAATGTGGAGGCGGAAGTCGTCCGCTCGCGAACCGTCGCCGCCGGCGGGGTGGAAGCGGATGCGCTCCGTCGCAAGCTCGATCCCGATCATTCGATCCGGATCCCTGAGGGTCTCGACCCCGCCGACGTGCCCAAGGATGTGCTCGACGACTACTTCCTGATGACCAAGGAGATGGTCTTCGAACCGCAAACCGACGGCGGCGTTTCCGCGCGCGTCGGCGACCAGGGATCGAACAACTGGACCATCTCCCCCCAGCGCACCGCGACCGGGCGGCCGATCCTGGCCAACGACCCGCACCGGGTGCTGGTGGCGCCATCGATCCGCTACATCGTCCACCTGGACGCACCTAGTCTTCGGGTGATGGGCGCGGGCGAGCTGCACCTGCCGGGCGTCACCATCGGCCATAACGAGCACATCGCGTTCGGCATCACCGTGTTCGTGGCCGATCAGGAGGACCTCTACGTCTACGAGCTGAACCCGCAGAACCCGCGCCAATACCGCTATGGCGATGGCTGGGAGGACATGCGGATCGTGCGCGAGACGATCGCTGTGCGCGGCGGGGCCGCGCAGGAGGTCGAGCTTGCCTACACCCGCCACGGGCCGGTGCTGAAGCTCGACGCCGCCAGACGCCGCGCGTTCGCGCTGCGCACGGTCTGGTCGACGCCCGGCACGTCCTCCTACCGCGGCGCGCTCCGCTATCAGACCGCGAGGGACTGGGCGGCGTTCAAGGAAGCGCTGACCCACTACGGCGCGGCGACGATGAACTTCGTCTACGCCGACGTGCAGGGGAACATCGGCTGGATCCCCGCCGGCTTCTTCCCGCGCCGCCACTGGGACGGACTGATGCCGGTGCCTGGCGACGGACGGTACGAGTGGGACGGCTTCCTTGGGCCCGACGAGCTGCCGGCGGTGTTCAACCCCGCGCGCGGCTGGATCGCCACCGCCAACGAGATGAACCTGCCGCCAGGCTATCCGATGGAAGAGAAGAACATCGGCTACGAATGGGCGGACCCGGCGCGCTACGACCGTATCGCCGAGGTGCTCGACGCCAATGACCGCATCACTATCCCCGAGAACGAGGCGCTGCAGACCGACGTGAAGAGCCTGACGGCGCTCGCCGTCGTCGGCTTGCTCGACGGCCTGAGCTCGACGGACCCCCAGGTGAGCCAAGCCATGGACACCCTGCGCGCCTGGGACGGGTTCGAGACGACCGCGAGCGCGGCGGCGGCCATCGTCAACGTCTGGATGAACAAACACCTGGTCCCGGCGATCGCGCGCCGCGGCACGACGCCCGAGGCCGCCGCGATCATCGAAGAGGCGGTGACCCCGTCCCCCTATGCCATCCTCGGCTGGCTCAAACGCGGTCGCCTCGAGCGGGCGGTGCGCGACGAGATCCTGGTCGCGAGCCTGCGCAACGCGCTGAACGAGCTTGCTGAGCGACTCGGTCCGGACATGGAGACCTGGACCTGGGGCGCCCTGCACCACGCCCACTTCATCCCGGCCGCCGCCGCGGCGTTCGCCAACCCAGCGCTGAGGGCGAAGATGAGCCACGGGCCGGCGCCGGTCCCCGGCTCGAGCCAGACGCCGGGGGCGTCCACCTACGCGATGACCGACTTCAGGGTCACCAATGGCGCCTCGATCCGCTTCGTCATCGATGTCGGCGAGTGGGACAACAGCCGCATCATCAACACGCCGGGCCAGTCGGGCGACCCGGAAAGCCCCCATTACAGCGATCTCTTCCCCTTGTGGGCCAAGGGCGAGTACGTCCCGATGCTCTGGTCGCGGGCGGCGGTGGAAGCGGCAACGCGCCAAGTGATCCGGCTCGAGCCGGCGCGTCAAACGGCGGCGGCGCAATGAGCGGCGCGCCTTACACGGGTGGCTGCCTCTGCGGCGCGCTGCGTTTCGAGGCCGCTGGCGAGCCGGCGTTCCAGGGCTACTGCTGCTGCGCCGACTGCAAGAAGGCATCGGGGTCGGGCTTCATCCCGTTCATGGGCTTTCCGGCAAGCGCGTTGCGCTTCACCGGTCCGACCGCCCATGTGCGTTCGCCGTCGCTGCGCGGCGAAGCCGTCCGCAGCATCTGTCCCAACTGCGGAAGCCTTGTCTTCGGCGGAATCTGGGGCCAGGACGACGAGCATACGATCTATGCCGGCGCGCTCGACGATCCGTCGCGCTTCGAACCGACGATGGCGATCTTCCTGCGCGACAAGCCTGACTGGGTGATCCTGCCCGAAGGCCTCGCCCTGTTCGAGACCATGCCCGGCTGACAGCGCCGTGACAGAAGCGCCGAACCTCGCGCCGGACGCGTTTCGCGGCACTGCGGAGGCCTACCTGCGCGGCCGGCCTCCCTACCCGCGCGCCCTGCTGCAGCCGCTGGTCGCCGCCGCCGCGCCGACGCAGCCTTCCGCCCTGCTTGACCTGGCCTGCGGGCCGGGCCGCGTCGCGCTCGACCTCGCGGCCGAGTTCGATCGCGTGCTGGCCATCGACCTCGAGCTGGAGATGATCGAGGTCGGCCGGCGTGAGGCGGCCCGCCGCGGCGTGGACAACGTCCGGTGGTTCGTCGGGCGCGCGGAGGATGCAGAAGCGTCGGCCACGTCCTTCGACCTGATCACGGTCGGCGAAGCCTTCCACCGGCTGGACCAAGCCTTGATCGTGGCCAAAGCACGCGAATGGCTCAAGCCCGGCGGTTGCCTGGCGACTCTCGGCGCCGATGGCGTCTTGGGCGGCGAGGCACCCTGGCAGCATGCGGCGGCGACGATCGCGCACCGCTGGATGCGGCGGGCGTTTCCGAACGGATGGGCTCAGGCCCGGTCGGGCGCGGCCACGCGGCCGGACGAGATCGAGCGCGTGTTCGAAGCAGCCGGCTTCGTTGACGTCGCCAGCCGTAGGGTCAGGGAAGAACAGGTCTGGACGGTGGACGCCGTCGTCAGCCACTTCCGGTCGATGTCCGTCTGCTCCGATCGAGCGCTCGGGGACGACGCCGCGGCGTTCGAAGGCGAGCTTAGGAGCGTGCTGACGCCGCTGGCGGGCGGTGGCGAGCTCCGCGAGGAGGCTCGCTTCGGCTTTACGATCGGGCGCAGGCCGCCCGAATAGCCCTGGCCACCCTGCAACTACGGCGTCGCGGTGTTCCCCTTGCTCTGTTTGGCGTGCCTCGCCGCGATCTCGGCCTGGATCTGCGCCTGTCGCTGCGCGGCGGCCTGCGTCTGAGCCGCCTGTGCCTGCGCCTGCTGTTGTCCTTGGATCTGAGCCTTGATCTGGGCTTGCTTCTGCAGCGCCGCCTGAGCCTGGGCGGCCTGGATCTGCGCCTGGTGCTGCGCCGCTAACTGCGCCTGATGCTGCGCCGCAGCCTGCGCTTGCGCGGCCTGGATCTGGGCTTGCACTTGCGCCTGCCGCTGGGCCGCGGCCTGCGCCTGCGCGGCGTGGAGTTGCGCCTCGTGCTGGGCGGCTGCCTGCGCCTGCGCCGCCTTCATCTCAGCCGCGCGCTGCGCCTGCAGTTGCGCTTGCAGTTGGCCCTGGCGCTGGGCCGCGGCTTGCGCCTGCGCCGCCTGTATCTGCGCTTGATGCTGCGCCAGGATTTGCGCCTGGATCTGCGTCTGTCGCTGAGCGGCCGCCTGCGCCTGGGCGGCCGCCTGTTGCGCGGCGACCTGATTGGTCGCAGAGCCGTTCGCAAATCCGGGCTGGGCCGATTGCGCGATGGACTGGCGCTCGGCGGGGCGGAGCGGCGGTGGCCCGCGGACGCCGGCAGGTCCGCCGTGGCCTTGCGCCTGCTGCTGGCCGACCGCCAAAGCCAGCGTCTGCGCGGCGCGCGCGGCCTGCCACTCGGCTGCCGCCTGCTGCTGGTCGTTGTTCCCCTGATCGTAGCGGGCAGCCTCGGCCTCACGGCGATAGCGTTCGTCGGCCCAGCGGGAGTCCTCCTGCGCGGCGTGCGCCTGGTGGTAGTCGCGCCAGCCGAAGTTGGCCGCCTGCGCTTGGCTCCACTGCCGGTCATCGGCGTCGAGGCCGCGCCGTCGTTCGCTCCAGTTCGCCTCGCCAACCCCTTCATGGCGGCTGTGGCGTCCTGCGTCGAACACGTCGCGGCCGCGAGCGATAAACCGACCCGCACGATCCGCGTAGCGATGCATCTCGCCGCGCGGCAACGGTCGCCCGTCTCGGCCGTAGACCACCACAAGCGTTCCGCCGTCGAACCCGTAACTGTAGTCGCCGTCGCGAACCAAGTAGGGCGTGTCCTGGCCGGGCTCGTAGTAGAAGTAACGTTCGCCGCCGCCGCTCAGCGGCTCGGCGATGCGCATGGAGCCGTCGTCTCCCCGCCAGACCCACGGCCTCTCGCCGCCCGCGTAGTCGAACGCGTAGTCGGGTGGCGCATCGCCGAAGCCCTCGTTCGCCGCGTGGGCGGCATCGGCGTAGGCGTAGTCATCCGCCGCATCGGCCGGCGGGCCAACCGGCGCCGCGGGCGCCGGGGGCAGCGCGTCGGCCTCCGGCGCAGGCACAGTCGGCGCCGACGTCGTCGCGAGCGGCAGTGCAGCCAGGGGCGGCGGCGCGGAGGACACCGCCTGCGGCGCCGGTCTGTTGCAGCTCGCCAACGCAAGCGCGCTGGCCGCCGCCACCAGAACCGGCCGCAACAGCGGCGGCGTGGCGAGGTGTTGCCGCCGCATCGATCCGCACTCCCTTCGCGTCTTACGAACCTGAATTCGTGACACACGCGAAATGAACGCTGACGGAACGACCGGGCGCTGCATTTGTTCAGTCGGCGCGGCCGCGAGGAACCGGCCGGATTCCTCCGGCAACGTCGCCGCGCGCCCTTCCTCCTGAAGCAACAATCGGCTTTGCACGCGCCCGTCGCGCCGGTCAGTATGGGCGCGATCAAGACGGGTCCTTCGATGCTCGATACGTTGCTTAGCGAGGGTTTCGCTTATCACGCGACAGAAAGCGCGCGTCTTGCCGGCGAGCTGGAGGCGGCCGCCGACGAAGCGCGAGGGCGGCCCGACTCCTGGGTGCAGTTCCTGCGCTTCTCAACCCACACGATCGGCGAACACTTGAGCGACTGGCCGCGCGCCCGCCGGCTCGCCGAGCGGGTGCTGGCGGGACAGGCGCCGACCCCGGTCACCGCCAAGGCCTGGGCGCATCTGTCTACTGCGCGTCTGATGTCGGGCGACGGCGCGGGCGCGGCCGCCGCTGAGGGGACCTTCCTTGCCGCGGCCGGTGGCGACTTCCGCGGCTCGCTGCTCGAAGCGCGGTTCATGCTGGCCGCAGCCCTGGTCGGCAGCGGCCGACCCGACGATGGCGCGGCCGTCTACGGATCGGCGCTAACCCTGGCGGAGGGCTTGGGCGAAGCTGCGCCGGCGCGCGCGATCGCCGTCGCCAGCAATAACCTCGCCTCCGACCTGCTGGAGCGGGCTGACCGCAGCGCTGACGAGTCGGCGCTCATGCGTCGCGCGGCGGAAGCCGCCCACGTCTATTGGCTGAAGTGCGGCGATTGGACGAACGACGAGCGCGCACTTTACTTGAAGGCGATGGTCGCGAATGTCCTCGGCGACCCGAACACCGCGCTGGCCCACGCCGATCGGGCGCTTGCGATCATCGCTGAGAATGGCGGCGAGCCGGTCGACGAGACGTTCCTCAAGCTGACCCGCGCCCATGCCCTGAGCCTGCTCGGCGAGGGCGCCGAGAGCGACCGCGCTCTTGCGCAAGCCGACTCTCAAGCGGCGGCTTGGGACGACGAGAGCCTGCGCAACTGGTACGCCGCCGAACGGCTGAGGGTGATGGGAGAGGCGGCGAGCGTCGCCTAGCGTCGGCGGTCGGCTTCAGCTTTGATGGCGCGGCTACGCTCGCGCCCCAAGGGAACCGCCAATGACCGCGCACCACATCAAGTTCGAGGTGAACGACGAGGGAATCGGGCTGATCACCATCGATCGGCCGGAGAAGCGCAACGCCATGACCTACGCCATGCTGAACGCCTTCATCGGCGCGGTCGGCGAGGCGGGGAAGGATGAGCGGGTCCGCGTGCTGATCATCACCGGCTCTGGCGGCGCGTTCTGCGCCGGAACCGATCTCGCCGACCTGGCCACCGTGCCGGGCGAGAGCCGCGGCGTCAGGGGCCAAGCGCAGGAACGCGGCCGCTGGTGGCCGATCACCGCCTGCCCGAAGCCGGTGATCGGCGCGATCGACGGCTCGGCGGTTGGCATGGGCGCCGAGTTCACCAGCCAGTGCGACGTGCGCATCGCATCCGACCGCGCCCGCTTCGCCTGGAATTTCGCCCACCGCGGGCTGGTCCCGGACACCGGCGCCGGGTCTTGGCTGCTGCCGCGGCTGATCGGCCCCTCGCGAGCCTTGCGGCTGCTCTATTCGGGCGATTTCCTGAGCGCCGCGGAGGCCAAGGACATCGGCTACGTCGCCGAACTCGTCGCCCCCGAGGCTTTGATGGACGCGGCCTACGCAGAGGCGCGGCGCTACCTGAACTCGTCGCCCTTCTCCATCCGCCATATCAAGGACCTTGTCTGGCGCGGGCTGGAGCGAGACGTCGGCGAACACATGACCGCGCACGTCGAGGCGTTGCAGGCGGCGTTCAAATCGGAAGACCACAAAGAAGGCGTCGCCTCCTTCCTGGAGCGAAGGCCGGCCAAGTTCGTGGGGCGCTAGACCGAGATGGCGGACGCCTGGCTCGAACCGGCGCTCGAATATCTCTGCGACTGGCTCGCCTACCAGATGCGCGTGAGCGAGCAGCCGGGGGTCGCGATCGCCGTCGCTCTCGATGGCGAGGTGGTGCTCGACCTCGCGCTCGGCAGCGCCAGCCTCGCGGCGGGCGAGCCGCTCACGCCTCGGCATCGGTTCCGCGTGGCGTCGCACTCGAAGTCGTTCACCGCCGCCGGCGTGTTGCGCCTCCGCGAAGAAGGTCGACTGAAGCTCGACGACCGGGCCGGCGAGTACGTCGATAGCCTGCACCCGGCGGTCGCGACGGCGACGATCGCGCAGCTCCTGTCGCACGCGGCTGGGCTCGCGCGCGACGGCCCGGACTGCGCCTACTGGGTCGACCGCGCCGCGTTCCTCGATGAGTCGGCTCTGCGGCGCGAACTGGCGGATCCGCCGGCGATCGCCGCCAGCGAACGCCTGAAATACTCGAACCACGGCTTTGGCCTTGTCGGCTTGGTGATCGAGCGCGTGACCGGGGAGCCCTACGCAGGCTGGATCGCGCGCGAGGTCGTCGAGCGCGCGGGCCTCGCCGAGACGACGCCCGACGGACCGCCGCCGGTCGGCGCGCCGTTCGCGCGGCCACGGCTCTAAGGCGCTGCTCGGCCGCCGACAGACTTTCCCCGGCGACCAACCGACCAATGCGCTTGCTGCCGCCACCGGTTTCGTGAGCACCGCGGCGGATCTGGCGCGGTTCTTCTGGCAACTGGCGCCGCAGGCCAAGAACAGCCTTTTGTCGGAGTCCAGCCGGCGCGAGATGACGCACGCGCGCTGGACGGATTCATGGACGCCGCTCGCGCCGCAGAGCTACGGCCTCGGCGCGATCAGCGCGAAGTTCGAGGATTGGGAGCACGTCGGTCATAGCGGCGGCTTCCTTGGCTATGTCACCCGCACCGCGGTCGTGCTGGAACAGGGCCTCGCCGTGTCGTGCCTCACCAACGCCGTTGACGGCATGTCGCATCTCTGGCTGGACGGTGCGCTCGGGATCCTCAAGCGTTTCAAGGCGGATGGGGCGCCGAACGCCGCGCTCAGGGACTGGCGTGGGCGCTGGTGGAGCGCCTGGGGTCCGAGTGACCTGGTCCCTGCCGGCGACAAAGTGCTGGTCGGCGTGGCCGCCGCGACCAACCCTCTGGCCAAGGCCGCCGAGGTCACAGTGACCTCGCCGGATCAGGGGAGGATCAGCCAGGCCGGCGCGTTCGCGAGCTTCGGCGAGCCGGCGGCCCTGATCCGCGACGATGGCGGGTCGGTGACGGGAGTCCGCCTCGGCGGCGGCCGGCTTGCGCGCGAGGCCGACCTCGCGGCCGAAATGGTCGGCCGATACGACTCCTAGCGCAGACGCAGCCGGCCGCGCTCATCCAGCCGCCTCCAGCGCGCTGATCCAGGTGTGACCTGGGTGGGCGATCCTGAGCGCCTCGATCAGCCAGCGTCGCTCGTCGCGGGCCAGCACAGGAAGTGCGTTCGCGAAGTCCGCCTGATCCTTTGGGCGCAAGGCCTTGGCCTTGTAGAGCAGGGCGCCATGCGCTTTCAGGTGCGGCATGGCCCCGCCTGCGATCATGAACGCGATGGGCGCGCGGATGCGCTCGTCGCGGCGGAAAATCCAGGTCTCCGCGTCTCCTGGCTCCAGCATCACATCCAACCGCCAGACATCGACGGCAGGGTCGGCCACCCAATTCTGATGCTTCCTGGGATTGGGCGCTTGCCCAGGCGCCAGCCGACGCGCCTCTTCGTCGCCGGCCTCGTAAAGCACGAAACCGCGGGCTTCCAGATGCTCGCGGATCAGCGGAAATTCCGCGCGCGCCACGGCGATTTCGAGGTCCTCGTGCTGGCGTGTTTCGCGACCAATCGAAAGATCGATCGCCCAGCCGCCTACCACGCGCCAGAGCGCCGAACAGCCATCGAGCACAGCGGCCGCCTCGTTCGGCCTCCATGGCCGCCAAGCCTCCAGCGGCGGGCCGTCCCAGTGGTTCGCTTCGGCCTCGCCCATAACGCTATGACGGCCGGCTAGGGACGCCGGGCGCTATCGACGTCACCAGATCCCAGGCGTTGCGGATGCAGACCATAAGGAGGATCAGCATCACCCCCGCGAACAGGCTCGGCGCGTCCTGCGCCCCGACCCAAAACGCGCCAATGGCGCCAAACGCGAGGAGGTACACGCCGCCAGGGGCGACGGCGTATAGCCAGATATCCGACCAGTGGCGTTTCGCGCCGCCCGGATAGGTCGGCGCCTGCAGCATGCGCCAGCCGGTGCGACCGGCGCAGAGCATTCCCACACCGGTTGCAAACGCTGCGAGCGCTGAGGCGACGCGAATCGGCAGCGGCGCGACAGCGATCGCACACACCGCGACAACCACCGAAAAGTGCAGCACGACCGGCGTGAGATAGATGCGCGCGCCTAGCTCTGTCGATTCCCGGTCGCGCCCGGCCGTGAGCGTGACGACGACGAACAGCAGCCCGATCAAGCTCGCCGAGGCGGTCCCGAGCAACTCGTAAAAGCTGGACCAGGCGTGCAGCAGCATGACTCAGCCCCCGCGTGAGAGAGTCGGAGAGATCGGCACGCGCCGACCGAACAGCGCGCCTCTCGTCTGGGATGCAGGCCGCATCTGAGTGCTTTCGATCATCTCACGCCTCCGCTTCGCGTACGCAGGCCGTCGGTGAGCGCGATCAGCGCCGCCTCGGCTTCTGCGCGCGCCGCCTCGGGCGCCGCTGCGTAAGCGATTGAGAGCGCCGCGTCGTGGAGGGCGGCCAGCAGCAGATGTGCTAGCGGGCGTGGCGGCGCCTCGGCCATCAAATTCAGCTCCATCAATGACCGCAGCCCTCCTTCGAGCGGCGCCAGCGACACCTCCGATTGGATCTCGCGCCATCGCGCCCAGCCGAACACGACGGGCGCGTCCAACAGCACGATGCGCTGGATCTCCTGACTTCCCGCTACGCGCCGCAGATAGGCGCGAATCCCTTCCAATAGCTGGCCCCACGGATCGTCGACCAGGGCGCCCACCGCATCGGTTGCGGCCTGCGAGAGCTCGTGCGCCACTTCACGGAACACTGCCTCGAACAGCGCCTCTTTGTCGTCGAAGTGATGGTAGAGCGCGCCGCGCGTCACGCCGGCCAGCTCGACAAGATCATGCGTGGCGGCGAGGTGATACCCCTTGATCGCGAACAGCTGGCGCGCGGCCGCGAGCAGGCCGGCGCGTGTCGCCGCCGCCCTGACCTTTCGAACGTTTACGCCCGCGACCATGCAGCCATGTTTCGTCCTCCGCCTCCAAGGTCAATTGCCGGCTTGACGACAACCCACGCGGCTTGCACTGCTTTTGCATACAACCTGCATGTGAAATGGGGAGCCGCAGGGCATGAAGTCGCACGACGTCCCTGGTCTGCGCGCGCCTACGCACGTACCGCCGGACCGAGTGATCGACTTCGATATCGCCCGCGATCCGGGGCTCAAGACCGACATCTTCGAGCGCCTGAGAGCGGTCCGCGACGCCTCGCCGAGGGTCGCCTACTCGACGGCGAACGGCGGCGAATGGCTGGTGTTCGGCCGCGAAGAGCTGCAACGGGTTGTGGCCGACCCCGAAACCTTCTCGACCTCGTACCTGGCTGGCGGGCGCAAGGCGTTTATTCCTCTGTCGCTGGACCCGCCCGAGCATGCGCCTTGGCGCCACCTGCTGCTCAAGCACTTCGGCCCTGCGCAGGTGAAAAGCCTGGAGCCATTCGTGCGCGGCTGGGCGGAACGGTTGATCCGCCCGCTCGAGACGAAGAGCGCTTGCGACTTCTTCGAGGCCGTGGCCGAGCCGATGCCCGTTTCGGTGTTCATGGTCCTGATGGGGCTGCCGTTGGAGCGGTTCGAAGAGTTCCGCCGGCTGGTCATGACGGTCTTGACCCCTCGCGAGCCGGGCGACGCCGCTGCGCGGCGCTCGGAAGCCAGCGCCGAGATCGCCCGCGCTCTGGGCGAGTTGATCGCCGTCCGCCGCCAGGCGCCGAAGGACGATCTCGTCTCCAGGCTCCTCTGCGAGGAGATCGAGGGCCGACCGATCACGCAGGCCGAGCTGATGTCGATCTCGTTCTTGCTGTTCATCGCCGGGCTCGACACCGTCACCAACGCGATGGCCTTCGGCATTCGCCATCTCGCGCGGGATCTCGAGCTGCAGGAGGACATCAGGCAGGACAGAGCGCTGATCCCGGCCACGGTGGAAAAGCTGCTCAGGCTCTACACGTTCGTGAACACCAGCCGCCTCGTGATGAAGGACACCGAGCTCGACGGTGTCCGGATCAGGAAGGGCGAGATGGTCTCGTGCGTGCTCTGGGGCGGCTCCAACGACCCCGGCGGCGAGGCCGAAGGCCCGCGGCATATGGCCTTCGGCGGCGGCCATCACATCTGCCTGGGGATGTACCTCGCGCGGCTCGAGCTTCGGGTGATGTACGAAACCTGGTTCGACCGCATCGGCCGTTTCACGCTGGCGCCTGACCCTGCGCCGGCCATGCGCGGCGGCCCTGTGATGAACATCACACGCCTGTTGCTCAACCTGGAGCCGCGCGCCTGACGCGCGGCCACGCCTGTGCAGGGGCGTGGACAAGCGCGGCCGGCAGGGCCTTAAGCTTCGCCGCCATGAGCGACCATTACACGCGCTATCAGCGCCTCGCCTTCGATCGTCCTTCGGCTGGCGTCCTCAGGGTTTCGATGAACAACCCGGAGCGCCTGAACGCTGCGGACGCGGCCATGCATGGCGAGCTGGCCGACATCTGGCTGGACGTGGACAAGGATGACGACACCAACGCGGTCATCCTCACCGGCGCAGGCCGCGCGTTCTCCGCCGGCGGCGACTTCGACATGATCGAAGCGGTGATGGAGGACTTCGAGGTCCGCGCGCGCGTCATGCGCGAGGCGCGCGACATCGTCTACAACTTGATCAACTGCTCCAAACCCGTCGTCAGCGCCATGCGCGGGCCCGCGGTCGGCGCCGGCCTGGTCTGCGGCCTCCTCGCCGACATCTCAATCGCGACGCCCGAGGCGCGCCTCATTGACGGCCACACCCGCCTCGGCGTCGCCGCCGGCGACCACGCCGCGATCGTCTGGCCCCTGCTCTGCGGGATGGCGAAGGCGAAGTACTACCTTCTGCTGTGCGAGACCCTCACCGGGGCCGAGGCCGAGCGCATCGGCGTCATCTCGCTCACCGTCCCCGAGGCCGAGCTGGACGCGAAGGCGCTGGAGGTGGCCGAGAAGCTCGCCGCCGGCGCCCAGCGCGCCATCCGCTGGACCAAGTACGCCTTGAACAACTGGCTGCGAAGCGCCGGGCCCGCCTTCGACGCCTCGCTGGCGATGGAGTTCCTCGGGTTCACGGGACCCGAGGCGCGCGAGGGACTGGCGTCGCACCGCGAACGGCGACCGCCGCGGTTCACCTAACGGGCGCCTGGACGGCGGCCGCCCGCTCGGTCACTGATGACGAAGGTAGTAGCGCGCGGCTCCGGCGCTGCGATCGCTACTCTCAAGCAGAGGATTTCCGAGATGGGCGCATTGGATGGACGCGTGGTTCTGGTCACCGGCGGCGGCAACGGCATCGGCCGCGAGTGCGCGCTGATCGCCGCACGCGAGGGCGCCAAGGTGGTGGTCAATGACCTTGGCGGCGGCGAGCGCGGTGGCGACTCCGGCTCGGCCGGTCCGGCCGAAACCGTGGCCGACGAGATCCGCAAGGCGGGTGGCGAAGCGGTCGCCAACTCCGACAGCGTGTCCAACATGGCCGCGGTGAAGGGCATGGTCGAGCAGGCGTTGGACACCTTCGGCGGCCTGCACGCGATCATCAATCCGGCCGGGATCTTGCGCGACGGCATGTTCCACAAAATGCCGGACGAGGACTGGGACATCGTCATCGATGTGCACCTGCGCGGCTCGTACAACGTCTGCCGAGCCTCCATCGAGCACTTCCGGAACCAGAACGACGGGGCCTACGTGCTCTTCACCTCGACCTCGGGGCTGATCGGCAACATCGGCCAGGCCAACTACGCCGCCGCCAAGCTCGGGATCATGGGCCTTTCGCGGATCATCGCGATGGAAGGGGCGAGCAAGAACGTGCGCTCGAACATCATCGCGCCGACAGCCTGGACGCGGCTCATCGCCACCATCCCGGTCAAGGACGAGGCCGGCGCCGCGCGCATGGAGGCCATGAAGCAGGCGTTGAAGCCCGAGCAGCCGGCGCGGCTCGCCGTCGCGCTCGCCAGTCCCGCGGCCAGCGACGTCAGCGGCCAGATCTTCGGGGCCCGCTCCGAAACGCTCGAGGTGTTCAGCCAACCGCGGCCGGTCGGAAGCGTGCAGGCGGCGGATCACTGGACGGTCGCCAGCATCCTCTCCGACGCACTTCCCAAGCTTCGGGAGAAGTTCACGCCGATCGGCGGCGTCGGCCAGCAGCAGCGCCAGCAACAGGCGCAGCCGGCGCAGTAGCCTGCTAAGGCGTCGGCGCCAGACGACGCAGCTCGATCGTCGCGACCATGCGCACAAGCCGTGCGCCCCGTTGATCGCCTTCGACGACCAGCCGATACGGCGCCTGCGTCGACGGCAGCGGGCCCCCGTCGACGCCATCGGCGAGGATGATCTGTTGCTTGCGCTCGAACGGATCCGCCTCCGCCAGGGCGATCACGGCGGCGTAGCCGTCCTTGCCGCTGACGACGACTACATCGCGCAGCTCCTGTCCGCGCAGCGCCTGACCAAGCGGCGCGTTCACGCGGCCGAGCAGCGCGGCCAGCGGCACGCCCTTGTAGGTGTTGGTCTTCCCCTCGACCGTCACCGTCAACGTCACATGCGGCATGGCGGCGATATCGGCGGCCGCGACCACCGCCGCCCTGCCGTCGAGCCCCACGAGCTTGAGCTCCTGGGCGTGCGCCCCAGCGGCCGTCAGACCGGCGGCCGCCGCGAGCGCAGCGGTCAGGATCCATCGCATGGCGGGCGCTCCTTGCTCGATGCGGCCGATGGCGGGGCGCAGCGGGCTACAGCTCGATCACGTAACCGTCGGGGTCGGCCACGTAAGCGTAAGGGTGGCGCGCGTCGTGCTTGCCGCGCGAGACGAGCCGGCCGCCCGCGTTCACGACTTGCTCGATCGCCCTGTCGTGGTCGGCGCGGTTCAATTTGAAGCCGAAATGCTGGACGCCGCCAGCCATCCCAACCGGCTGGTCCGGGCCGACAAGATGCAGCGCTAGCGAGTGGCCGCCATCGGCCGGGGTCATGAAGATCAAATCCTTCCCGGCGCTGAACGACACTTTCAGTCCAAACGCTTGCTCGTAGAAGCGAATGGAACGCTTCAAGTCGCGAACGTTGATGTGCAAGTGATTGAAACCCTGTGCGGCGATAGGCGCCTGGCCCGTCGCGCTCGTCCGCTCAGCCGCTTTGGTCGGCATTCGCCTGGCCCTCTTGTTCCGCGGCCGCGGAACATTGCCCGGCGGCGGACGTCGGTCAATCGCGGCGAAGCGGAGATCCGGCGTTGACCGCCCCAGCAGAGCGCGCCAAGGCAGGGCTTTCGCGGGACCAGCCCATGAGCAACGCAAGCGCCGACGAGCGCCTCGCACAGCTCCTAACGCCGTTCACGCCGGACAAGCCGGGGCTCGCCCTGCTGGTCACGATCGGCGGCGAGACGGCGTTCGAGCAGTACCTGGGCGGCGCCGACCTCGAGCACGGCGCTGCGGTCAACGCCGCAACGCGGTTTCACGTGGCCAGCGTCTCGAAGCAGTTCACCGCCTTCGCCGCGATCCTCGAATCCGCTGCCGGCCGACTCGACCTCGACGCCGACATCCGCCGCTATCTTCCCGAACTCGCTGATTACGGCGCCGTCGTAACCGTCTCCGACCTCGCCCACCACACGGGCGGCGTCCGCGATCAATGGGAGCTGATGATACTCTCGGGCACGCCGATCGACGGCCTGATCCGCCAGAGCGCGATTGTCGCCATGGCGGCGGCGCAGAAGGGCCTGAACTTCCCGCCCGGAACGGATTTCCGCTATTCGAATGCAGGCTACTCGCTGCTGGCCGAGATCGTGGCGCGGACATCCGGGAAACCGTTCGCCGCCTATCTGACCGACTCCGTCTTCGAGCCGCTCGTGATGGCCGATACCCTCGTCTACGGCGACGCCTCGAAGACCGTCCACGGCCGCGCGATGAGCTACGCGTTGGGCGCCGGGGGCGAGGTCAAGCTCGCCAGGCTCAACTACAGCAACTACGGCGCGACCAGCCTCCACACGACGCCGCGCGACCTCGCCAAGTGGGCGCGCGAGTTGCTGCATCCGAGCGTTTTCGGACGCGATGTGATCGCGCGGATGACGACGCCCGGCCGCCTGCGGGACGGGACGCCTCTCAACTATGGCTTCGGTATCATGCAGGACGTGCTGGGAGGGCGGCCCGCTCTCACCCACGGCGGCGCCGATGCGGGCTTTCGAGCCGCGTTCAACCTCTTTCCCGCCGACGACGCCAGCGTCATCGCGTTCTCCAACGGCCAAGCCGATGTCGGGGTGATCGCGCAGGCGCTGGCCGACGCATGCCTCGGCGCCGCGAAGGCCCCAGAGCCAACGACGCCGGAAGGCGACAGGGTCGCCAAGTTGCAGGGTTATTACGTGTCCGACTGGGGTCCGGGCCTGGATCTGGAGGCGAGGGACGGCAAGCTGGTCAGAGCAGCCGGCGGCCCGACGCCGCTTGAAGCGAAGTTCCTGACCAACGGCGAGTTCTATTTCTTCGCCCCCAGCAACGGCATGTCCGAGCGGCCGAACGGCGACCTCGTCGAGCGGCAGGGCGTGGGCGGTTTGCAGCTGGTCTACCGCCGCACGGATCGCGCAACGCCAACGGCCGCCGATCTGCAGCCGCTCGTCGGCCGATATCGCAGCGACGAGATCGACACCACGTACACGCTTGCCGTCGCCAGCGGCGAAATCATCCTTTCGAGTCTGCGCTCTTCGCCGATCAAGCTGGTCCCCGCCGATAAGGACAGCTTCGACGGCCCCTGGCTTCGGTTGACTGTTGCTCGCGACGCCGGCGGCGCGCCGACCGGATTCACCGTATCGACCGGACGCGTCAGGTCTCTTGCCTTCCAGAGGATCGACTGACGGGGCGGCCGGATCGGCGTCAGGTCACCCGCGCCCGCGCCTGGAACCGCTCTTCTTTCCAGGCGCCGGTTTCGAGCACGTCGGCCAGCGCCTCGACGCCGCGCCAGACGTCTTCGTAGCGGGTGTAGAGCGGCGCGAAGCCGAAGCGGAGGACGTCGGGCGCGCGGAAGTCGCCGATCACGTCGCGCGCGATAAGCGCCTGGACGATCGCGAACGCGGCGGGGTGGGTGAACGAGACGTGCGCGCCACGCCCTTCAGGCTGGCGCGGCGTTATGAGCTGGAGGCCATGCCCGGCGCAGCGGCCTTCGACCTGATCGACGTAGAGCCCGGTCAGTCTTGCGGTTTTGGCTTCCAGCGCGGCCATGTCGACGCCCGCGAACTGATCGACGCCGCACTCGAGCGCGAGCATCGAGAGAACCGGCGGCGTTCCGCAGAGGAACCGGTCCATGCCCGTGGCCGGCCGGTAGACGTCCCCGAACTCGAACGGATCGTCGTGGCCCATCCAGCCGCTGAGGGGCGAGGAAAGGCCGCTCTGCAGGTGTTCTGCGACAAAGAGCCAGGCAGGGGCGCCAGGCCCCCCGTTCAGATACTTGTACCCGCAGCCAACGGCGAGCTCGACGCCCGCGGCGGCGAGGTCCACCTGCAGGGCGCCGGCGCTGTGGCTCAGGTCCCAGAGCACGAGCGCTCCGGCTTCCCGCGCTTTCGCCGTGATGGCGGCCAGGTCGCGGCGCGCGCTCGTGCGATAGTGGACATGGGTCAGGAGCACGACGGCGACCGTCTCGTCGATCGCTTCGGCGACGCCGCGCTCAGCCAGCCGAAGCGAAACGCCGGGGAGCGTCGCGGCGACGCCCTGTGAGACGTAGAGGTCCGTCGGAAATTCCCCCGG
This sequence comes from Caulobacteraceae bacterium, assembly GCA_035295705.1. Taxonomy (GTDB): domain Bacteria; phylum Pseudomonadota; class Alphaproteobacteria; order Caulobacterales; family Caulobacteraceae; genus Poindextera. The sequence goes on from DATGIN010000080.1 coordinate 27,644, forward strand.
CTCGCTCAGGATGACCCTGCGCGGCGCCTGACGCTTCAGAGCCGCGACAAGCAGCTTGAAGATATTCACCGAGGTGGAATCCGCGACGATGACCTCGTTCGGCTGCGCGCCGATCAGGCGGGCGATCTTGCCGCCGATGCGGGCCGGCGCGCCGATCCAGTCGCGCCCGTTCCAGCCGCGAACGAGGTCGCCGCCCCACTCCTCGGCGACGGCCGCTTGCATGCGGGCGAGCGCGGCCGTCGGCGCGGCGCCGAGCGAATTGCCGTCGAGGTAGGTCAGGCCCTGCGGCCGCACGAAGCGGCGACCGGCGTCGCACATCGGGTCCGCCGCATCGAGCGCGCGCACGTCGAAGAGGTCGAGCGTATCCAATGGCTCCTCCCGGAAGGGGGTTCATCTTCCCTTCCCAAGCGCCTTCGGCCAAGCTGCCGGCCATGGCGCACGACCACGACCCTCATGATCATCCCAGTCACGGGCGCGCCGGTCACGAGCACGGCCAAGAGCCGCCCGCGGACATCGCGCTCCGGGTGAAGGCGCTCGAGTCGCTTCTGGTCGAGAAGGGGCTGGTCGATCCGGCGGCGATGGATGCGCTGGTCGACCACTTCGAGCACAAGGTCGGTCCCCGGAACGGGGCCCGGGTCGTCGCCCGCGCCTGGGTCGATCCCGCTTTCCGCGGGCGTCTTATGAACGACGCCTCGGCGGCGATCGCCGAGCTGGGCTACGCCGGCGCGCAGGGCGAACACATGGTCGCGCTGGAGAACACGCCGAAGGTGCACAACCTCGTCGTCTGCACCCTCTGCTCCTGCTACCCCTGGCCGGTGCTGGGCTTGCCGCCGGTTTGGTACAAATCGAACGCCTACCGCTCGCGCGCAGTGATCGATCCGCGCGGCGTCCTGAAGGCGTTCGGGACCGAGCTGCCCGAGGACGTCGAGATCCGTGTCTGGGACTCGACCGCCGAGATCCGCTACCTCGTCATCCCGGAGCGTCCGGCGGGCGCCGAAGGGCTGGACGAGAATGCGCTGGCGGCGCTCGTCACCCGCGACGGCATGATCGGAGCGGCGCGGCTTTGAACGGTGTCCACGACATGGGCGGAATGGACGGCCTGGGCCCGCTCGCGCCCGAGGCCGACGAGCCTGTGTTCCACGCGGAATGGGAGCGTCGCGCCTTCGCCATGGCGATGACCTCGCCGACGCGCGGCGGCCGCCGCACCATGGAGCGCATCCCGGGGCCCGAGTACCTGCGCATGAGCTACTATGAGCGCTGGCTGACCGGCCTCTGCATGGCGTTGATCGAGCAGAACGTGGTCACCGCCGAAGAGCTCGCCAGCGGCCGGGCCGATCCCTCGCAGCCGAAGGCGACAAACGCCGTCGGCCCTGAGCAGATCCGCCGCACCCTCACCACCTCGGGCAGCTATATGCGCGAGGCGGTCGCGCCTCCGGCGTTCGAGGCCGGCGACCGCGTACGGGCGCGAAACCTGAACCCGCTCGGCCATACGCGGCTACCCCGCTATGTGCGCGGCCGCGAAGGCCGGATCGAGCGCCATCATGGGACACAGATCTATCCCGACGTCGCCGGCGAGGCGCACCCGCTGTACACGGTGCGCTTCAGCGCCCGCGAGCTCTGGGGGCCGGACGCCTCGGAACGAGACAGCGTCAGCCTCGACCTCTGGGAGCCCTACCTTGAGCGCGCCTGAGGACTTGCCCGGCCTGCCGCGGGACGCCGACGGGCCGGTGTTCTCCGAGCCCTGGCAGGCGCAGGCATTCGCGCTCGCCGTCGAGCTCAGCGGGCGCGGCGCCTTCAGCTGGAGCGAATGGGCCGAGGCGCTCGGACGCGAGCTCGCGACCGATCCAGACGACGACGGCTCGCGTTACTACGACCACTGGGTCGCCGCGCTGGAGCGCCTCAGCGTGCGCCGCAACCTCTCGACGCCCGATGAGATGGCCGCGCGCAAAGCCGCTTGGGCCGAAGCCTACCGCCGCACCCCCCACGGCAAGCCGATCGAACTGTGACGCGCCGGCGCTGCGCAGCCGGATCTGCTGAGCTACTGCTCGCCTCTGGGCATGCTCGCGCGGACGGCGGGGTCGAAACCGCTTGCGGCCCACTCGCCCTGGGCGGTGTTCCAGTGGGAGAAGAAGAGGCGGACCTTGGGGTCCGGGCTGAGCGCCAGGCGCTCGGGGAAGAGGTTCCAGTCGGTCAGCACCGGACTCGGCGCGCGGACGTAGCGGTTCGATTCCGGCAGCGTGGACCGCAGCCAGCCGCCGCGGGCATAGTACTGATGCCAGGTCCGCCGCATCTGCTCGCCGTCGCCATCCAGGCGGGTGTGGAAGGTCGCCGTATCGTAGAGCACGCAGGTCCCGGCCGGCCCGTATAGCGGGACCTCGCGGTAGGCGTCGGCAAGCCCGTCGAAAGCCTCCTTGAGGCTGGCGTAGCGGTTGCTGTCCGGCACTACGCAGAACGCCGGCGCGCCGGGGATCACGTCGCTGAGGTAATGGATCGCGCAGATCCAGTCGCACGGATTGTACGGGTCGCGCCGCAGGCGATCGTCGCGGACGGCGTCGTGGTGGAAGTTCATCGCCCGCTCGCCGGCGCCCTCCGGGGTTTCGCGGAAGTTGAACTCGGAGAAGCGGACGTGCTCCTCGCCGCCGAGGAGGCGCGCCACCACCGGATAGGAGCGCGGGTGTCGCGTGTAGGGGTCGAGCTCGGGGTAATCGAGCAGCGGCTGCGAGAATATCAGCCCTTGGTTGGTGTGATGGGGCTTGCGCCGCTCGCCTAGCCCCCATGCGTCCGGCCGCTCGCGCTGGCTGCGGTCGCAGAACGCGTTCAGGTGTGCGAGCTCCGCCGCGCTCAGGCAGGCGGACAGCATCGCGTAGCCGTGCGCCTCGAAGAAGGCGCAAGCCTGGTCGATGTCCCGCTCGGGGTCGAACGCCTGCACGGGCTCGCGGCTGACCCGTCCGAATCCCTGCGTCGCCACTGCCGCGTCGCCGCTCACGTTCGGCTGCCGCTGAAACTGAAGCTTTGTCGTCATGCCGTTCAAGACTCGCCCGCCCCGAGAGGTTGCCTAGCACGGGCGCGCGTCGCGTTCACGACAGCGAAGCTCGGCGTGCAAGCGGGCCGTCAGTGGCTCGTGGGCGCCAGCGCGCCGGTCAGCTGCACCTGGCCGCTGACCGTGCTTGGATCGACAGTCAGCAGCTTGATCTGCGCCTCGACGTCGGCCGGCACGTCATGCTGGTAGCGCCCGCCCAGGTACCTGGCGAAGAACTTCTCCATCTCGGCCACGAGCGCGAGGTTGTTGATCGGCCGCGCGAAGCCGTGGCCCTCGTCGGGCGCGACCAGGTATTCGACCGGCCGGCCGTTGTCGCGCACGGCGGCGACGATTTGGGCGCTTTCGCGAACGTTGACGCGTGGGTCGTTCTTTCCCTGCACGACAAGGAGCGGCGTGACGATCGCCTTCGCTTGCGTCAGCGGCGACTCCGCGATCAACAGCGCCTTGCCGTCCGGCGTCGTGGGGTCAGCCATGCGGGTGTACATCTGCTTGCGGCCGGCTTCCCAGTAGGGCGGGATGGCGTCCAGGAGCGTGATCAGGTTGCTGGGCGCGACGTAGGCCACAGCCGCGGCGTAGAGGTGCGGCGTGAAGGCGACGCCGGCCAGCGTGGCGTATCCGCCGTAAGAGCCGCCGAAGATGCCGACGCGCTTCGGATCGACGATGCCCTTCGCCACCAACGCCTGGACGCCCCAGGTGAGGTCGTCCTGCATCTTGCGGCCCCACTGCCCATTGCCGGCGTTCAGGAACGCTTTGCCGTAGCCGGTCGACCCGCGGAAGTTCGGCTGCAACACGGCGTAGCCGCGGTTGGCGAGGAATTGGGCGAAGGTGTCGAACCCATCGTCGTCGCGCGCCCAGGGTCCGCCGTGCGGCAACACCACGAGCGGCAAGCCGTGCGGGGGCAGCCCCTTCGGCAGCGTGAGGTAGCCGGGAATCTCCAGCCCGTCCGACGAGGTGAAGCTGAAGGGCTGGCGCGAGCTCATCGCCTGGCGGGGCAACTCCTCGCGAACGCGGTACTGGAAGTCCAGCGTCCCGGCCTGACGGTTCCACAGATAGACCGCGCCCGGCTCGATGTCGCTGCGGGCGACGACGATCCAGACGTTCTCATCGGCGCTGTGGTCGCCGAACTCGACGTCCATGCCCGGCAGCTTCGATCTCAGCCATGCGTACTGCCGCTCAAGGGTCTTGTCGCGGAAGTAGCGCCGCATGTGCGCATCGTCGTAGCGAGTGAAGAGAATGCGGTAGTCGATCTCCGAGGTTTCGATACCGTCGAGGTCGACGCGGTTCTCCGGATCGCTCTCGACCTTGGCGACATCGCCGGTCTTGAGATCCAGGCTGTCCAGCTCCGTCAGGTTTAGGCTGCCCTTGTTGGTGACCAGCCAGACGTGGCTGTTGGCCGCGTCGAAGCCGGCGACGCCGCAGCCCTCGAGCACCGAGCAGCTGTAGATCGGCGTAAAGCCGGTCGGGTCCACGCGCAGGATTTCCGTGTCGCCCGCCGCCGTGGTGCGCTGGGCCAACCGGAGCTCGCCGGCGTTGTCGAAGTCCCAGCGCTCGACCCCGCCGGGATTCTGCCGCAGCAGGGTCTTCTCACCGGTCGAGATGTGCAGCTCGTAGAGGTCGTGCCAGCGCGGGTCGCGGTCGTTCAGGCCGACGTAGAGGATGTCCGGCTTGGTCTTCGGCGCGGCAAAGATTTCGACGCGCACCTTCTTAAGGTCGGTCAGCGCCCGGGTCGGGGGCAAGCCGGTCTTCGGGTCCGGCGCCTGCCCCGGCTCGATGGCGTAGATGTTGAAGTTCTCGTCGCCGCCGTGGTCCTGCGAGTAGAGCACGTACTTGGAGTCTCTGGACCAGAAGTAGATGCGGATCGGGCGCTGCGTGTCGGCGCTGATCGGTCGCGCGGCGCTGAACGGCTCGTCCACCCGCTTGATCCAGATGTTGCGCACGCCGTTGTACGGCTTGAGGAACGTGAGCCACTTCCCGTCCGGCGAGATTTGGGCCCCGCTGATCTGCACCTCGCCGAAGAACGCAGTTCGGTCCACGAGCGGCGGCTGGTCGGCCGTCGCAACGGCGGCGAACGCCGCGGCGAACACCACGGCGGCGAGGAAAGGCAGGAATCTCAAGGCAGGATGCTCCGGAACGAGGCGGGCGACCATAGAGGGGGTCGCTCAGCTGCTCGCCTTACAATTGCGTAATGACGGCCTGCGTCAACTCCGCGGCGCGTGCTCGTAGTCCTCGCGCTGGCCGCGGCCGGCGATCAAGCCCGGCGGCAAGGGCGTGCGGGTCGCGTTCATCTTCGCGTGCTCGGCCAGCGCCGCCTCGTCCTCCCAAAGCTCGAGCAGGGTCAGGCGGTCAGGATCGACGACGCTCTGGAACACCTCGAACTGCAGGCAGCCGGGTTCCTTCACCACCTCTTCGCAGCGTCCGCGGAACGCCTGTGCAAGTTCCCCGCCCTTGCCGGGCGAGGCGGTGAAGCTGATGACCAAGCGAAGCGCCATCGTCGATGCTCTTTCGTCGTATGCCTGATCCCTAGTGGCTCGCGGCCACCGGCGCCAGCGGTTCCCATCGCGTTCCTAGCGCCCCTGGAACTGCGCGGGCCGCTTTTGCAGGAAAGCGGCGACGCCTTCGCGGAAATCCTCTGTGCGGCCGGCGACGTTCTGGCCCTCGGCCTCGCGGTCGAGCTGGCTCGCCCAGTCGCTGTCGAGCGCCGCCCAGATGGTCTGGCGCGTCAGGCCCAGTGAAGCCGGCCCGTTGGCGAGCTCGTCCGCCAACGACATCGCCGTCGACATCAGCTCCGCGTCCGGGACGACACGGTTGATCAGGCCCCACTCGAGCGCCTTGGTGGCCGGCACGCGCTCGCCCAACAGCGCCATCTCCATCGCCCGCGCACGGCCGATCAGGCGCGGAAGGATGTAGGTCGATCCGCCGTCGGGGATGAGACCGATGCGGCGGAAGGCCTGCAGAAAGTAGGCGCTCTCGCCGGCGACGATGATGTCCCCGAGGAGCGCGATCGAGCAACCGACGCCCGCCGCCGCCCCGTTCACCGCCGTCACGATCGGGATCGGGGAGTTGCGCACCGCGGTGACCATCGGGTTGTAGGTGCTCTTGAGCGCATCGCCGGCTTCGGCGCGCTGGCCGCCGCCGCTCGGCTGCAGATTGGCGCCGGAACAGAAGCCCCTGCCCTCCCCGGTGATCACGACAGCGCGGACGCCCGAGTCCGGCCTGGCGGCCTCCGCCAGCGCCTGGCCGAGTTCAGCGGCCATATCGACGCCGGCGGCGTTCATCGTCGCCGGGTCGGAGAGCGTGATGACGAGCACCTTGCCCTCGGTCGCAAGCTTCAGCTTGGTGTAGGCCATCGCGTGCGCTCCCCTTCTTCCGCCTTGTCGCCAGCTAGCGCGCGGCTTCCGCTAAGTCCGTCAAGCCGACCTCATCCGCCGCCGTTGACGTTCACCTTCTGCCCATTGGCATAGGGGTTCGCCGCGGAGACCAGGAAGGTCACGACCGCAGCCACATCCTCAGGCACCGAGACGCGGCCGAACGGCGAGCGGGCGTCCAGTTGGTGGATGTCCTCGATGCCGGTGGTCGCGCGAGTGAGCCGCCGGCCCATCTCGGTCACGGTCAGCGTCGGCGCGACGATGTTGGTGCGGATGCCGTGCTCGCGCTCCTCCTTGGCCAGCGTCAGCGCCAGCGCCTCCATCGCCGCCTTGCCCATGTTGTACGGCGCGCCGCGGGCGCCCATGCCGAGCGTGGCGGTGGACGAGATCATGATGATGTCGGCGCGACCCTGCTTCCTGAAGTGCGGCACAAGTAGCTTGGACAGGTAGTGCGGCCCGAACGCGTGCACGCGCACCACCCGCTCCATCTCCGCCGGGTCTGTGTCGGCGACGCTCTGCCCGCGGCTCGCGATGCCGGCGTTGTTCACTAGGATCGAGAGGTGCGGGAAGTCCTCGACGACCGCCGCGGCCAGGGCGACGTCCTCGTCCCAGTTCTCGACCGAGGCGCCGTATGCCTTGGCCTTGCGGCCCATCGCCTCGATTTCCTTCACCGTCGCGGCTGCAGCATCCGCGTCGCGGCGGTAGTTGACCGCGACGTCCGCGCCCGCCCCAGCCAGTGCGAGCGCGATCGCGTGTCCGATGCCGCGACTGCCGCCGGTGACCAGCGCCGCCCGTCCCTCGAGGCTGAGCTCCATCCCCTGTCCTTCTTGCTTCAGTAGACCGTGTAGCCGCCGTCGATCACGAAGATGTCGCCGGTGTGATAGCGCGAGGCGTCCGACGCCAGGTAGACCGCGATGCCGGAGAAATCCTCCGGGTCGCCCCAGCGGCGCATCGGCACGCGGCCGATCACCCGTTCGTTGAATTTGTCCCAGCTTTGCATCGGCGCCGTCATGTCGGAGCGTATCCACCCAGGCAGGATGGCGTTTGCGCGCACGCCATAGCGCGCATGCTCGACCGCAAGGCCGCGGATCATCGCGATGACGGCGCCTTTCGTGGAAGCGTAGGCCTCGTTGCGCGGCGCGCCGTGCACCGCCGACACCGAAGACGTAACGACCAGCGAGCCTCCGGCATCCCCCCCGTTCGCCCGTTCGACCATGTGCTTCAGGCCTTCGCGGAAGGTCCAGAACACGCCATCGAGGTTGACGGCTACGACCCGACGCCAGGTCTCGGTCGTGAAGTCGGTAAAGGCGGCGCCGCCGCCGACGCCGGCATTTGCGGCCAAAAAGTCGATGCGGCCCATGGCGGCCACCGCCTCGGCCATGCCGGCGACAACGGCCTGCTCGTCGCTGACGTCGATGCGCTGCGCCAGCACCTTGACGCCACGCTCGAGAAGCTTGGCGGAAGCGTCGCGGTTCTTCTGTTCGTTGGTGCCCCAGATGACCAGGGCTGCGCCGGCATCTGCAAGACCCTCGGCCATGCCGAGCCCGATCCCGCTGTTGCCGCCGGTGATGAGCGCGACCTTGCCGCTCAGGTCGAATGGCTTGAACGTCATGGACGTCGTCTCCGCGCAGACACTTCCGCCTTCGCCGATTGGCATCGGCGGCCGGCGGCGTCAACGCGGCGGGCAGTGACGCCTAAGTCGGGGCGGGCTGGTTGGGACGACGGATGGCCGCCGACAGGCCGAGCAGCGCCACGCCTGCGATGACGAGGTTGATCGCGACGAAGAAGCCGATCAGCGCCGCATCGGCCGCGGGGCGCAGAAACGCGATGAAGATCGCGAGCGCGATGTCGACGATTCCAGTCAGCACCAGCCAGCCCCAGCCACGCGCGGCGCGGCCGCGATGGTGGATAGCCATGCCCAGAGAGGCGATGCCGTTCAGGAGCAGATAGGCCGCGAGAAGGATCGCCAGGCCGAGCGCGCCGCCGAGCGGCGACCAGAGCACGAGGCCCCCGGCCACGATCGCGATGAGAGCCGAAACGGCGCGCCAGACGGGATGGTCGTGCCCACGCGCGCCGAAGAGGCCGATCAGCTGCAGAAAGCCGCTGAGCACCAGCATCCAGCCCACGACCAGTGCGACAGCGAGGCCGGCGAACACCGGGAGCGCCGCGGCGAGAGCGCCGATGACGACCAGCAAGATGCCTTCGAGGATCAGCCAGCCGCGGGCTGCTCTTGGAGGAAAAGCCACGGATGGATGTTCGGCGTCGACGCTCATGGCTTGGGCCTTCGCGTTCCTGAGACAGCGCGGCCATTTCAGCGCGTCTGAACCGCGATTGCCAGTCTCGATGGTTGGATGCCTGCCGCGTGGCGGCCTAAGCTGCGGGCATGGGCGACTTTGACTATGCGATGCTGACGCTCGACCGCGGCGCCGCCGCCCGACGAGCGTTCGCGGAGCGCGTGAGCGCCGCCGAACTGACGGCGAGCGGACGGCGCGCCGGCCTGTTCGCTCCTCAGCTCGGCTGGGAGGCCTCCGAGGCGGCGCTGCTGGCTGAGCAGGGCGGGGGCGGCCAGGCGCTTAGGGGCCTGCTCCACGCGCCGGAGGTGAACGATTGCCTTCTCCACGCGCTCAGGCCGACCATCCGGCCGACCGACGAGTCGGCGCTCGCGCCCGGCGGCATCTACGTGCACCGCTGGTTCGAGGTTGAGCCGTCTTCCACTGCCGAATTCATCGAACTGTCGGCCCGCGCCTGGCCCGACTTCGAGCGCCGGTTCGACGCCCGCATCTTCGGGCTGTTCGAACTCGCGTCGGAATGGGACGGGATTCCGCCATTGACCCGCCACCTGCTGCTCATCACCCGCTACGGCGACCATGCCGTATGGGAGGCTTCGCGCGACCCCACGACCGAAGCGATGCAGATCTTTGCGCGCCGCGCCCAGCTGACGCTCTCGACGAGAGCGGCGAGCTCTCTGCTGATCGCGCCGTGACCGACGCCACGATCCAGGCGCATATCGAGCGAGTGCGCACCGACGGCTACACGATCGTCGAGGACGCCGTAGAGCCGGAGCTGATCGACGCGCTGAGCGAGGCGCTCGACCGGCTGGAGCGCGAACTGGGCGCGAAGCCGGCGATGAACGGCTTCGAAGGGCGTCGCACGGTGCGCGTCTACAATCTCTTGGCGCACGGCCCGCCGTTCGACCGGGTGCCGATCCATCCCACCGTCCTGCCCATCGTCGAAGGCGTGCTCGACCCTGAGTGCCTGATATCTTCACTATCCTCGATCGCCATCGATCCGGGCGAGGTCGCCCAGCCGATCCACGCCGACGACATGGTGATCCCGCTCGCCAAGCCCCACGCCTCCATCGTCTGCAACTCGATGTGGGCGCTCACCGACTTCACGGAGGCGAACGGGGCGACGCGGCTGGTTCCAAGGAGCCACGGGCGCGGCAATCCGGAGTACGGCGGCGGCTACGAAACCATCGCGGCTGAGATGCCCAAGGGCTCGGTGCTGATCTGGGACGGAGCGCTGTGGCACGGCGGCGGCGCCAACACGACGGACGCGCGGCGGACGGGCATCGCCATGAACTACTGCGCCGGTTTCATCCGCCAGCAGGAGAACCAGCAGCTGGGCGTTCGGGCCGACGTCGCGCGCGGGTTTCCGCCCCGGCTTCGCCAGCTTATGGGCTACGGCGTCTACCGCGGCCTGATCGGCCACATCGACAAGATGAGCCCCGACCAGTTGCTGACCGGCGCGGGCGACTTCCGCTCCATCTGGGACCGCTGAGCGCGTTTAGAGCGGCAGCGCGAAAATCAGAGCGCCGGACCCCAGGTCGAGCTCCTTAAAGCCATAGGCCCGGTAGAAGCGGACGCCGCGCTCGTTGGCCGTCCCGACTCCCAGATGGACGCCGCGCGCTCCCATCGAGCGCATCAGATCGAACCAGCGGTCGATCAGGATCTTGCCCAGGCCCCTGCCCTGGAAACGTGGCAGCAGATCGATGTGCAGATGCGCCGGATACGGCTGGGTGATCTCAGGCGGGGTGCGCGTGGGATGATGGATGTGACGTTGCATGCGCTCGTCCCACGTCAGCTCGGCGTAGCGTTTGCCGACGGGGTCCGGATACTCGTCCCGAAGACGTGGCCACCAAGCCTCTTCCAGCTCCGCCTCGAACGCCGGCGTGTCGCGTGCGCCGATGATGTAGCCGCCCACCCCCTCCTCGTCCTCCACGACGAGCGCCGATTGCGGCTGGAGCACGCCGTATGGGCCGGCGTAGACGTGCCCGATGATCTTCGGGTCCTTGTAGAGTTGCGAAGCGTCCTGGCCGCTCGCCCCGGTCATCAGACAGATGCGGTAGATCGCGTCGAGATCGTCCTCGCGATAAGCGCGGATTTGGACCAAGGGCCTGCGCTCCGGGGCTTGCGTCACCTGTGATAGCGTCAAGCCTTCCGAGATGCGAAGGACATCACCCTCCGTGGCTCTAACCGTCCGCGAGATGACGCTCGACGAGACCGAGATCGTCATCGACTACTTCCACACGTCCACGGTCGAGCACCTGGAATCCATGGGCGTCGATCCCTCGCGCCTCTTTTCCCGGCCCGTCTGGCGGCAGCGCTACGCAAGCGACTACTCGAAACCGAGGGCGGAGCGCGCGTTCATGGCCGTCGTTTGGCTCGAGAACGGCGCGCCGGTCGGATTCTCCACCGCCGACAAGATCACCTTCGGCGAGCGTGCGAACATGCACCTGCATGTGCTTCAGCCCGAGCGGCGCAACGCGGGAGTCGGCGTCGCGTGCGTAAGGCAGACCGTCGCACTCTATTTCGAGACGCTGAGGCTCAAGGCGCTGTTCTGCGAGCCGAACGCCTTCAACATCGCCCCAAACCGGACCGTGCAGGCGGCTGGCTTCAGATATGTGAAGACACACACGACCGTGCCCGGTCCGTTGAACTTTCACCAGCCCGTCACCCGTTGGGTGATCGAGCGCCAGCAGCACGGGAAAGGCGACCCATGACCGCACGCGAGCCGCTGTTGAACCCGGTCAAGATCAAAGCGCTGAAGCCGACCCAGATCACCGTCGGCTTGCGCGAGGTGGCCGAGAAGCGGCGCGAGTGGCGTCAGAAAGGCGCCGAAAAGGGCGCCGAGTACCTTGGGCGGCACATGGTCCCCGTCGTCTTGGGGCCGAAGGGACATCCCTACCTGATCGATCACCACCATCTGGCGCGCGCGCTCGAGGACGAGGGCGTGCGGGACGTGCTGGTCAATGTGGTCGCCGACTTGAGCAGCCTCGCGAAGGACGAGTTCTGGAGCTTCCTGGACAACCGGGCATGGTGCCATCCCTACGATGGACTGGGCCGCCGCCGGACCTTCGACGACATACCCTCAGCGGTCAGCGAGCTGGAGGACGACCCATTCCGCAGCCTGGCTGGCGAGCTTCGCCGCGCCGGCGGCTATGCGAAGGACGCCACCCCCTTCAGTGAGTTCATCTGGGCCGACTTCCTGCGGCGCCGCATCAAGCGAAAGTCCGTCGAGAAGGATTTCGGCGCCGCGCTCACCAAGGCGCTGACGCTGGCAAAGGACGGGCAGTCGAACTTCATGCCCGGCTGGTGCGGGCCGCACGAGGACTGAATCTCGGCTAGCGACCCACGAACGTGATCACCGCCGTCAGGCAGAGGAACGCACCGCACCATGCGAGGCAGGCCAGCCCGACCCGGTCGAACGGGCGCCGGTGGTCCTGGCGCGCAGGCAGCAGGCGGGGCGTCATATCGGTCATCCGGAAGAGGTACACCCCGATCCGGCGAACATCCTCCTGCCAAAGCGTCGCTGGATCACTTTGTCGCGGAACGATTGTATACGGCGTTAACAACAACCCCTGCTGAGGCGTTGCCTTCGGCCGCCGGTGTCTGGCAGATGGACCCACTTTCGACTTCGCGCCATTCCTTGATCTTCGAATTGAAAGCCGAAACGCTTTGAACAGCCCCGTTGCTATCGCGGCGAACGCGCCGCCCCCCGCCCAGCTCTCTTCCGTCGACGCCATCACCGAGGGCCTGGCAAGCGTCGGCTACATCGCCTCGCGCCGCATCGCGACCGCGGTGATGATGGCCGCGCATCTGCAAAAGCCGGTGCTGGTCGAGGGGCAGGCTGGCGTAGGCAAGACCGAGCTCGCGATCTCGACCGCGACCATGCTCGGCCTGCCGCTTATCCGGATGCAGTGCTACGAAGGGTTGGACGAGTCCAAGTCGCTGTACGAGTGGAAGTACGGCAAGCAACTGCTCTACACCCAGATCCTCAAGGATCGCATGGGCGAGACGCTGGGCGATACGAAGAGCATGGCCGAGGCCATGGACCGCCTGCACGACATGGGCGACCTCTTCTTTTCCGAGCCCTTCCTCGAGCCGCGCCCGCTTCTGAAGGCGCTGCGCCAGGAGGGCGGCGCCGTCCTTCTGATCGACGAGATCGACAAATCGGACGAGGCCTTCGAAGCCTTCCTGCTCGAGATCCTCTCGGCGTTCCAGGTCTCGGTGCCGGAGCTCGGCGTGATCCGCGCAACGACGCCGCCGATCGTGTTCCTGACCTCGAACAACGTTCGCGACCTCGGCGACGCGTTGAAGCGCCGCTGCCTGCACCTCTACATCCCGCTGCCCACGCAAGAGCTCGAAGAGCGCATCGTGGCCGCGCGCGTCCCCGGCGTCGACGCCAAGCTGAACCGCGAGCTGGTCGCCTTCGTTCAGGCGCTGAGGGGCATCGACCTGCGGAAGTCGCCGTCGATCTCCGAGACCGTCGACTGGGCCCGGGTGCTCATCCTGTTGCACGCGCACGCGCTCGAGCCGGAGCTGGTGCGCGAGACGTTGAACGTGCTGCTGAAGTTCGAGCAGGACATACTGGCGGTCGATCCGCAGATTGGAGATCTGCTGCGGCCCGCCGCCGCCCGCGCAGCCGGCGAATAGGAGCCTTCTTCGGTGCAGCGGACGATGGAGAACTTCATCCGCGCCCTCAGGGCCCAGGATATCCGCGTCTCGCCCGCCGAGGCGATCGATGCGCACCGCGCCGCCGAGACGGTGGGCTACGCCGACCGGGAGCTGTTCCGCGACGCACTCGGAACCACGCTTGCGAAGACCGCACAGGAAACCGCGACCTTCGACGCCGTGTTCGAGACGTTCTTCAAGCGCGACGAGTTCCTGAAACCGCCGATCGACGCCGCCGATGACGCGCTCGCAGACGAGCTGGGCGAGAGCGACGGCGGCGGCGACCTCGCGCAGATGCTTCTCGGGCGCGACGATGCGGCGCTGTCGCAAGCGATGGAGCTCGCCGCGGAGAGGGCCGGCGTGGCCGAAATCCGTCTGTCCAGCCAGCGGCGGCTGCTCACCCGACGGATGCTGGACGAGATGGGACTAGGCAGCCTCGAGAGACGCATCGCCGAGGCCGGCAAGCGCGAGGATGAACGGGGAAAGCAACTCGCCGAGCGGCTGACCAAGGCTCGGGAAGCGCTGTTCGCCGAAGCCAACCGCTACGTCGAGCGGCAGCACGAGCTGTACGCGGCCGAGAGTGGGCGCAAGCTGCGCGAGGACGTGCTCGCCAACCAGAAGCTGACCGCCATCGACGAGCACGAGCTCGCCACCATGCAGCGCCTGGTCAGGCGCATGGCCAAGAACCTCGCATCGAAATACAGCCGCCACATCCGCCGCGCCAAGCGCGGGCAGCTGGACGTGCGCCGCACGATCAGGAAGAGCCTCGGCCACGGCGGGCTGCCGTTCGACCTGATCTGGAAGAGCAAGACCATCGACCGCCCGTCGATCTCGGTGATGTGCGACGTCTCCGGCTCGGTCGCGCAGGCGGCGCACTTCCTCCTGCTGTTCCTCTACAGCCTGAACGAGGTGGTCGAGCGTCTGGACGCGTTCGCCTTCTCCAACCGCCTGGTGGCGGTGGGCGATATCCTGAACGACGAGGCGGTGTCCGACGCGATCGCCATGGTGATCAAGCGCATTGGCATGCGCTCCACCGACTATGGGATGGCGCTCGAGGACTTCTGCGCCTTGGAACTGGCCAAGATCGACAACAAGACGACGGTCATCATCCTTGGCGACGGTCGCACCAACTACGTGAACCCGCGTCTCGACCTGCTGCGGGCGATCAGCGAGCGGGCGCGGGCGGTGATCTGGCTCAACCCGGAGCCCGAAAGCCTCTGGACCCGCGGCGACTCCGAGATGGAGCGCTACAAGCGGTTCTGCACCGTGGCGAAGACCTGCAGCACGGCCAACGAGCTAGAGCGCATCATCGAGGACGTGCTCAGGACCTACATGCCGAGATAGCGGCTACTCCGCCGGCATGAGCGCGCGGATCTCGGCGTCCGTGCAACCGCACTCCTCCAGGATCTTGAGCGTGTGCTGGCCGACTTCGGGCGCCATGCGCGGCTGGGTCTTTTCGACGCCATCGACATAGAACGGACTGTCGACCGTCTTCAGGCCAAAGCCGTCCTCGAACTCGGGCAGGAAGCCGTTCGCCTCGACCTGCGGGTCGGCGATGTGGTCGGTGACCCGCCCGACGATGCCGAAGGTGACGCCGGCCTCCGACAACTTCGCGTGCCAGTGCGCCCAAGGCTCGCGGCCGAAGATGTCCTGCAGGATGGCGATCAGCTCGGCCGCGTTCTGCATCCGGGCCATCGGCGTCGAGAACCGCTCGTCGTCGAGCAGGTCTTCGCGGCCCACCGCGCGGGTCAGAAGCGCGTACTCCCGCGCTGGATTGACAACCGCCAGGATGAACGAGCGTTCGTCCGAGGTGTGGTAGATCTCGCCGAGCGCGCTCCGCATGCCGCCGCGCTGGCGCCCCGTCAACTCGATGTCGCAGAGCGCCGCCTGCACCTGGCAGGAGTTCGCCCAGAGCCCGTTGGCCATCAGCGAGGTCGCCACGGCGCCGCCCTTGCCGGTCAGGGCGCGCCTGTAGAGTGCGGTCGCGATGGCCGCATAGGTCGCCATGGCGGTCGGATGATCGCCCATCCCGGGCAGCGAGAAGCTCGCTTCCGCATCGGCGTAAGGCTTGACCATCTCCATGAAGCCCGAGCGCGCCCACCACGCCGTGGTGTCGTACGCGGTCCGGTTCCTCTCCGGCCCCGCCTCCCCGTAGGGGCTGAGCGACGCATAGATCAGCCGCTCGTTCAGAGGCATGAGGTCCTCGGCGCGCAGGCGAAGGCGCTCGCGCACAGGAAACGGGAAGTTGGTGAGGAAGACGTCGGCGCGCCTGACCAGCTTCTCCAGCACCGCCCGGGCTTCCAGAAGCTTCAGGTCGATGGCCAAGCTCTCCTTGTTGCGGGAGTCCATGGTCCAGAACCAGTCCGGAACGTCGGGCCCGCGCATGCGCGCGAGGCTGCGGTAGGAGTCGCCGAGGCCCGGCGGCTCGATCTTGATCACCCGGGCGCCGAAGTCGGACATGATCGTCGCCGCCGCCGGGCCTGCGATGAAGCTCGCGCAGTCGATGACCAGAAGATCGCTGAACAGGCTCTGCGCCATGCCATAGCCTCCGAACGCCTCCCCGCTTTATGGAGAAAGCGACGGCGGGCCGTCAAAGGCTCGGCGACCAAGCGCGAGAAGACACTGCGAAAGCGGCCCGGAGGGCGAAGTGTGGCCAGCCGAGGTCGCTCGCTTGTGACACGCAAACGCCGTCGACCCGGGGCCGGCGGCGTCGCTGCCGGGATCGGCGCCGAAAGTCAGGCGGTCGCCAGCTCTCTCGTACGGCGCTCGCTGGCGTGGATGATGTCTTCCGCCTGCCTGACGATCCGCTTCACGAGCTCGTCGACGCTGGGGATGTCGTGGATCAGGCCCTGGCTCTGGCCCGCCGACCAGATGCCGCCGTCGATATCGCCGCCGACCAGCACGTTCGCACGCCCGCGGGCCCCCGACACCAGCTCGCGCACGTCGTCGATCGTCTTGGTCGGGTCCTGCTGGATGCGCACGACCTCCTCGGAGATCGCGTTCCGCGCCACGCGCGAGGTGTTGCGAAGCGTGCGGTTGGTCAGGATCGTGTCGCGCTCGGTGTTGGCGACGATCGCGTCCTTCACGTTCTGGTGAATCTTGGCTTCCTTGGTCGCCATGAAGCGGGTGCCCATGTTGGCCCCCTCGGCCCCGAGCGCGATCGCCGCCGCCAGCGAGCGCCCGTCGGCCATTCCGCCGGAAGCGATCACCGGGATCTTCACCGCGTCGACAGTCGCCGGCAGCAGGACCATGAGCGTGACGTCGTCCTCGCCGGGGTGGCCGGCGCACTCGAAGCCGTCGATCGAGATCATGTCGACGCCCAGGCGCTCAGCCGTCACCGAGTGGCGGACGGAGGTGCACTTGTGGATGACCTTGATCCCGTTCGCCTTGAAGTCTGGCAGGTGGTCGACGGGGCTGCGGCCGGCGGTTTCGACGATCTTGATCCCGCTCTCGATGATGGCGCGGCGGTAGTCGTCATACGGAATCGGGTTCAGCGACGGCAGCAGCGTGAGGTTGACGCCGAACGGCTTGTCGGTCAGCGCGCGGGTCTTGTCGATCTCCGCCTTCAACGCCTCGGCCGTCGGGAAAAGGTGCGCGACGATGAAGCCCAGCGCGCCTGCATTGGCCACGGCGGCGACCAGCTCGCCATAGCCCACGCCTGTCATGCCGCCCATCACCACAGGGGCCTCGACACCGAACATCTCGGTGAGTTTCGTCTTGATCACGGGTTTCGCCTCTCCGACTGTCGCGTTCGCGAACGCTCGTTTGAACCGGAGCCCGAAAAACGCGCCGTCGTCAATCGGCCCAGGGTTGAAGCCGCCAGCCCTAAGCGTCGCAGCTTACGCA
The DNA here is from genome assembly GCA_035295705.1 of Caulobacteraceae bacterium. Lineage (GTDB taxonomy): Bacteria > Pseudomonadota > Alphaproteobacteria > Caulobacterales > Caulobacteraceae > Poindextera. Next base: position 44,848 of record DATGIN010000080.1, read on the forward strand.
GACTCCCTCGCCTGTTGACTTGACCGACGCGGCTCCGGTCTATGGCTTTGCGGAGCCGGACCCGCGCGGCCACGGCCCGCCGACTTTGACGTCATATTCGCGGTTGGCGCCGGCGAACAAATTGCAGCCGAACACGCGCCTGGATTTGAAAGGTTGGGCATGAGCATCAAGGGAAAGGCCTACATCGCCGGCATCTTCGAGCACCCGACGCGCGAGGCGATCGGCTACTCGACGCCGCAGCTGCACGCCGAGTGCGCCAAGGGCGCGCTCGAGGACGCAGGCCTCTCCAAGGACGACATCGACGGGTACTTCTGCGCCGGCGACGCGCCTGGGTTCGGCGCCATGTCGATGGCCGACTACATGGGCCTGAAGCTGCGCCACGTGGACTCCACCGAGACCGGCGGCTCGTCCTATCTCATCCACGTCGGGCACGCGGCGGAAGCGATCGCGGCCGGCAAGTGCTCGGTGGCGCTCATCACGCTCGCCGGCCGCCCGCGCAGCATGCGCGGCGGCGGGATGGGCGGCGGCCGCGGTCCGGGCGGCCCGCCCGGCGGCGGGTTCTCCGACGTGCCGGAAGCGGGCTTTGAGAACATCTACGGCGGCTCGACGCACAACACCTACGGCATGTGCGCCGCGCGACACATGTACGAGTACGGCACCACCTCCGAGCAGCTCGCCTGGATCAAGGTCGCGGCCTCGCATCACGCGCAGTGGAACGAGCACGCAATGTTGCGCGAGGTGGTCACCGTCGAGGACGTCCTGAACTCGCCGATGATCGCAACGCCGCTGCACCGCATGGACTGCTGCGTCATCTCCGACGGCGGCGGCGCGGTGATCGTGACCTCGCCGGAGGTCGCCAAGAGCCTTAACCGGCCGAAAGTGAAGATCATCGGCGCCGGCGAGGCGCCCAAAGGGCCGCGCGGCGGGAACGACCTCGACCTCACCTATTCTGGCGCGGTTTGGTCAGGCCCCGCCGCGTTCGAGGAGGCGGGCGTGAAGCCTTCCGACATGAAGTACGCCTCGATCTACGACAGCTTCACCATCACGGTGCTGATGCAAATCGAGGATCTGGGCTTCTGCAAGAAAGGGGACGGCGGCAAGTTCGTCGCCGACGGCAACCTTATTTCCGGCGTCGGCAAGCTGCCCTTCAACACCGACGGTGGAGGCCTTTGCAACAACCACCCCACCAACCGCGGCGGCATCACCAAGGTGATCGAAGCGGTGCGTCAGTTGCGCGGCGAGGCGCACCCAAAGGTGCAGGTGCCCAACTGCGACCTCGCCATCGCCCACGGCACAGGCGGCTCGCTCGGCACCCGCCACGGCTCGGGCACGGTGATCATGGAACGGGAGGCCTAAGGAGAGCGCGATGAGCGACGTGCAAACGCAAACCCGGGCTCAGACCCGTCGCATACCCGCGCCGGCGATAAACAACGAGAGCAAGCCCTTCTGGGACGCGGCCAAGGAAGGGCGCTTCCTGATCAAGCGATGCGGCGACTGCGGCAAGGCGCACTGGTACCCGCGCATCATCTGCCCCTACTGCTTCAGCGAGAACACCAAGTGGGAGGAGTCGCCGGGCGAGGGCGTGATCTACACCTTCTCGATCATGTACCACACGCAAGGGCCGCCTTACGCCATCGGCTACGTGACGCTGAACGAGGGTCCTTCGATGTTGACCAACTTCGTGGGCGACCTTGACGCCCTGAAGATCGGCCAGCAGGTCAAGCTTCGCTTCCAGGAGACCGAAGGCGGGCCGCCGGTCCCGGTGTTCGCGCCGGCGTAACGCCGGTCTTGCAATTCGACTTGTCCCACTGAAGGATCGCGTTTGGCCGGCGCTGAGCGCCGCCGCTCGCTCGGGGGAAGCCAATGAAGAAAGCACTCGGGATTGGCTGCGCGTTGGCGCTCGCCGCTTCGACCGCGGCCGCGGCCTCGCCGCAGCTGGTTGCGCCCTACCTGCACCCGGCGCGCACCATCGTCACGCACGTCTATCGCTGCTGGGCGTACGCGCCCAACGGCGCTTACGGCTATTCGGCGTGGGTCACCAGCCTCGCGCTGGCGCATCAGGAGGCGCTCTATCAATGCGCGATCCGCACGCCGCGCGGACTGATCTGCGTCATCACCCGCTGCCAGTAGGCCGAATGTCGGCCTAACCCGGCGTGCGCGCCTGAAGCAGGCTGCGGAACGTCTCGAGGTCCGGCTCTGCAACGTCGGAGACGGCCCAGAACGTCATGCCGCCGTGCGTCCAGTGTAGCAGCGTGTAGCCGTCGCCAGGCTTGGCCTCGCCAGGACCCAGCGGATGCGCGTCCGGCCAGATGAACAGGTTGATCACGTGGCGGCCGCGTCGATACACGACCGCCGCCACCGTACGGCCGTCGAGGTAGTCAAGCCGCCCCCCGACGATCGGGAAGCCCCGATCCACCAGGTCGACCACCGGTGGCGAGAAGTCCGTCTTGCCCCCGAACCACGGCTTGACGACATGCTGGTTCGACGTCGCGACATCGATCAGGTGGCCGGCGAGCTGCGAGCGGACGTGGCTCGCCACAAGTTCGTGCTCCAGATCTGCAGTCTGCATGACAGGAACGAGCCCCAGCACCAGCGCCGCGCAGGCCAACAGCGCCGCGCCGGCGCCGCCAACCGCCCAGAACGCGCGCTCACGCGGGCGAGCAGCCGGTTTGCGAAGGCTCACCGGCGCGGTGGCCGCGCTTACGGCCGCGTCGAGCCGGGCCAGCAGACGGTCCGGGGCCCGCGCATAGACCGCTTCGGCGCGGAGCGCCCCGCGCAGCTGCAGCGCGGCGCCGTAATCGGCGGCGCAGTCGGCGCACGTCGCAAGGTGCGCCTCGACCTCGGCCGCGTGCGCGGCGTCGAGCTCGCCATCGATCAGGCCTTGCAGCCGGTCGCCCCAGACCTCGCAGGTTGTCATGACAGCGCCTCCTCAGCTTCCCGCTCGCGCCACGCCTCGGCGAGCGCCGACCGCGCGCGGGAAAGGCGCGACATCACCGAGCCAATCGGACTTGCCGTCACCTCGGCGATCTCGCGATAGGAAAGCTCCTCCATTTCGCGGAGGACGATAACCTCACGCAGGCGGGGCGGCAGCCGATCGATCAACGCGTGCACCGCGCTCGCCTCGCTCTTTTTCTCTAGCGCTTGCTCGGGGTTGTCCTGTTCCAGGTCGGGTGGGTCCCAGCCGTCGTCGTCAGAGTCATCGGTCGGCGCCCCAAGCGGCGCCGCCGCCTTCAGGCGCTGTTCCCGCAGCCAGTCGTAGAAGCGGTTGCGCACGATGGTGAGGATCCAGCTTCGCCCATCTCCCCGGCGGTAGCCGCCGAACGCCGCCAGCGCGCGAACATAGGCATCGTGCACGATGTCCTCCGCCACATCCGGCCGCCGTGAAAGTCTCAGCGCCAGGTTGTAGACCGCATCGGCATGCGGCATCACCACGGCCCGGAAGCGGCGCGCTTCATCGGGAGTCAACGGGCCGCCGGCCGGCGCCGTCACAGCTGATGCCTCAATGCGCGTCCCCTTCGCCGGGCTCCGCGTGGCCGCCGGCGGCCGCGCGCGCGCCATGCTAAGGCGTGACGACGACTTTGCCGACCAGGTGTGGCTGCGGGCCGCGACCATACCCATAGGTCCCAGGCTCTGAGAATGCGAAGGCATAGTGGTCGCGAGGGTCCATCGGCGAGGAGCGGAAACCGTCGGCGTCGGCCACGGTGTCATGGGCGTCGTCGTCATCGTGATTGACCCAAAGTCGCTTGCCTCCACCGGCGACGGTGATGACCGCCGGGGGTCCTGTGCGCCTAGACGGGCGAAGACCGCGCTTTATTCTGCGCGGCTGCAGCATGAGCCTAGCCGCCGCATCCCAAACGCCCGATATCGCCCCGCTCGCCCGCGCCGAGCTGCCGGGCGACGCGGTCGCGTTGGCCCGCTTCCTGATCGGCAAGACCCTTACCCACGATCGCCCCGAGGGGCGCACGAGCGGGCGGATCGTCGAAACCGAGGCCTATCCGCCGGGCGACCCGGCGGCGCACAGCTTCGTCGGCCAGACCGCGCGCAACCGCTCGCTCTTTCGCGAACGCGGCCATTGCTATGTCTACCTCGGCTACGGGGTGTCCTGGCTGGCCAACGTCTCGGCCGAGACCGACGGCGTCGGCGCGGGCGTCCTCTTTCGGGCGCTCGAGCCGCTCGAAGGCTGGGACCTTATGCTGGCCCGCCGCGGGCGCGAACCGCTCGCGGTCGGCCCGGGACGGCTGGCGCAGGCCATGGGCATCGACCGCCGGCAGGACGGCCTCGACTTATGCGGCCGGGCAAGCCCGCTCTGGCTGGGCCAATCAGCGCGGCCGGCCGGCGACATCGGCGTCAGCGTGCGGATCGGCATCACGAAAGCCGTGGACCGGCCCTGGCGCTATTTCGAGCGCGGCAACCGGTTCGTCTCAGGCCCGCGCAAACTGAACGTTTGAACGGCTTCCGGCCGGCGGTTCCCTCCTGCTATCAGAGCAGGCGCGACCGACGCGTCCCTGGGAGCCTTTCTTATGAGCGACAAGATCGAGAAGCCCTGGGCGCTGATGCGGCACCATGCGGGCTGGGCGGATGTATTCCGCATCGAAGGTGAGACGGCTGACGCGGTGACCGGCTTCTACCCCGATCGCGAAACCGTCGGCCCGCATGTGAGCTACTCGGTGCGTGCGGTCCTTGCGCGCTTCCCGACCTTCGAAGCCGCTCACGCGGCGCGCGAGGGCGGCGTCGCCGAGTGGCGGAAGCACGACGCGGCGGTGAAGGAAGCCGAGACCAAGCTCCGCGCCGCTGAGAAGGTGCGCGAAGACGCCTGGATCGCCTGGCTGAAGGCGGCCGGCGAGGAGCGTTGAGGGCGGCGGCCCGCCTCGCGGCGCTCGCGGGCGCGGCCTTTGCCGGGCTCGCGGCGGCGGCGACGGCGGCCGCGATGCCGTGCCGCGGTGAGAACTTCGAGGGCAGCCGTTTCGTTGTCTGCCCCTACTTGCCCGCTCTCGACCGCCTAGAGCTCGCCTGGCGAGGACCGCGCGGCGCGCTGGACAGCTTCGAGGGACTAAGGCGAGCGCTGGGCGCGAAGGCCGCGCGCGTGGAGTTCGCGATGAACGCGGGCATGTACGAGACCGACCAATCGCCGCTCGGCCTCTTCGTGGTCGACGGTCGGCGCGTGAGGCGGCTGAACCTGCGCTCGGGTGCAGGCAACTTCTACCTGAAGCCGAACGGCGTGTTCTGGCTCGACAGCGCCGGGACGCCACATATCGACGAGAGCGGAGCCTACGCCGCCAAGCGCCCGCGCGCCCGCTGGGCCACGCAATCCGGCCCGCTGCTGGTCGCAGGCGGCGTGTTCAACCCGCAGATCTCGCCGAACGGCGCCTCGGAGCTGATCCGCAACGGCGTCGGCGTCCACGGCCGGGAAGCCGACTTCGTGATCAGCGACGATACGGTCTCGTTCGGCCGCTTCGCCCGCTTCCTCCGCGACGCGCTGGGCTGCCCGGATGCGCTCTTCCTCGATGGGACGGTCTCGAGCCTCTGGGCGCCGTCGCTCGGGCGCGAGGACACGCGCGCCGGGCTCGGGACGTTCGTTGTCGTGCTGGCGCGTGGCCGCCCGCCGCGCTAGGCCGGCTGCTTCATCCGCATCTGGCCCATGAAGTCGCGCTTGCCGAGCGGAACGCCCTTGTTGCGCAGGATGTCGTAGGCCGTGGTGGCGTGGAAGTAGAAGTTCGGCATCGAGAACGACATCAGGAAGTTCTCGGCGACAAAGGGCATCTCGAAGCTGCGGAACTTGAACACCACGTCCTTGCCCTCGAGCGCGTTCACCTCGGCGGGAGTCAGCTTCTGCAGCGCCTCGCGTGTCTCGGAAACCATCGCTTGCATGGCCTTGTAGCCATGCGGCGGAATGTCCGGCGGCGGAGCAAACTCGCCCTTCTTCACGCCCTCGATCGCGCCCAGCGAGTGGTGGCAGACCGACTGCAGCTGGAATCGGAACGGAGCCATGTCGGGGAAGAGCCTGAGCTCGACCACCTCGTCCGGATCGATGTTGTTCTCCGCAAAGTGCGACATGCCGCGCTCGAGGAAACCCTCAACGCCGCCGATCGTCTGCAAGAAACTCCGAACGCTCAGGTCATAGAGTTGGGTCGCCATCGCCGTCTCGCCTCCTCGGTCGAAGTTGAACCTATCGGCTGCGACGCCGCGGCAAGCAAGCGCCCGCTCTTGTCCGACTTTCTTGCGGTCCCTCTCCCGCTCTGGATAACTGACGCGGCAAGAGTGGAGGAACGGCATGCGCTTCGGGATCTTCTACGAGCACCAGCTGCCGAAGCCCTGGAACGAGGGCGACGAGGAGCGGCTGTTCCACCAGGCGCTCGAGCAGGTCGTGCTCGCCGACCGGCTCGGCTACGACTACGCCTGGGAGGTAGAGCACCATTTCCTCGAGGAGTACTCGCACTCTTCGGCGCCGGAAGTGTTCCTTGCCGCCTGCGCCGCGCTGACGAAGAGCATCCGCCTCGGCCACGGCATCCGACAGGTCATCCCCAACTACAATCACCCCGCCCGCACGGCGGAGGGCCTGGCGACACTGGACATCATCAGCCGCGGCCGGCTTGACTTCGGCATCGGCGAGGGCGCGACGCGCCTGGAGCTGGGGGCCTTCCACATCCCCGCCAAGGAGAAGCGGGCGATGGCGATCGAGGCCGCTGAGCAGATCGCCAACATGATGGTGATGAGCCCATACCCCGGCTACGAGAGCGAGCGGTGGTCATTCCCCTGCCGCAACGTGGTGCCCAAGCCGGTCCAGAAGCCGCACCCGCCGATGTGGATGGCGTGCACCAACCGCGACACCATCAAGGTCGCGGCGTCGCTCGGCGTCGGCGCGCTGGCCTTCTCGTTCATCAACCCGGATGAGGCGCGCACCTGGGCGGACATCTACTACGGCATCATCAAGTCGGAGGATTGCCGGCCGATCGGGCACGCGGTGAACGCCAACCTGGCGATGGTGTCGAACTTCTCCCTGCACAAGGATCGCGCCGAGGCGATCCGGCGCGGGCAGGAGGGCTTCGAGTTCTTCGGCTACGCGGTGAACGCGCTCGTCGCCCACGACACCGTACCAGGCCGCTCCAGCCTCTTCTCAGACTTCGTCAAAGCCCGCGGAAACCGGGACGAGGAGATCATCGCGGCAACCCGCGGCGCCGAGCGGAACGCCAACGGCATTGGGACGCCGGACGACATCCGCGGCCACATCGAGGCGTTCGAGGCGGCCGGCGTCGACCAGGTGATCTTCCTGCAGCAGGCCGGCCGCAACAAACACGAGCACATCTGCGAATCGCTTGAGCTTTTCGCGGCCGAGGTGATGCCCGAGTTCAAGGCCAAGGTCGCCGAGCGCGACGCGAAGAAGGCGAAAGCGCTCGCCCCGTTCCTCGAAGCGGCGACGGCGCGAAAGCGCTGGATGCAACCTCTCGCCGACGACGAGATCCCGGTCGTCAAGGCCTCCGTGCAACGGGCGCAGACCGCGGCGACGGCGGCGGCGCGCTAAGGGAGGACAGGCGATGGCGTTCGCACAGCTTTCCGGGGTCAGGCTCGAGTACTTTCCGCACGGGAGCGGCCCGGAGAGGGTGGTCTTCATCCACGGCTTCCAGGCGTCGGCGAAGATCTGGCGCATGGTGCAGCAGGCGCTGCCGGCCGACCGCTATTCCTCCATCGCCATTAACAATCGCGGCGCGGGGAACTCTGAAGCGCCGCCGGACGAAGCGGACTTCGGCGTGCAGCCGTTCGCGGCGGACGCGACCGAGCTGGTGCATCAGCTGGGCTGGCGCGAGTTCACGCTGGTCGGGCATTCGATGGGCGGCGCGACGGCGGCGCAGTTCGCCGTTGACCATCCTGACTTGCTTAAGGGCCTCATCCTGCTCGACCCGGCCCCGCCGGACGGCCTGCCGCTGCCGGCGGGCATGACCATCGAAGCGGTGCTGGACGCCCGCATGGCCGCGCGGCGCGATCAAACGGCGCGCGGCGGGGCCGGCGACGGCATTGACGCTTCCGGCGCCGGCGCGAACGCCGAGCTGATGCGCGAGTTGGCGGAAGACATGCGCAACGCGCCGGAGCGGCGCCTCCGCGGCTCGATGCGCTCCATGTTGGAGCTCAGGATCGGAGAGCGGGTGAAGGCGCTCACGATGCCGGTGATGCTGGTCGGCGGCGATGCCGATGCGCTGGTTCCGCTCGCCTCGATGCTGGCCACCTGGGCCAAGCTTCCGTCCGGCAGCGGCCTCCACATCTGGCACGGCGTCGGCCACTCGCCCAACCTCGATTGCCCGGAGGCGCTCGCCGTCCTCATTCGACGGTTCGTCGAAGAGACCATCCCGGCAAAGGCCAGGACCACCGTGGCGGCGTAGCGCCGACGGCGGTTTCGGGCCTGCAACTCCGCTAGAGGCGGCGCACCGCCGGCGGTATAGGTTTAGGCCCCAAACAAGCCGGAGGAGGCACGCCATGGCGCGCTACAACGACATCCTGGAGACGGTCGGCCACACGCCCGTCGTGCGGATCAACCGGCTGGCGCCCGAGCATGTGAACCTGTTCGTGAAAGTCGAGGCGTTCAATCCGCTGGGCTCGGTCAAGGACCGCCTGGCGTTGGGCGTGATCGAGGCAGCGGAGGCGTCCGGCGAGCTCAAGCCCGGCCAGACCGTCATCGAGGCCACCAGCGGCAACACCGGTATTGGCCTCGCCATGGTCTGCGCCGCCAAAGGCTATCCGTTGGTGCTGACCATGCCGGAGACGTTCTCGGTCGAGCGGCGCAAGCTGATGCGGTTCCTGGGCGCGAAGCTGGTGATCACGCCAGCGGCGCTGCGAGCCAAGGGCATGGTCGACAAGACCATCGAGCTCGCCAAGGCCCACGGCTGGTACATGACGCGGCAGTTCGAGAACGAGGCGAACCCCGACTATCACTCGAAGACCACCGCTCGCGAGATCATCGACGACTTCAAGGACATCGGGCTCGACTACTGGGTGACCGGGTACGGCACCGGCGGGACGCTGAAGGGCGTCGCGCGCGTGCTGGAGAAAGAGAGCCCGAAGACCAAGATCATGGTCTGCGAACCCGAGACCGCGGCGATGCTCTCGAGCCACCAGCCGCAAGCGCGCCATGATGACGGGACGCCGGCTGCGGCGCACCCGGCCTGGACCCCCCACCCCATGCAGGGCTGGGCGCCGGACTTCATCCCCAAGCTCACCGGCGATGCCGTCGACATGGGTGTGATCGACGAGCTAATCACAGTCTCAGGACCGGATGCGATCCGCTGCAGCCAGGAGCTGGCGACCAAGGAGGGGCTGTTCGTCGGCATTACCTCCGGCGCGACGTTCGCCGGGGCGCTCAAGGTCGCCGCCGACGCTCCGAAGGGGGCGAACATCCTCGCCATGCTGCCCGACACCGCCGAGCGCTACCTCTCGACGCCGCTGTTCGAGAACGTGCCGGTGGACATGACCGAAGAAGAACAGGCGATCTGGCGCTCGACCCCGCTCGGCCTGCAGCAGCCCGAGCCGGCCTAGCGCCGCCGCCCTTTTCGGAACGCAGGCGCGTCGGCCCGCGGCCTTCGCGCGTGGGGCAGCGCCGCCAGATGACGGCCGCCGAGAGGCCGGTGGTTGGCGATAGCCATCTCGCTCAGGCGGCGCCGATCAGGTTGAACCAAGCCTGCAGGCTGCGAGCGACGAAGTCGGCCAGCCGCCCCTCGGGTTCGAGGCCCCATTGCAACAGGGCGCCCTGCCACTGCGCCTCGACCAGTTGCGCCGCGAGCGTCTCCTCGATCGGCGTATCCGGCATGCGCGCGGCGACAACCTCGCGCAGCACCGCGAACCGCTCGCGCGCCAGCCGGTTGAGATCCGGGTCGCGCATGTCTTGCCTGAGCCACAGAAGCTGGTCCGCGAAGTAGTCGGCGTTCGACTCCCCCACCTCCGGGAACATCTGCCGAAAGACATCGATCACCGCCTCCGGGCCGCGGGCGGGCGGAAGGGCGCGCATGTTGCTGGCGAAGGCGGCGTTGTCCTGGGCAATGGCGGCGACCACCAGTCCCCGCTTGTCGCCAAAGCGCTGGACGAGCGTCGCCGGCGCAATGCCGGCTTCGGCGGCGACATCCGCGAGCGTGAACTCCGTCGGCCCCCGCGCGAACATCACGCGCGCCGCCGCCGCCAGCACGTCCTCGTCGCTGATCGTCTTGCGCCGCGCCATGGGTCGAATATAAATGACGGTTCATATATGGAGGGTCAACATGACGGCGGGCGCGACTGCGGTAGTTCTGGGTTTCCGCCCGCATACCTACTGGACGGCCGCCGTCGCCGTGGCGGGCTCGGGCCTTGAGCCGCAGATGGTGGAGCGACGCCGCTTCACCTTCGCGACCGGCGACGAGCGCATGGTCTATCACCAGGCCGCTGAGATCCCGCCCGACGAGGCGACGGCGCTGGTCGAGCGCGTCCGGAGCGCCGTCCGCCAAAACGCGATCGCCGGACTGCGCCCTCTGCTGGAGGAGCTTGGCCGCGCCGGCCGTTCCGTCTCCGCCGCTGTCGTCCCGACCGGCGGCGTCCGTGTGCCCGAGCGCATCGAGGATATCGTCAGGGTGCATGCGCGCATGCACGCGGCCGAGGGCGAGCTCTATCGCGACATCGTGGCCGGCGCCTGCCGCGATCTCGGCCTGGTCGTGCACCGCGCCGTGGAACGGGAGCTCTTCGCCCTGGCTGGTGACCGGCTCGGGACGTCAGAGGCGGCGCTGAAGACGCGGCTGCAGGCGATGGGCGCGGCGCTCGGACCGCCGTGGAGCGAGGACCAGAAGCTCGCCACGCTGGCGGCCATCCTGCACCTCGACGCCGCAGAGGCTGACGCGTGAGCGGCCCGCTCGACGGCCAGGTCGCTGTCGTCGCCGGGGCGACCCGCGCCGCCGGGCGCGGCATCGCGCTCGAGCTCGCGGCCGCTGGCGCCAAGGTCTATTGCACCGGGCGGAGCACCCGCGGCGCGCCCGCCACGCCCGGACGTCCGGAAACGATCGAAGAGACGGCCGAGATGATCGCGGCCGCCGGCGGAGCGGCCGTCGCCATACGTGTGGACCACCAGGTCGAAGCCGACGTCGAAATGCTGGCGGCGCGCGTCAAGACCGACGAAGGCCGTCTCGACATTCTGGTCAACGACGTCTGGGGCGGCGATTCCGCGGTCGCTTGGGGCGCCAAGTTCTGGGACCTCGACGTCGCGACCGTGCGGGCGCTGATCGATCAGGCGGTGGTGAGCCACCTGATCACGAGCCGGCATCTCGCGCCGCTCATGATCGCGGACGGCCGCGGACTGATCGTCGAGGTGAGCGACGGCCCACTGAACGGCTGTCGCGGCCAACTGCTCTACGACCTGGTGAAGGCGTCCGTCATCCGCCTCGCCTATGCCATGGCCTGGGACCTCGTGGGGACCGGTGTTACGTCGCTTGCGCTCTCCCCCGGCTTCCTGCGCTCGGAGGCGATCCTCGAAGGGTTTGGCGTGACCGAGGCCAACTGGCGCGACGCGATCGAGAGGGAGGCCGAGTTCGCCCACTCCGAGACGCCCCGCTTCATCGGCCGCGCGGTAGCTGCGTTGGCGGCGGATCCCGAAGTCGGAAAGAAGGCAGGCCAGTCGCTCAGCGTCGCCGACCTCGCCGACGAGTACGGATTTGACGACGTCGACGGCAGCCGGCCGAGCTTCTGGCGCGAAGTGCATGCTTGGCTGGCGCCGCAGGTTGCTGCCGACGCACCGCTCTCGGCGCATGCCCGTTGGATGGCCAGCGCGGGCTACATGAGCATGCACCTTACGCCCGCGCGTGCGGAACAGGCGCGCGCTTACGCCGCCAAGCTCGGTTGGACGAACCTCGGCGCGGGCCTCAGGCCGATCGTCTAAAGACTGGGGTTGATCAGGTACTTCTCGCCGGTGGCGCGGCGGTTGTAGGCGGCGATCACCGCTGGATCGAGCGCTTCGGCGAGCGAGATCGTCTTGGTGTAGTGGCTCGCGAAGGTCGTCTTGATCTCGCTCGCGACCCGCGCGCGAAGCATTGCAGCCTCCGCCGGTCCGACCTTCGCGATGAAATAGGTCAACAGCCAGCCGCCGAGACCCCAGGCCATCCCGAACGCGCGGTTGAGCTCGGTCGGCCCCGTGTTCAACCCGCCATAGATGTAGACCTGCTTGTGCACCGTCGAGCCGTAGCGGCTGTAGCCGCTGGCGTTGCGGTTCGCGGCGATCTCCATCGCGGTCAGTATCTGGCCGGCGAGCGGCCCGCCGCCGATGGCGTCGAACGCAAGGGTGGCCCCGCTTGCCGCGAGCGCGTCCGTGAGGTCGCCCATGAACCCGGGCTTCGAGGAATCACAGACATGCTCGGCGCCCAGGCCACGCAGCAGCGCTTCCTGCTCGGCGCTCCGCACGATGTTCACCAGCGGGATCTGCTCGGCTTTGCAGAGCTTGACCAGCATCTGTCCGAGATTGGAAGCGGCGGCCGTGTGGACCAGCGCCTTGTGCCCTTCCAGCCGCATCGTCCCGACCATCCCGAGCGCGGTCAGCGGGTTCACGAACGCCGCGGCGCCCTCGGCCGGCGTGACGCCGTCCGGCATCGGCAAGCACTCGGCGGCCTTGATCACCCGGTACTGGGCGTAGGTCGCGCCGCCCAGGATGCCGACCACCTTGCCCATCAGCGCCTGGGCTTGCGGCGAAGACCCCGCTGCGACCACGACCCCGCCGCCTTCGTTACCAACGGGCATCGACTGATCCACCCGCGGCGCGACCCCGCGCATAAACCGCTCGGGAATGGTCGCCGTGACGACCGGCCTGTCCTTGCCGCCGGTCGCCTTCAGCGTCGCGGTGTCCGCCGGGCCGAGCAGCAGCCCAAGGTCGGAGGGATTGATGGGCGCGGCCTCGATGCGAACCACGACCTCGTCGGCGGCGGGATCTGGAACGGGAACCGGGACCAACGAGAGCTCAAGCTCGCCGCTTGCCTTCACGAGCGAGCGCAGTTGCAGGTTTTCCGTGGCCATCGTCGTCCCTTCCCTATCGTCCGATCGTCTGCAGCACCGCGGCCTGCGCGGAGTCCAGATACTCATCCAGTCGGCTGATGCGGCCGTCCTTGACCGTCACCACGAGGCAAGCGGGCATCGACCAGGCCGTCCCATCCGGCAGCGTCGCCTCCAGCACGTGCTGCTGGAAGAACCCGTCCCTCAGCGCCTCGCGCCGAATGACTCGGTAGCGGCGGTGCGGGAGCGTGCGCGCGAGCCAGCCCAGCACCCTGAGGTTCTGTTCCACCGTCTGCTCTACGCGGTCGAAATTGTGCCAAATGCGCGCCTCCGGCGCATAGATCGCCTGCACGGCCGCGATGTCGCCGCTCTCGACAGCGCTCACGAACCGATCGGCGAGCGCGAGCACATCCTCTTCGGCCACGACCGCCTCCCGCCATCGTTGGCGCTCAAGGCGCCTCGCTAGCGTTGCCGCTCGACCGTGTCCACCTCCACGCCCGCCTCGGCGAGAATGGTCTCGGCCGTACGGAAGCTCTCGGCCCACCGCACGTGGCGATGCTCCGGATGGGGCCGGCGAAAGACGGCGACGACGCCGGCCTGGATCAACAGCTTGGCGCATTCGGCGCACGGCGCCAGCGTCGTGAACAGCGTAGCGCCGTGCACGGGCGCGACCGCGTTCAGCACCGCGTTCATCTCGGCGTGGATCATACGCGGCAGTTTGGCCTCCTGGTCGGCGAGCAGCGCCGGATCGTCCGGGATGCGGTCAGGAAAGCCGTTGAAGCCGAGGCCGATCACCCTCTTGCGGTCATCCACGAGGACCGCCCCCACGCCGCCCTTGGGATCCTTCGACCAGCTCGCGACCTCTTCAGCGAGGCGCAAGAAACGGTCGCACCACTGGACGGAGAATCTGGCCATGCCGCGAGGCTAGCAGCCGCAGCGGCGCCGGCGAAAGCCAGCGTATCCGGGCCGGATCGCTTCTTCAGTCGCTGCCAGGCTGTATCGAGACTGGATCGCTGGCCGGGAACGTTTCTTCGAGCCCGTGATCGAGTTGGCGGTCGACGTGGGGGTCGGCCTCGGTCCTCTGCGGACCGCCCTCCTCCGCCGGACGCTTACGCGCGCGCTTGCCCAGGCTCTTGCCCTTCGCCGAAACCCGCCTGGCCTCTTCGAGCTCGGCGGCTTCGGGGCCGTCGAGGGCATCGGCCGCCTCGCGCGCCTTCGCCGCGACAGGCCCGGTCTCGACGAAACTGCGCTCTTCTTCCTGGAACCGGCGCCCAGAGACGTAGTCGCCCTCGCCCTGGATGCCTCCCTTGTTTGGCTTGCGCATCGGCATCGACGTGTCCTCGTGGCCTCTATGGTGGCGCAACCCGGACGAAGCGGGGCGGTTCCCGCCCGGGGCTATCACAATGTTGGAGGGAGCGCCTTGGAACGGCCAAGGTTAGCGCGCGTTATAGCCGCCACGTTCACTTGACGGAGACCCTAGATGCGTGGACTCGGCGCTGGCCTTGCGATGATCGGGGCCGCTGCGATGGTGAGTTTCTCGACACCGGCCGCTCAAGCCCACCCGCACCACTACTATTACGCCCACCGCTACCGGTGCCATCGCCACGTGGTCGGCGGAACCGTCCTTGGAGCCGTCACCGGCGGGGTGATCGGCAACGTGATCACTCACGGGCACGGGCCCGGAACCCTGCTCGGCGCCGGAGCGGGCGCCTACGCCGGCCACGAGATCGCCCGGCACAACTGCTAGAGCCGGCCTTTTGGGCCGCGGGGCTAGCCGAACCGGCCGCCGATATAGTCAGCAGTCCGCTTGGTCTTGGGCGCGCTAAAGAGCTCGCTCGTCGGCGCGAACTCGATCAGCCGGCCGAGGTACATGAAAGCGGTGTTGTCGGACACCCGCGTCGCCTGCTGCAGGTTGTGCGTCACGATGACAATCGTGTAGTCGCGCTTCAGCTCGACGATCGTCTCTTCGAGCTTGCGGGTGGATAACGGGTCGAGCGCCGAGGCCGGCTCGTCAAGCAACAGGATCTCGGGCCTCACCGCGATGCCGCGCGCCACGCATAGCCGCTGTTGCTGGCCGCCGGAGAGGCCCAGCCCCGATTGGCGGAGCTTGTCCTTGACCTCGTCCCAGAGCGCCGCCTTGCGCAGGGCCTCCTCCACGCGGGCATCCATGTCGGGGCGGCTCAATCCCTCGTAGAGGCGCACGCCGAAGGCGACGTTGTCGTAGATCGACATCGGGAACGGCGTCGGCTTCTGAAACACCATGCCCACCCTCGAGCGGAGCGTAGCGACGTCGACCCGACGCTCGAGAATGTCCTCGCCGTCGAGCATGATCTCGCCCTCGGCGCGTTGCTCAGGGTAGAGACCGTATATGCGGTTCATCGCGCGAAGCAGCGTTGACTTGCCGCAACCAGAGGGGCCGATCAGCGCGGTCACGCCACGGTCGACCACCGGCAGCGTGACGCCATGCAGCGCCTTGTGTTTGCCGTAGTAGAAGTCGAGGTCGCGGACGTGCAGCTTGACCCGGTCGGCCGGCACTTCGGCGGCATAGTGCTCGTAGGTCTCCGCTATTTCGGTCACGGGTTCGCTGGTTTCGACTGCGGTCATGACGGTCGGCGCTCCCGAGTGACGATGCGGGCGAGGACGTTCGTTCCCAACACCGCGATCGCGATGATCAGAGCCCCCGCCCAGGCGAGATGCTGCCAGTCGTCGTAGGGGCTCATGGCGTATTGGAAGATGACGAGCGGCAGCGCAGCGATCGGCTGCCCGAGGCCGAAGAAGTAGGGCTGGTGCAGCCCGACGCTGAAATACTGGTTGCCCAGCGCCGTGAACAACAGGGGCGCCGTCTCGCCGCTGATGCGCGCGAACGCGAGCAGGCCGCCGGTCAGGATGCCGCTGCCGGCAGAACGCCACAGTATCTTGCGGATTGTCGTCCAATGCGGTGCGCCGAGCGCAACGCCGGACTCGCGCAGCGACGTCGGCTGCAGCTTGAGCACGTCCTCGGTGGTGCGGGTGATGATCGGAACCGCGATCAGGGCGAGCGCGACCGATCCCGCAATCGCGGAAAACCGGCCAATCACGTGCGCGACGAGGATGTTGTAGACGAAGAGACCCACGAGCACGGACGGCGCCGACAAAAGGATGTCGTTCAGGAACCTGATCAGCTTCGCATAGAGGGTGTCGCCGCCGTACTCGGCGAGCCAGGTGCCAGCGAGCACGCCCACGATCGCTGCAATCATCATCGCGATCGCGCATGTGATGACCGAGCCCACGATCGCATTCAGTAGGCCGCCCGGCGACCCCGAGGGCGCCGTCGGCAGGGTGAACGCCTTCAGGTCGAGGGCCCCGATGCCCTGCGTGGCCAGCGACCACAGTATGAAGCCCAGCGCGATCAGGGCGACGGCGGTCACCAGCCAGCAGAAGCCCATGAACGCCGCGTCGACGGCCGAGCGCCTGAATCTGCGCAGCGATCCCACCGCTAGACCTGCCTTTCAGCCAGCAACGCGCGAGCGATGGCCAGAACGGTGAAGGTGATGATGAACAGCACAAGGCCCAGAGCGATCAGCGCCGCCGAGTGCATTGGGCTGGTGGCCTCGTTGAACTCGTTGGCGATCGTCGAAGCGATGGTCGAGCCGGAGGCGAAGATCGAGGTTGGAACATCGTGCGAGTTGCCGATGATGAAGGTGACGGCCATGGTCTCGCCGAGCGCGCGCCCGAGACCGAGCATGACCGCGCCAACCGCGCTGCGGCGCACATAGGGCAGCGTGATCTTGGTCACCACCTCGAAGGCGGTGGAACCCATGCCGTAGCCGCTCTCGCGCAACTGGGCCGGCACGGTGAGGAAGAGCTCGCGGAGCACCGCCGCCATGTACGGCAGGATCATGATCGCCAGCACGAGGGAGGCCGTCAGCACGTTGGCCCCATTCGGAACGCCAGTGGTCAGCTGCTCCCAGAGCGAGCCCTGCGGCGCTGCGCCCATGATCGGCACCTCGATCGCGGTGGCGAAGAAGGGCGCCAGCACGAAGAGGCCCCACATGCCGTAGACGATCGAGGGGATGCCGGCGAGGAGCTCGACCGCGATGCCGATCGGGCGCCTGAGCAACATCGGGCAAAACTCGACGAGGAAGACGGCGACGCCAAATGCGATCGGCAGCGAGAACAGCAGCGCCAGAAGCGAGGAGATCAGCGTGCCGGCGATCGGCCCCAGCCCGCCGAACACGCCTCGGACAGGGTCCCAGGTGGCGCTGACGAAGAAGCCGAACCCGAACTTGGAGAGCGCCGGCCAGCCGCCGATCGCGAGGCTGACGACGATCCCCGCGAGCGCGGCCAGGAGCGCAGTCGCGGCGGCCAGGCAAGCCGCCTTGAACAGCGGATCGATCGCTGCGCCGCGGGGCGGAGATCTTGACTGGCTGATGGGCTGAGCGGCGGCCATGGGCTCCTGGCTGAGACACGCGGCAGACGCCGGCCGCAAGGCCGACGTCAGCGCAAAACCCTAGATGAAACCGGGCGTCAGCGGATGCCGCTCCAGCTTTGCTTGATCAGCGCCTTGGCCTTCGGCGGCAGCGGCACGTAGTCGAGCGCGGCCGCATCGGCGTCCCCGTTCCTGAAGCCCCAGTCGAAGAAGGCCAGCACCCGTTTGGCGTCGGCGCCGCCATGCTTGTGGACGAGAACGAAGGTGGCGCCGGCGATCGGCCACGACTGCGCGCCCGGCTCATTGAGTATGACGACGTTGAAGCCGTTCTTCGGCGCGTCCGCCCAGTTCACGCCGGCGGCGGCCGCCTTGAACGTCGCCTCCGTCGGCGCAACGAAAT
Source organism: Caulobacteraceae bacterium (assembly GCA_035295705.1). GTDB lineage: Bacteria > Pseudomonadota > Alphaproteobacteria > Caulobacterales > Caulobacteraceae > Poindextera. Next base: position 62,634 of record DATGIN010000080.1, read on the forward strand.
TGCGGTCCCGGTTCTGCATCAGCGCGTAGGTCAGGTGGTTCTGCAGCGCGTAGGCGTATTCAACGTAGCCGATCGAGCCGAGCGTCTGTTTGGTGAAGGCCGAGACGCCCTCGCTGCCCTTGCCCCCTAGTCCCGTCGGCCAGGACACCGCAGTGCCTTGACCGACCTTGGATTTCCAGGTCGGGCTCATCAGCGAGAGGTACGAGGAAAAGATGAATGTGGTGCCTGAACCGTCGGAACGGTGCACGACCGTGATCGGCAGGTTGGGCAGCGGCACGCCGCGGTTGATGGCGGCAATCTGGGGGTCGTTCCACTTCTTGATCTCGCCAAGGTAGATGCCGGCCAAGATGGGGCCGGTCAGCTTGATCTGCCCAGGTCTGATCCCAGGCACGTTCATGATCGGCACAACCCCGCCGGTGACCGTCGGGAACTGGGCCAAGTCGTTCTTGTCGAGGTCGGCCACGCTGAGCGCCATGTCGGTGGCGCCGAAGTCGACCGTCTTGGCCTCGATGTTCTTGATGCCGCCACCGGAGCCGATCGACTGGTAATTCAGCTGATCGCCGCCGTGCGCGCCGTAGTCCTGCGCCCACTTGTTGTAGATCGGCGCTGCGAAAGTCGAGCCGGCGCCCGTGATCTGCGCAGCCTGGACCGAGGCAGCCGCGCTGAGCGTCAGCGCCGCCAACGCGAGCGCTGAGATTCGTTTGAACATCCGCTTGTCCCCGTTGGAGCCGGCCCTCAACGGCCGCCATCCTTGCGCGGGTGAAATAAGGTCCGGACTTGTCAGTTTAGTGACAGTAAGGTCCCGGCCGGGTGAACGTCCGGTGACAACAGGCGTGTCGGTTCTTCTGTTATCGTCGTTACACGGACGAAGTCTACCGCTCGCCGCAGGTCGGGGCGCGGCGCGATGCCCGCTTTCCGTCAGGGCCGTTCGCCACTAGGCTCCGCCTGTCGAGCGAAGGTGCAGTGCGGTGGCGCGCGGGTGCGGCCGCCCAGTCAGGGGAACCACGAAAACGTCGATGCCGGGGAATCGTGCGCAGCCCTTCGACCTCGGGGGGCCAACGACGCCGCCGCAAGGGGCGAACGAGGACTTTGCGCTCGCGCCTGCCAGCGCCGGAGCGCCCGCCAACGCGCCTGCGCCGGCGCCGCCCTCAGCGGAGCCGAGCCCCGGAAGCGACCTCCCGCCGCTCGACCTTGCGGCCGCCGAGGTCGCCCAGACCGTGCCGGAGCCAAGCCCAGGGCCGCTCTACCTCGCCACGGCGTTGGCGTCGCTGGTGCTCGTCGCCGCTCCGATCGCCTACCTGCTAACGCGCCGGCGCCCGGCGGGGGTTCTCGCCGACCCAAACGCTACCGGCCAGCTCGGTTTGATCCTGGTGGCCGCCGCCGCGTTCCTGTGGATCGCCGCCTACCTCGTCCAACAGGGCCGCCGCCTTGCGGCGGACGCACGACGAGCGAGAATGTTGGCCGAAAGCCTGCTCG